>JBBQZT010000007.1:0-105769 GCA_038207455.1 Chloroflexia bacterium
CTTGAAGCGTGCGAGATACCAGACCGTCTAAGTGATTTGCACTGGGTCAACTATTTTGAAGAGCGCGGCCACGAAAGGTTGCTTAAAGCTTTGCGTCTCCGTGCTAATGAATTGGGCATCCAGCTGGATAGCGTTGGGCCTTCGGTTGTAACGGCAGCTAAACCAGCCGTCGAGCCAAAGCGAACTACTCCAGCCCCCGTCCCCCAACCGCCCCCCATCGAACAAAACCGTTTGCTGCGCGAACTGACCGAGCCGCGCACTACCCACCCGCGCCGCCTGGAGATTGGGCAACTTTTGAACAAATTAGGAGACACCCGGCCCGGCGTGGGGGTGCAGCTAGACGGCACGCCCGATATGGTGTGGCTGCCCGTCGCTCCGGGCGGCAAATCAACCATCGAAAAGCAGACTTTCGCCGTGCCGCCTTTTTACATCGCCAAATACCAGATTACCAACGCCCAATATCAGGCTTTTTACCAGGCCCACGACGGCTATAATAACCCCCGCTGGTGGCGCGATATGCCCACCGAATACCAACCTCAAGGGCTGGACAATCCACGCACAGCTACGCTCAATAACCCGCGCGATAACGTATCGTGGTATCAAAGCGTGGCCTTCGCCCGTTGGCTGCATAGTCGGCTCAAAGATCAGGAATTGTTGCCCATCGAAGGGAAGAGTTTTCGGATAGGTCAAAATGCCCAGGTGCGGCTACCGACGGAATGGGAATGGCAATGGGCGGCGCAGGGCGGCCTTGAGGGGCGAGAAACCTCTGGGGCCAACGGGAGGCAAACCGGGCAAATACGGACGAGGCAGGCTTGAAACAGACCAGCGCGGTAGGAATGTATCCCGACGGGGCGGCAGTTTGCAAAGCGCAAGATATGGCGGGCAACGTTTGGGAGTGGTGTTTGAACAAATACCGAGAACCAGCAGACAGTAAGGTGGATGCCAGTGGGGAGGTGAGGGTGCGGCGGGGCGGCTCGTTCAGCGTTAATCAGTCTTTTGCCGCCTCTGCCGTTCGCAGCCTCAACTATCCGCATCTCGGTGGCAGCGGTTACGGGTTGCGGTTGGTGGTGGCTGCCCCTATTGCAGGCACCGATGGATGATGAAATAGCTCGTATATTGAATTGTGGGAGGCACGTGCCTGTGCCGACTTAGAGTATTCAGCAGATCTGGTGCAGTCGGCACAGGCACGTGCCTCCCACAGAATACCAGGGTAGTCCATTGGCGGCAGCCAAATGACAACTTGAATAGTTACAAATTACGAGCCAAAATTGAGCTTAAAGCTGGTGGGCAGCAGGGTTTTGGTGGCGTAGGGGGCTACGATAACGATGGCCTGGTGGAAGGCAAAACGCTGGTGGCCCGTGTTGGCTGCGTCCAGGGGCAAATCCTGAATACAGTTGGCGGCGGTCAGGTCGGTAGTGCTGGCCTGACCGCAAACTTCGTCCCGGCTGACCACCCTGACTACGAAATGCTGCGGCAGTTGGTTGTTATTGCGCGTCCAGCCCGCCGCTTGCCAGCCGTTTTCGCCGCCCTCCATATCGTCTTTGAAGCCAATTTGAGGGATTTCCACATCGTCCAGCAACGCCCCTTGTTTGTTGTAGGCATCGTCGGTTAGATACTGGAAGCGCACTTTAATCTTTTTGCCCGCGTATCGGCTCAAATCTATTTGTTCTTGTACCCATTGGGCAGTATTTTCGTCGCCGTCACTAAGGTCGGTTTTGTCTGGCTGGCTACGTCCAGTCAGGCCCGGCCCAAAGGATTGCCCGGTGCGGCTAACATCGCTGGTATATTTGCCCGGCAAGATGTCCCAGGTCGCGCCGTCATCGCTGGAGGCTTCGATATAAAGATAATCGTAATTGGCCTCGGTATCAAACCACGTCCAAAATTTTAGTGTCGCATTGGTAGCAGCACTCAAATCAAAGTCATGGCTAAGGGTACTGTCCGAATTGTCGCCCCGGTTACTCCACCAGGCCATTTGCCCACTGTGCGGCTGTGTTCCGGTCAGGCTCACTGTAGTCTGACCCGCGAAATTGAGGTCGAAGCTGTCCGTTGGGTTGTCAACCGCATAATACGATGCACTATACTGATGAGTGCTAGCGTCAATTTGGGTCGGCAGCGTCGCCACGCTTTTAGGCTGGATATGGGTGTTGATTTTTTGGTAATTATATTTTGGGTCGGTGGTCTGACGGTTCAAAAGGTTGGCAACCACCCACTCCCTAAAAACGCCTTGGGTACCGAGCGCGGGCTGGGCGGTTTGGGCCAGGGCAAAATCCACGGAGTTGAGGCCGGTCACAGTCGGGCCACCCGCCGTCAGATTTTTGATTAGGTCAGGGCCAAAATGGTCGCTTAGATAGGAAACCCAGCTATAGCCTACCCCGTAATAACGCCCCGTGCCGCAACCGCCGCACGTCCACGCCCCTAATTGGGTGTCGGGTGTATTCATAAAGCCGTTTTCCAGACCGCCACTGCCGTAGCCAGTGTAAACCTGGGCCAGCACGCTACTGGCTTCGTTAATCCAGGCAAATTGATTATAGCGAGTGTGATATTCAATCATATGTTGAAATTCGTGGGCCAATGTCGCCAGGTAAAAGCTGGACGCGCCTGTATTGGGCGGTACGTTGATATAAAACATTTCGCGTTCGTTGCTATAGGGATTGACAGGCTGCAAAATTTCGTCGCTGGCACTGAAATAACCGGAAGCCAGTTGTAGCGGTGTATTAAGAATAGTCAGGTGGGGGTCTTCATCTACGCCGGGTGTCCACTCCGAGCCGAAATATTGGTGGTCGGTAGGGTAAATTTTGCTCTCGAAAGCCTGGGCCACCTGCACGAGGGATGGCACGTCCTGGCGGAAAGCATCGTCCAGGAACATATAAAGGTGTGGCGTAAGGGCGACACAACTGGCCGTAACCTGATGATACTGCTTGGTTTGCAGGTTAAAAACCCAAAATTCATCTTTGTCCCCCACCTTGAAGCCAGCTTTTTGGTGAGTGTGGGGTAGATTTTTGTCGGCGGGATTGTGGGTTTTAAGAGCCGCGTACAAAGCGTAATCGTCCCGCAGTGGTGGTGTCACCGAGTTCGCCAGAAATTCGGTCAGGTAGGTTTGGGCAGTAGGCGGCACAGGGGTGGAGTCGGAATGTGCGATGGGCGATGAGCTACCAGCCACGAGCAAAAACAGCCCGCCACAAAGGACAATGAGGAGTGAGCGAAACCAATCTTTGAATTTTACTGTTGGTTTTCGCCGCATCTTCGCCCAACTGGTTCTAGCTCATTGCTGGTTTTATTTTATTGTAGGCGGCGCGTCCCCGCGCCCGCTTTGAAACCCGAATTACAGCCTGTGCGGGCGCGGGGACGCGCCGCCTACAGCTTATTTGTACGGTATTGTTTTAGGAAACCGAGGCCAAATCTTTGCTGCTCAGGAATAGGAAGCGTCCGCCGCGCATAATTTGTTTGCCATCAATCCAAATGTTGCAATTGCGGGCGATGGCATCAACGTGGGTGGGTGCGCTCCAATTGGCCCGCGTCTGGCTGGCAACCGGGTCTCCCAAGGCGATGTGCATACCCGGCAGCTTTTCGTCCTGGAGCAAATTATAAATCATCTTACTGACCCCGATATTCGCACCGATGGCAAATTCACCCACCCGATTGCTATTTTCGTCCAGGTGAACATACCGCCAAAGCTCGGCTTGCAAATAGTGGTTGTCACATTTGATGGAGCGCAGCCGATTGTTTTCGATTTCCAAGAAAAGCGGATACTCGGCCAGATTACCGTATTTTTGACAAAAGTAATCGCCAATGGTGCCGTCCACCACGTAAATACCATTGACGTTGGCTGGAGCGGTAAATACTTCGCCCGCCGGAAGATTTGACCAGACATGGGGCGTAATCATTCCGCAGGTCTTAACCCAGAGCAGTTCCGGGTCGAAGGTCGCCTCGATGTCCGTACCAGCCTCGGTGGTGCAGTTGATAGTGCGACAGCTTTCCACCATATTCAGGATTTTCTGGCCGATAGCGTTGACTACGTTATAATCGGCCCGCATCCCCTGGCGCATTATTTCGGGTGAAATCGAAACCATGTGGGCATAGCGCACCCCGTTTTTCTCCACCTGCCCCACAAACTGCTTGCGGGCTGGCATCTCGCCTACCTGAGACTGTACCGCGTAAAGACCCACCTGACAGCCAGCAATCGCGTCTAATATAGGCACGGGCATATCTTTGATGGGTCGTTCGCAATAATCTTCAATCACATAGGGCGTGACGATAGCTCCAGCAGCTTGGGCGGCAACCAATAGCGAAGCGGCAATATCCATCGTTTCCAGGTCGGTGACAATGGTCATAATCTCGCCCGGCTGGACTTTGAGACAGGTAGTAATGGCGTTTCTCGCTCCATATTTATAATCAGGACTATAGGGCAACTCTTTGAGGCTGTCGCTATACCTGCGCTGTATTTCTTCTATCAAAGCCTTGCATCCTTTTTGCCAGTTGCTATTTGCTATCAATGAGAAGCTTTTTTAATAAGGTTACATTATATCACCAAATATCGTGCCACTGTTTCACAAGGTAATGTTTTACATCAGTTGTGCAGAATCTAATTTTTGTAAGACATTGCGCGGGTACCCCTGGGTGGGGTTGCTGTCAATGGACAAATTGGCTGGCGATGCGACTTCCGCTGTAATTTTCCAAAGCAATTTTGTGAACCTACTTTTGTAAAATGTTAGTAACTACTCAGGCTGCTTGTAGGAGGCTGCTCCGTCAGCCGATGTATCTTGGCATTTAGAACCAAAACCATCGGCTGACGGAGCAGCCTCCTACAAAAGACCAGTTAGGGCGGAGTAGTTACAAATGTTATAATATGCCTGACAAGGAGGGGCTAGAGATGACGATAATGGAAATCGAACACGCTATAGTGGAGAAACTACGGGTCTTGCCCGCCGATAAGCAGCAGGAATTGTTAGACTTTGCCGACTTCTTAATCCAGAAACGGCCACGCCACCAGCCGAACAGGTGAAAAAACCTCGCATCAGTTCCAGAGGGCTTTTTGCGGATTTGGGTATAACTTTTACCGAAGAAGACCTGGCTGACGCGCGGTGTGAAATGTGGGGTAACTTTCCTAGAGATATTGAATTATGAGAGCAGTTGTCGCCGACATTCAATCAGTAATTCTGTTGAATAGTTACCAGTAGGAACAAAATGACAAACAAACTAATATCCGACAATTTAGAGGTAGCTGGGCGACGCTTTGAATGGGGGCGGCGTACTTACCTGATGGGTATTCTTAACACCACCCCGGACTCGTTTGCAGGTGATAGTTTAGGCGATGATGTTGAAAGGGCGGTAGCGCAGGCACGGGCGTTTGTAGCGGCGGGAGCGGATATTTTGGATATTGGCGGCGAAAGTACCAACCCTTATCATTCTGCGCCCGTCGCTGTTGAGGAAGAAACACGGCGGGTGTTGCCTGTGATTCGGGCGATTAGGGATGAGTCGGACGTGCCACTTTCGATAGATACGCGCAAAACCCAGGTGGCGGCAGCGGCGTTGGATGCAGGGGCGCATTTTATCAACGATATAACCGGATTGGCAGACCCGGCGATGCGCGAGTTAGCAGCCCGGACGGGTGCGCCCGTAATTATTATGCACTCGCGGGGTACGCCCCAAACTATGATGACTATGACCGATTATGGCGGGCAGTTAATCGAAGCATTGCTAAAGTTTTTTAGGGAGCGGGTCGCTCTGGTGTTAGCCGCCGGAGTGCAACCAGCCAAAATAATTCTTGACCCTGGTATCGGCTTCGCCAAAGATGGAGCGCAAAACCTCGAAATTTTGCAACGTTTGGCCGAGTTACGCGAATTAGGCTATCCCCTGCTACTAGGTGTGTCACGCAAAGGTTTTGTGGGGCGGCTGGTAGCGGGTGGCCTTGCTCACGAACCAGTCCCGCCTCAGCAGCGTATTTTCGGCACGGCGGCGGCGGTAACAATGGCAATCGCGGGTGGCGCAGATATTGTGCGTGTCCACGATGTCGCGGCGATGACTGACGTAATAAAAGTAGCTGACGCAATAGTACGCCCTCTGGTTTAATAGCTCAAGAAAATCCCCACAATTAATCTGGTCGGACAAGTGCAAAATCGGTGCGATGGCTATTTTGTAAGATATGGCTCTGCCCATAGATACATTTTTATCCATTGACGGAGCAATGTCCCACAAATACTTGACTTTGCACTTCTCCACAATTGAGTAGCTTCCTGGCTTGCGTTGCGCCGCAATCAGGCATAAAATACCATCAAATAAACAAACGTATCGGCCATTTGGCTGATATTCAACCCAAAAAGTAGGGGAGAAATATATTATGAATAGCCAGAGTAACGCCACCTTGAACTTTTTCCAGTCCCGGTTCGGCGTTGACCAGAATATGCTGAACACTTTGCTGGACGCGGCTTTGAGCCGGGGCGGAGACTTTGCCGAGCTTTATTTCGAGCATCGCCAGAGCAATTCTATGTTGTACGAGGAGCAGACAGTACGCGAGGCCAGCAGTGGCGTTACCAACGGGGTTGGTATTCGGGTGGTGATGGGTGACAGCATCGGTTACGCTTACAGCGAAGACTTTGAACTGGAAAATATGCGCCACGCGGCGGTTACGGCGGCCCAAATTTCCCAAAGCGGCCAGGGCCATACGCCCATCAACGCCACGCTACAAAGCCTGTCCAATTTGTATCCAGTGGAAACGCCGACGGTAGATGTGCGGGCGTTGGAAAAGCTGGATATTATCAAACGCGCCGATGTTGCGGCCCGCGCTTATGACCCCAGCGTGAGCAAAGTGGTGGTAAATTTTATGGACGAACTCAAGCGGGTGGTGATTGCGACTAGCGATGGTCGGCTGGCGGCAGATGCCCAACCCTTAATGCGCTTTTTTGTCCAGGTGATTTCGGAACGCGACGGACGTAGGGAGTCGGGACGCGGTTCGGGCGGTGGCCGTTACGGGATGGACTATTTTGTGACGCAGCGCACACCGGAAGAAATTGCCCAGGACGGGGCGCGGCAGGCCGTTACTATGCTGGAGTCGGTGGACGCTCCTGCCGGAATGCTGCCTGTAGTGCTGGCGGCTGGCTGGAGCGGTGTTTTGCTGCACGAAGCGGTTGGTCACGGTCTCGAAGCCGATTTCAATTTCAAGAAACAAAGCAACTTTACTGACCGGGTGGGCCAGACTGTCGCCAGCCCGCTTTGCACCGTTGTAGATGATGGGACGATGGAACACAGCCGGGGCAGTTTGAACGTTGATGACGAAGGCAGCCCGACTAAATACAACGTTTTGATTGAAAACGGCGTGTTGAGCGGTTATATGCAAGACCGCATCAGCAGTAAACATTTCGATAACCAGTTGACGGGTAATGGCCGCCGCCAAAGCTTCCGCCACCACATCATGCCCCGTATGACCAACACTTATATGCTTAATGGCGAAAGCACTTTTGACGAACTAGTGCGCGATGTGCCACGTGGTTTGTATTGTGTGGATTACGCGGGCGGGCAAGTCAATATCACGAATGGCGATTTTGTCTTTTCGGTCACAGAAGCTTACCTGATCGAAAACGGCCAGATTACCAAACCAGTCAAGGGCGTGAACCTGATTGGCAACGGCCCGGACGTTTTGAATAAGGTGACAAAGGTAGCCAACGATTTCAAGATGGCCTACGATGGCGGCACGTGTGGCAAGAACGGTCAGGGCGTACCTGTCAGTCTGGGTATGCCGAGCGTACTGGTCAGTGGCATCACCGTTGGCGGCACGGCTTCGTAGCTCGTTTGCACCGCAGAGAACGCAGAGAAATTCAGGTTGAATAGGGCCAGGTATAGATGATTGCCCACAAAAAGGAACTGCTTGAGTTGCTCCTTCCTAGCTTCTCTGCGTCCTCTGCGGTAAATAATCGGAAGGAGGTTTGCGATGAGCGTGATTGAAAAAAGCAAGTTGGAAAGCATTGCACCTGATATGCTGGAGATTTGTCAGGATTTAATAGACTGGCTCGATTTGAATGGTAAAGGTACAACACAAATTGCTGAGAAGTTAAAACAGTTAATTTGGTCGTTGTTAGAAGCGGGAGTGCGCCCTGAGACTGATGAGCTTACACCCCAAGAAAAAGCCGAGCTAGTGGAAATAGATAAAAGAACTGAAATCCAAGAGGCTGAGGGTACAGGGACAGATGACGAGGAATTTTGGCAGCAACTAGATGATATGATTGCTAACTATGAACCAGTTTCCAAGAATGGGAAAGCCTAGAATATGGCTAGTTACAGGTTGAGCGACGAAACAAAGATTGATTTTCTCGAAATAGCTAATTTCGATTTAAGAAACGTGGACAAATCAACAGTTGCCCAACATCTTGTAAGTATTCGTAATGATCTAAAAAAGCTTGCTGGGTCGCCCTTTTTAGGTGAAAGCGTGGAAGGTATGGCTGGCTCATTTCAAAAGTGGTATATAGTAGGAATGAAGTATGAGGTTTATTTGTGCGAGTTAGTCCAAAACTAATCAGAGTTTTGCGGATCAGGTCATCGCGGAGCAGACCATTAACACCAGACGAGATTAACGTGTAATTGATAGGAAAAGGTTATAAAGATGTCTATAACACAAAATAGGGACGATGCTGTAGTTGATTTGGATTTAGCCGAGTCTATTGTCCGACAGGCGATTGCTCAGGGGGCGGACGAGGCCGAGGTGCTTTTAACCCAGGGAGCAGATTTTCGGGTGGTGGTGCGAAAAGGGGTGGTGGAACGCCTGACCGAGTCGCAGCCGCACGCCCTTAGTTTGCGGGTATATAAGAATAAACGCGGGGCTGTGACTTACACTTCGGACTTAAACCGTGACGGCCTGAGCAAACTGGTAAATGATGCGCTTGACCTGGCTGATATTTCCGACCCCGACCCCTACGCTGGTTTGCCCGACCCGGCAGATTTGGCCTCAAACTTTGCTACTAACCTCAATCTATACGACCCGACTGTGGGCGATTTGCCGCCCGATATGCGGATAGAGTTGGCGAAACGGGCCGAGGAAGCCGCCTTTGCTGACCCCCGCATCACCAACAGCAACAGTGCCAGCTTCGGGACAAATCTTTACGCGGTAGGTCTGGTCAATAGTTTGGGTTTTGCTGGTTCGTACAAAGGGAGCTATTGCAGCCTTTCGATGGCGGCGTTGGCCGAGGGTGAGGATGGTAAAATGCAGACCGACGGGTGGGGCAGCCGCGACCACTTTTTCAAAAATCTGGAGAAGGCCGAAGATATTGGCAAAAAAGCGGCGGAACGTACCATTCGTCAGCTAGGAGCGCGGAAAGTTCCCACCAAAAGAGTGCCGATTGTGTGGGAGAAAGAAGTGGCCGCCGAGTTTATTGGCGAACTGTCGGCGGCGGTTAGTGGCGTAGCTCTGTATCGCCGCAATAGCTTTTTGCTTGATTGGGAAGGCCAGCCAATCGGTTCGGATTTGTTGACCATTGTGGATGACCCACTGCGTCCCGGTTTGATGGGTAGCCGCCCCTTTGATGGCGAAGGAATTGCCAGCCGTCGCAATGCGGTTTTTACCAAAGGCGTGTTCGACCAGTTTTTGTTCAACACCTATGCCGCCCGCAAAACCAACCGCCGTACTACTGGTAGTGCCGCCGCCGGTATTGGCAGCTTCCCCAAAGTCGGTGTAAGCAATTTTTATTTGGAAGCGGGCCAGACTTCTTTTGAGGAAATCGTGGGCGGGGTGCAGGATGGTCTTTACCTGACCGGTTTGATGGGCTTCGGGGTCAACTACGTCACGGGCGACCTTTCACAAGGGGCAGTTGGTTTGTGGATCGAAAACGGCCAGATTAGCTATCCGGTCAGCGAAATCAACATTTCAGGCAACATCAAAGATATGCTCAAAAATCTGGTGCAGGTGGGCAACGACCTGGAATTCCGCAGTAGCATCGCCGCGCCCACCATCCGCATTGACGGTATGATGGTGAGTGGTCTGTAAAATAGTTATCAGTCGTCAGTTAGCAGTAAAGACAAAGTTAAGCAGTTTGTTTTCTAACTGTTGACTGATAACTGATAACTGACGACTCAAAGGTACTTAACAATGAAGTTAGTAACTTATGTTGAAAAAACCGCCAACTTCGACCCCCATGCGGAAATATATAAGCCGCGCCAGATGGCAGGTTTAGGCGGGGTTTTAGGCGGCAATCAGGTTTATAATCTGCAAGATTTTTGTAGTTGGGCCAGACAAAGCAAAAATATAATGTTGGATACACAGCCCGCTAACCTGCTGGACTTTGTGAATTTGCCGCCCGCCCAACGCCACGCTTTAAGTGCCGCCGCTACCGATTTGCCCAATTCGGGCCTACAAAGTATTGCTCTGGCCGACGTGAGGCTACGCGCTCCTATCGAAGTGCCGCCTAGCGTGCGGGATTTTTATGCTTTTGAGCAACACGTCAAGACCGCCCGCGCCAACCGGGGGCAGGGTATGATACCCGAATGGTATCAGTTTCCGGTTTTTTATTTTACTAATCATCACGCTATCTACGGCCCAGAAGACTTGATACCCTATCCACGCCAATCCCAGGCGTTGGACATCGAACTGGAAATCGCTTTTGTGATTGGCCGGGCTGGACGCGATATTCAAGCCGCCCAGGTTCCTGACGAGGATTATATCGCGGGTTTTATGATTATGAACGATTGGAGCGCACGCGACTTGCAGATGCAGGAACTAAAGCTGTTTATGGGGCCAGCCAAAGGTAAAGACTTTGCTACCTCAAACGGGCCGTATCTGGTTACGCTCGACGAGATAGCGGATAAGCGGGTGGGTGAAGGGGCAGAACAACGTTACGATTTAACTATGACGGCCCGTTTGAATGGTAAGGAAATCAGCCGAGGCAACGCCCAGGACATTTATTTTAGCTTTGGGCGTTTGATTGAGCGGGCTTCCCTTAACGTCTGGCTGCAACCGGGCGAGGTGTTTGGGAGTGGCACGGTTGGAACGGGCTGTTTGCTAGAGTTGGGCGACAAACGCGAACGCTGGCTGCAACCAGGCGACGTTTTGGAACTGGAAATCGAACGATTGGGAGTGTTGCGTAATACTGTCGTGGCCGCCGAATAACTTAAATTTAGGGAGAAATATATATGAGCAATGTTTTGACCGCAAATCCCCAGGTAAGCGAGATTTGCCAGAGCGTCCAAAATTCTTATGCTGAATTGCAGCAAATTATTGCAGACCAGTTGACCAGGTTGCCATCAGCCAAACTTTACCAGCCACCTGCACCTGACGAATGGAGTGTAATGCAGATTTTGGCCCACATGACCGAAATTATGCCGTATTGGGGCAGCCAGATCGAAAAACTGGTAGCCCAGCCTGGACAAAATTTTGGCCGCGTGATGACTGACCCTGACCGGGTGCGTTATATTCAAGAACACGGCCATGATACCTTAGTCGCGACCCAGGCCGCGCTGCCACCTGCTTACGAACGCTTGCAACAGGTTTTAGGCAGCTTGAAAGATACTGATTTGGCTTTAACTGGTGTCCATTCCAGGTTTGGAGAACGCCCACTCGAATGGTTTGTGGCCGAGTTTGTGACCGACCATCTGAAAAACCACCTGACGCAGTTGCGTGAATGTCTGGCAGTTATATAATGATTCAGATTGGGCAAAGTGAACGAACAAAGCTTAAACCCAAAGTGGAAAGTGCTGTTAATTGGGGGGCATTCGGGAGCGGGCAAAACTTTGGTGGCCCGTCGGCTGGCGCATTATTATGGGGCGGGTCTATCTGAGGCGGACGATTTTCGGCTGATGTTAGAGCAGGTGACTACGCCAGAACAGTTGCCCGATTTGCACCTGCCCTTAGTAGCCCTTGCTGATTTGCACTACGAAGCTTCGGAGTTATCCCAGCAGCTAATTACGCTGGCTACCACCATGTCAAAAGCTCTGGAAATAGTGGTAGCTAATCACGTGGCAACTAACACGCCTCTCATTCTGGAAGGGGATGGTTTGTCACCTGCTTTCGCGGCCCAAAATGTTTTTGCGGGCCTGGATGTTTCAAAGCAGGTGCGGGCCATTTTTATTATAGAACAAGACGAAACGCAACTTTGGGCAAATATGAGCCAGCGCGGACGCGGTTTCAATCAACTGGATAGTTTACAACAACAGCGTCAGGTACGAGCGAGTTGGTTATACGGCCAGTGGTTGCAAAAAGAGGCCGAACATTATAATTTGCCAACCCTAGACGCGCAGCCCTGGAATAACTTGTTTGAGCGAGTTATAAGTAACATCCAGTAATTATGCAGCCCTGAGTTGTTTTTTGTAGGAGGCTGCTCCGTCAGCCGATTTCGCTGTTGTTTCAACCCTAGAAATCATCGGCTGACGGAGCAGCCTCCTACAAGCGGTCTGCACATTTACAGTAAAATTGGCAAGGAGGCCAACCAAAATGAACGTCAAGGAAATGTTCGATATTACGGGCAAGGTGGCTCTGGTGACGGGCGGTGGGCGAGGTATCGGTAAAGCGATTGCCGAAGCTTACGCCGAAGCTGGGGCAAAGGTAGTGATTTGTGGGCGGCGCGAACAATGGCTAACACCGACGCTGGCAGAGTTTCAGGCGAAGGGCTACGATTGTTTATCCCTGGTGGCGGACGTATCGAAGCCCGCCGATATTGAGCGCACTGTACAGACGACGCTGGAAAAGTACGGCCAGATTGACATCTTGGTGAATAATGCCGGGCAGACCTGGGGGGCGCATACCGAAGAATTGCCTCTGGCGAAGTGGCAGCAAATTATAGATGTGAACCTGACCAGCATCTTTTTGTTGTCGCAAGCAGTAGGCTGCGCTATGCTCGAACGCGGGCAGGGTGGGCGCATCATCAACATCACCTCGGTATTGGGTTTTATGACCCAGGCGGGCGAAGAATACGCCACTATCGCTTATAATACCAGCAAAGGGGCGGTGATAACCTTCACCAAGTCGCTGGCCCGCGAGTGGGGAAGCAAAGGCATTTTGGTCAACGCGATTGCGCCGGGCTGGTTTCCGACCCGTATGGCGAGTGGTACAATAGAGGCCAACCAGGAAAATTTCAAGACGGAAATCGCGCTGGGCCGGGTTGGGGAACTGGACGAACTCAAAGGCGCGGCTTTGTATCTGGCTGCGCCCGCGTCCAATTACGTTACGGGGCAGGTTTTGGTGGTGGACGGTGGAATTTCGATATAATTTGAGTGGTGGTGGGTAATAAAAGTGCGGATAAAGTGAGGTGCGGCCAAATGAGTGTAACCCAGAGAATTAGCCATAAGGAATTGGAGCGGCAATTCAGGGAAGAACTGCTTGAAGCTAACCGCCGGGCGGGTATTGAACAGACGTTGGAGTATATTAGAGAATACGGCGATTTGTTTGTGTTGGAGGATGAAGACGTGACCCAAAGTGCCGCCCACATAGCTACTATCCACTATCTGACCCCGCTGCTGCTACGGCTTTTTGATGGTCAAAACGTGGGAATTGCCGATGATTTCATGTTTTACCAGCCTGGCATCGAAAGCTCGAAAGTCAGCCCGGACATAGCGGTGGTAGATGGTTTGGTATTAGATACCAGCAACCCGCTAAAATCTTATGGGGTAGGTTTGGACGGGCCGCCGCCGCGAGTGGTTTTTGAGGTCGCCAGCGAGTCCACCTGGAAAAAAGACCTGGAACTAACCGCAAAGTTAGGTAAATATGCCCGGATGGGCATTGAGGAATATTTTGCCTGTGACCCCAACCCGGAGCAAGTTTGGGAAGGCGAATGGCTGGCCCGTGGACGAATAGCTGGTTGGCGGTTAATTCCCGGTACGGACACCTATACCGAGCTTAAAAAAGACCGCCGAGGCCGCTTCAAAAGCGAACAACTGGATAGCTGGCTAAAAATGGAAGTAGTGGTGAGCGGTAGCAATCAAGGCCACTGGCTGCGGCTCTACGATTTGGACGGCAATTTGCGCTTGACTGAAGCCGAAGCCGAACATCAACGGGCTGAAACCGAAAGCCGAAGGGCTGAAACTGAAAGTCGTCGGGCCGAAACCGAAAGCCAAAGGGCCGAAACCGAAAGCCAAAGGGCTGAACAGGCCGAAGCTGCGCTTTTGGCAGAAAGAAAGCGGGCTGAAACCGAACTGACTGCCGAACGCCAACGGGTGCAGGAGTTGGAAGCACTGTTGCGTCAACTCAAACCACCAGCCTAACACCTGAATAGAAACGAAAGCAAGGAATGTTTAGCAAGAAACTTTGTGTGATGCTGGCGATGTGGTTATCGCTTTTAATTTTACTAGGTGCGTGTGGCGAGAACACCGCCAATCCAAATGCAAACTCAACTACCTCAACTACGATTGCCACCACGAATAACGCTGCTACAACTGGCGGAGCGACAGGTAGTGTGCCGCGTTTCGAGGCCAGCAAATGTATGTTCAAGTTACCGAGCGGCCAGACCGATGGCAAAACGGTTAGTTGTGGCTATGCAATTGTGCCGGAGCTACACACCCAACCCGATGGCAAAACCATCAAGCTGGCCGTGGCTATTTTCAAAAGTAGCAGTGCTACGCCTTCCCCTGAACCGATTTTTTACTTAGAGGGCGGCCCCGGTGGACGGGTGCAATCTATTATTGATTTGATGACCAGCGATTTCGCTAGAGCTTTTACGGGCAAAAACGACGCGATTTTCTTTGACCAGCGCGGGGTGGGTAACTCGCAACCCGCCCTGACCTGCCCCGAAATTGTAGATCAAAGCCTCAAAGACGCACCGCTTATCTTAACCGCTCAGGATTCGGCTCAACACGGTCTGGATGCCGCCGTTAAATGCCACGATAGGTTAGTAAGTCAGGGTGTCAATCTGGCTGGTTATACGACTACCGAAAATGCCGCCGACATCAACGATATTCGGGCGGTTTTGGGCTACCAGAAAATAAACTTGTATGGTGGCTCCTACGGCACGCTGCTGGCCCAATATACCATGCGGCAGTTCCCCCAAATTGTACGGAGCGTAGTGCTGGACTCAGTAGTACCGCCCGACATCAACCCCGACATCAACGCTATTGTGACGGGTAGCCGCTCTTTCAACCTGGTTTTCGATGCCTGTGCCAAAGATAGCAGTTGTAACAAAAATTATCCTGATTTGAAAAACGTCTTTGCCAAAACCTTTGACCAACTTAACGCCAAACCACCCCTGGTTAAAGTCACCGATACCATCACGGGCAAAACTTTTGATGCCAGGGCGGACGGCGCATCGTTAGTAGGGGCATTGTTTGTGCTGCTATATTCGACAGAAGTGTTGGGCGTGATACCCCAGTTGCTTTACCAGATTTACAAAGGCGATTACAGCCGTCTCGGTTTGCTACTGTCGGTGCCGTTCGAGGAGCAGGAGCAAGAGGAGTTGGGAATGTACTTCTCGGTTACGTGCGCCGAGGATTGGGCTTTTAGCCAGCCTTCAGACGGAGACGCGGCGGCCAAAAATGCCCTGCCCGAACTGGCTAAAGACAATGATGTTAGCACCGCCTCCAACTTCGCCCTGTGCCAGAAGTGGGGTGTGAAAAAAGCCGACCCGGTTACACACACTTTGGTGCAAAGTGATATTCCGACACTGGTGATGGAAGGCCAATTTGACCCGGTTACGCCGCCTGAATATGGTCAAAAAGTAGCTGGCAGCCTCACCCATAGTTTTTACGTAGAGTTCCCAGCGAGTGGTCACGGCGAGGTGTTGCCTAGCAGCCCGTGTGGTTTGGATATTATGACGGCCTTTTTTGCTAATCCGACAGCCAAGCCCGACTCAAGCTGCACCAGCAAGCTGACCCTAAAATTCCGATAATTATAATCAAGGAGAACCAAGTGGAGACGCACGAAATTGATACCGACACTGGCTATCGGCTGGTCTTTGTTCACGGGGCGGGCAGCAATCCCTCATGTTGGAATCACCAGACCGATTTTTTTGCCCATAGCGAAGCCGTGACGCTGCCTGGTCACCGCCTTTATGAGTTCACCGATAACGAACCGCTCGGTTCTATTAACGACTATGTGCTGTGGCTGAACGATTATTTGCACGCCGAACGCCGCTCCGGTCACGACAAACGTAAGGTAGTATTGGTGGGCCACTCGATGGGTGGCTTGATTGCTTTGCAAACCGCGCTGCAATTTGGAGAATACCTGGGAGGGTTGGTTTTGGTGGGAAGTGGAGCGCGACTGAAAGTATCTGCCCCGCTCTTGGACGGTTTACGTCAGGATTTTCCTGCCACTGCTGGTAGGATTGTTGAAAATTGCTTTACGCCTTCCGTTGACCCGACAGTTCGGCAAGCCAATTTGCATACGATGTTGCAGTTGGGCAAGGACGTAGCTATCGCGGACTTTGAGGCTTGCAACGTCTTTGACGCGATGGGCGAATTAGAAAAGCTGACTGATGTACCAACCTTGATTATAACGGGCAACGCCGACCAGATGACTCCCCCCAAATATGCCCATTATTTGGCCGAGCATATCAAGGGCGCGAAACTCGATTTGATTGACGCGGCAGGTCACAATGTTATGCAGGAAAAACCGCACGAATTTAACCGCGTGCTTGACGAATTCTTGAGCGTGCTAGTTTAATTAAAGGTTTTTAATTAAAGCTGCTAAAATTGTATATGAGCTACTAAGTTTTAGCAGCCCTTCCTAAATTTACCCCTCTTAAAATCTTAAAAAAGTTTAATATTTTCTTACTTTTCAAAGCTTTTTAAGGTACTTTTCGTGGTACTTTTGGCTTTATATAGCCCCAAACACCCACTAAAAACGAGATAAGCAGTCCTGTCCAGGTTTTGTCCAGGTTTTGTCTATATCTCTACCTACACACTTTCTAAGAAAGTACCAAAGGACTTAACTGGCGTATTAATGGGAAGTATGACCTATTTATTAAAACCAACAGCAAGTTATAATAGCGTAGCTAAACATTATTTTCACCTCAAAACAAAAACAAGGAGTACACACTATGGCTGCAACAGCTACAAGAACAGAACAGTTGAATCAGGTTTTGGACGCTCTGGCCTTAAACTTAGGGGGCGATGTCAACGGCTCGGCGGTAGTTAGTTTAGATGGCATCGTTTTGGCGGCGCGTTTTTCGGGAGCGGTAAATGTTGACCGCTTGAGCGCGATAGCTGCCACTACGCTAGGTGTAAGCCGCCGGGTGGCTAAGGATTTATCTATGGGCGATACCCACGAGACTATTGTGCAATGTGACAACGGCCTGTTTATCGTTATCCCCGTTGAGGACAAATGCTTGCTGGCGGTGAGCTTGCGTAAAGGCGGCAATCTAGGAATGGTGCGGTTGGAAGCAGGAGACTGCGGTGACCGGATTTCAGGCATTATTGGCTAATCGTTTAACCTTTGATTTAGCAGGGGTCTAACAAGGAGACAAAAAGATGACTACTACTGTACGCCCAGTTTTGGGCGATTTTATGAGTACCACCTGTTTCCGCTATTTGCGCCTGGGAGCGGAAGATACGGCTGGACGTGCCTTGATCGTGGCAGCGGGCAAAAGCCGAGGTCATTCACTGGCTGATGTGCTAAAAGGGTTAAAACCTGACGAAGATGTTGCTATCACCGCTAAACTCAGCGAGGTTTTAGGAGCAGAAGGTACTCGTTTATGTTTGGTCAACGAGATAAAACAGACCGACGTTGGCTACGAAGTCCATATTACCGAAAGTGCCTGCGCTAGTGGCGTGGTTGCCGACGCTCCGATATGCGCTTTTACATTAGGCGTGTTTATCGGGGCGATGGAAGTGGTTACAGGCCAGCGGATTTACGGTAAGGAAGTCGAATGTGTGGCTTTCGGCGGTAACGAGTGTTTTTATAATCTGGAAATCCTGGTTTAATCACAGAAATCGTGTCATTCCGAACAGTAGCTCGTGGATAAAACTACAAGCACCCGCTTCGGAATGACATCGCACGGGGTAAGGGGGCTGCAATGTCGTTACAAGGTAATATCACTGATTTGCCAGTAGAGGATTTGTTGCAAGTTTTTACTATGCAACATAGAACCGGCGTTTTATTTGTTAGTTACAACCAATACCGGGCTGAAGTCTATTTTGGCAAAGTAGCTCTACACGCCGCCCTAATTTATCACCTCGGCATACCGAGCCAGTCTCCTTTTTTGCAAGGTCTGGAGGCGGTTTTCGAGATTCTGAGTTGGCCCGATGGTAAATTTCATTTCGAGATGGAGTCCCAGCAGTGGGTGTCTGCCAATATTTCTACCTCGGTTGACTATATTATTTTGGAGCATTACCGCCGTCGGGACGAGCAAGCCAAACAGTCCCAATGGCTGAACAATAAGCCAACTTTACTACCCAATCCGCCCGTCAAGGCTCAGATCAACCTGGAACTAGACGAATGGCGAGTATTGTTGCAAATCAACGGTATGGCTAGCATCGAGCAGATTGCCAGTAAGTTGCGCCAAAACCCTGAGATTTTGTTGGTTACGTTGGAGGATTTACAAAGAAAGGGATTAATTGAGCTTGCATCACATCCATTTCTAGCGGATACCCGACCTTATGCTCCGGCCTGGAGCTTTGGTAGTAATGGCGAGAGTTATCATCACACCCAGTATGATGCCACCCTTGCCATTTCGTACCACTACCGCGCCACTACTGTTAGCAATGGGCCGATGGAACAACCAGCCAAAAATACACCTAGCACCTATTCGTATCCAGGAGAAGCGAGTGGTTATCTTACTCCAGTGGTAGTTCCGGTCTTGCCCAACCCGGAGCGTGACAAACCTGCTTTACCCGCGCCGTCTAGTTTGCAAAAGCAAAACGCAGAGCCAAAACCGAAAGTGCGTCGTGGTTTGCTTTCCGGTATTATCGCCAAAATTAGAGGCTTATAAAACTGCGACAGGACGACCAAATGCCAGAGACACAGCTTGAAATTCTAAAAATTGTGGTGACAGGAGCTTATGCTGCCGGAAAAACCCAATTCATTAATAGCATTAGTGAGGTAGAGGCTCTTTCCACTGATGAGGCTGCCACTGACCCGGACGAGCGCAGCCTCAAAGAATATACTACGGTTGCGCTGGACTTCGGTAAAATCACCATCAATCCCGAAGTCTCCTTATATCTATTTGGTACGCCCGGTCAGGAACGTTTCGATTTTATGTGGGACATTTTGGCTGTCGGCTGTATTGGCTATGTAGTGTTGGTGGATAGTACCCGTCCAGCCCATCTCCGCGAAGCCACCAACATTATCCAGTATTTCAATCAGATTTTAGACGTGCCTTTTGTAGTGGCCTGCAATAAGCAAGATGACCCCACTTCGCTGCCCCCCGATTATATCCGCTATCGGTTGCAACTCCCCGACCACATTCCAGTTTTGCCATGCATAGCCACAGACCGCGAAAGCGTTAAAGAAGTTCTGCTGGCTCTACTTTCCGCCCTCTAAATTATTGGCGGTAATGCACGTCGGAAAGATGGCGCAGGCGTTCGGCAACAGATTCGGCGGTAATGTCGCGCTGGGCGTTGGCAAGCAGTTCGTAGCCAACCACGAATTTACGAATGGTGGCGGAACGTAGCAGGGGTGGATAAAAATGGGCGTGTAGATGCCAATCGGGATACGGTTGGTTGTCGGTAGGTGGCTGATGGAAGCCCATTGTATAGGGAAAGCTGACTTCAAACAGGTTATCATAACGAGTAGTCAAAGTTTTGAGTATAGCTGCCAAAGCGTCGCGCTGGGCCGTGTCTAGTTCAGGCAGAGCGGCCAGATGGGTACGGCTCAAGACCAGGGTTTCAAACGGCCACATCGCCCAAAAGGGCACTAGAGCCACGAAATGTTCGTTTTCGCAGACAATACGGGTTTGCAGCCGCAATTCGGTTTCCAAATAATCGCACAACAAGCAGTGGCCCGTTTTTTGGCGGTGCTGCCCAAAAGCCCGCAGTTCCTTAACCGCTTCGTTGGGGATAGTCTGGTTGGCCCAAATTTGGCCGTGCGGGTGGGGGTTGCTGCTGCCCATCATCGCGCCCCGGTTCTCGAAAATCTGGACGTGCTTGACGAAATCCAGACTGCCAAGCTCCTGATACTGGTCTGTCCAGGCATCTACCACCAATCGTAAGTCGGGCAGTTCCATTTCGGCCAATGTCAGGTCGTGGCGCGGCGAAAAACACAACACCCGGCAAATCCCTCGTTCGCTGTCGGCTACCAGCAGCCCTTTATCCTCAAAGTCATAAGAGCCGCCAGTTATGTCGGGAAGCAAGGCTGGAAAGTCGTTGTCGAATATAAAGATATTGTTATACTGAGGGTTGGGTTGGCCTTGCGAACGAACATTGCCAGGGCAAAGATAACACGCTGGGTCAAAAGTGCGGCGTTCTTCGGGCGGCTTCTTTTCCATCTGGCCCTGCCAGGGGCGTTGGGTACGTTGCGGCGACACCAAAATCCATTCCCCGGTTAAGGGGTTGTAGCGTCGGTGGGGCTGCTCAAGCATTCTAGTTACATCCTGACTCAAATTCGTTTCTCCCTATTTTCTCCCCTCACGGAAGTTTATCTCGAAGCTGCACCCATTGTTGTAACTCCTGACTGTCCAACAAATAACCATCTTCGTTTAGTGCCTTGATGACATTAAGACTGTTTTTGATAGCCCGCAATTCTCGGACAGTCGCAATTTGATTTTTATATACAGAAAGCGGAAGCGGACATTTATTTTGAGCTTCTACCAACGTCATTGGTAAGTGTTGAAAAAACCAGCGTTCTACTATGCCAACATCAAGTAAAGGGTGTCCAGGTATGTTGCCATATTTACCAATCATAAAAGCACGTAACGTCATAGCCGAACTTTCATAAGAGTCAGCGGCAAGTGGGTGTAGGGTGCTTGCCATATAAGCATAGATTTTAACGGCGATGGTTGCCCAGTTTATCTTATCCTCATTACTACTAACAGGAGACACTTGGTTGGCTTTAGAGCTTGCACCTTCGGCTAGTCCGTGCCAAAAGAAATCTTCTCCCGGAAAAATCCGCCCAGACCAAACTTGCTCTAGCCAATCTTGTACAATTTCAGGCGATTGCTTTAATAAAAATTCTAAGGAATAAGTAGCTATCATAGTTTCGCACCTCTTGCTATGGAAATGTAATACCCATTTGTTCAAAAGCATCTCGACCAATTTTAATACTAGGAATATCAGGTCTGTAATGACCGCTATAGTTATTGATTTCTATACCAACAAACTGCCCAGCTATACCGCTAATTTCGGCTTCGCCAGCAGCCAATACTGGATCACCATTAGTTGCAATCGGATGTTTAATTTCAGTTTTCCGTGTGAATTTGGGAATTACCACCAGCTGGCCCGTCTCGTTAACCACCATTTAATTGTACCAGCATTAACGATTTCTTCAAAACTTGTGTCCAGGTCAACTGAGCTTTCAAGAATTTTAGGTATAACTTTGAGTCTAGTGGCTGCTGCTAATTCGTCTGCTAAGGTATAGGGTTGAATATTGAAGAACAATTTTAAGCCTCGTTTAAGCGTAATTTCTATTACTTTTGGTTTTGCAGCCATTCGTCGCGCAAGATGCCCATAATAATGCGGTTATAGCGGTGGCCGTCCCTAAAACCAGCTTCGCGCATCGCGCCTTCGTGTTTGAACCCGGCTTTTTCGTAAGCCTTGATAGCTTGCGGGTTATTGCTGTTTACGTCCAGGCCCACCCGATGCAGGTTTAGCTCATTAAAAGCATAGCGTAGAATTAGCTGGAGCGCGTCCTGCCCGTAACCTTTGCCCCGATATTGCGCGTCCCCAATACCGATTGCCAACGTCCCGCTCTGATTATTCCATTCGATTTTGAAAATTGCCACGAAGCCAATCAGCTTATCTTCGGCGATAGTACGCAAGCGAAAGGTGGCACTGGTGGAGTCGCGTTCGATAGGGCGGTTCTGCTCATCCAAATTTTTTGGAAGCACGTAATCGGTATCCATATTGCGCCAGAAGTTGGCATCTTCGGCCCAGGCCGCCGAGTTTTCGCCATCGTCGGCTCTGGAAGCGGCCAGCCGTACCAGTTTGCCCTTGAAAAGCTCATTTTGATTTGACATAATTATCTTTTTTGTTGTGGAAACGTTGCATCGCTTCGCTTAAAGTAGTTAGTAAGGGTGCAGCCTGCTCGGTGGGTAAATCTTGTTCAATGCGGGTGCGAAAGACCGAAATAAAATTGGGTATGGCCTCTGAGTTGATTTGCCGCGCCTCCAGCAATTTGTCCAGCCATTGCATTTCGCTGGTGAGAAAACCAGGGTGTTGAAATTGTACTGCCCCCAGCAATACGTCCCTGAAAGCTACCGTTCCCTGGCTGGCTACCTCAAAAAGGCCAGTGCCGTAGCGTTGGGTCAGTTCCGGGTCACGTTTCAGCAATTCCAAAAAGTCATTGGTAAAAACGGGTGTCAACATCATCATCCGTAGCCGCAACGCCTCGAATGCCTGCTCATCCATTTTTTTGCTCCTAACTTAGCTCAAACAACACTATAGTCCAGTTATGGTAGCTATTATACAAGGAGCTACAAAAAAATGCACTAAAAGGCATGATATTAACTGGCCTGGGCGTTGCTAAAGATAGGAAGCAGCTGGCGACTAGAACGCGATGTAGCTAGAGCGGGCAGCCAAAAAGCAATCACAGTGCCGCTTCCTGGCGTGCTGCTAATTTTTACTTCGCCGCCCAAAGTTTGCACCGTTTCGCGGACTATAGCCAGACCCAAACCGGTGCCGCCCGTGTTGCGGCTGCGGCTTTTATCCACCCGGTAGAAACGTTCAAACACAAAGGGCAAGTGTTCGGGGCTAATACCCACGCCCGTATCGCTGACCTCAAACCAGACCTGGCGGGCTTTGGCGGCTTTGCTTTGGCCTTCATTAAATTCTGGCAACGTCGGTTTGTAGCCAACCTTAATCTGGACTGTGCCATCTTCGCTGGTATAGCGCAGGGCGTTATCCACCAGATTGCTAAGAGCATGAATAACTGCTTCGCTATCGGTACGAACTTTGAGGTTGGGCATGGCTATATCTAGTTCTAGTTTGATATTTTTTTGTTTGGCGGTGGGCTGGAAACGTTTGACCACTTCCTCAGCCAGGGGCAAGACTGGCGTTTCGTTCAGGTTCAAGTTTTCCAAAGCCTGCTCGTTCGTAACCCAGGCCCGCATCGAACCTACCATCGCCGTTAGATGTTTGACTTCTTTCAAAATATGGTCAAAAATTTCGGTTTGGCGGGCTGGTTCAGTCACCAAACCGTCTCGCAAAACCTCGGTGTAGCCCTGGATCGAAGAAAGCGGGGTACGAAATTCGTGCGAAATGTCGGTCAGCAAATCTTTACGTTTCTGTTCGGTCTGGCTCAAAGTTTTCGCCATACGATTGAAGCTGGAAGCCAGACGTGCCAGGTCACTGTCACCCGTCTGTTTGATTTCAAGTTTGTAGTTACCATCTGCCACCTGTTCGCTGGCCTGTTCGAGCAAACGCAACGGTCTGACAATACCCCGCGCCAGCAGCCAGCCCAACACGATAGATAGCACGGCTGCCAGCCCCACCCCTATCCAAATCGAGTTAGCAATCGGGCTGAATATAACATTGCTAAGTAACTGATTAGTGTTGGGCGCGGAAAAAAAACTCGGCCCGCGAGAGGGGGGCGGTTTAGAGCCGATACTTTCCGCCAGCTGACCTTCTTGCAAACCCGATTGTTGCAAAGCGTTACGGATAACAGTGTAATTTACTTCGCGGTTGACATTAAGTGCGCCCCGTACTTTATCCAAGACCTGTTCGGGGGTGGCGTTGGCATCGGTAGTGACAGCAGCTTTGATACGGTTCACAATTTCGGCATCACTGACAATGGCTTGACCGCTATTTTGCTGCGTCACCTGTCGCGCTTTATCCAAATGATTGGCGAAATCGTCCACCTGTCGGTTGAAAACGAAATAAAATAAGATACTACTGGCTGCCACCGTCAACAGCACCATTCCGGCCATACTCAGAATTATTTTTTGGGCTAACGAAAGCTTTTTTAGTTTTGGGTGTAAAAATTTCATTGTTTTTGGCCTTTATAAATTATAATTGTTCGCGGGAGATTTTGTAGCCAACGCCGTGAACGGTCTCAACCAATTTAGGATTGGGTAGTTTGGCCCGTAAGTTTGAAATATGCACCCCAACAGCCCGCGATGCTATCAGCGAGTCGCAACCATATAGAGCTTCTTCCAGTTCGTTTTTAGAATAAACCCGCCCTGGTCTGCGGGCCAACGTCAGCAGCAAATCATATTCTTTGTTGGTCAGGCTAGGAATAAGCTGGCTATCATAAAGAGCCTCGCGGGTGTCGCGGTTGACGTGCAAACGCCCCAAAGTAAAAACCTGGTCATCGCGGCCCTGGGTAGGGTCTTGCCAGCCTTGACCTGGCTCAATCGGCGATTTTATTTCCAGATTGGCTGGATTATTGGCTTTTTCCAAACGCCGGAAAATCACCCGAATACGCGCCATCAATTCGCGTGGGCTAAAAGGCTTGGTTACGTAGTCGTCCGCGCCAATTTCCAGGCCCAACAGTTTATCTACTTCCTCGGTACGGGCTGTTACCATAATCACAGGCACTTCGCTGATGGCCCGAATGCGGCGGCAAACTTCTACCCCGTCCAGACCGGGCAGCATCAAATCCAGCAGCACAAAATCGGGCCGCTCCGCCACGAAACGGCTATAACCGCTCAGACCATCTTCGGCGTGGACCACTTCGTAACCCTCGGCTTTACAATAAATAGTCAAATAATCGGCAATACTTGGCTCGTCTTCAACAATCAAAATTTTCCGCATACTCATTTTGTTTAGCACCTGTTAAAATTTGTTAGCTACTTCGTAATGTCGCACTCCTATAATATCACCTATTATATTATGGATGGTACTCCCAGCTTGAGCATAAAGCAAGGGCCGCTTGCAAAGGTTTTGCAAGAATGTGTGGTCTGCTTCAGAAGTATTGAGCCGAACATTTCTTTGCAAAAGCTTTGTAAAATTTTACCACTTTTAGCATTGCTACTTGCTATAATCTGCTTATATAACTTTGAAAAAATGACACTAAAAATAATTAGAGGATACCCGCGTAAATATTCGGGAAAGGGCTGGCCGTTGTGCTTGCTCTGACATTTGTTTGACAAATGAAAAGATAAGAGGAAGAAAAGTATAATGGAGCAAGATAAATTGCTGGCATCCAGCCAAACTACGCCTGATACTGGTATTCAGATTCAGCCTGCCGCGCCAGGCCACATCGCCCCGCCGTCGCCGCATGGTATCGGTAGTGCGGACGGGGGAACGGACACGTTAGCTCCCGCCTCCACCGCCGATAACAAGAAACAGTTGGGCCGTCCCTTACCTCCTACCCGCAAGGGTAAAAAGGCCCGCAAAAAACGGGGGATTTGGGGCTGGTTAATCCTGCTGGTAGTGTTGCTGGTGGCGGGTGGCGCGGGCTACTACTATTGGCAAAGTAATCAGGGGCCGACAGCCTTTGCCGGAACCGCCACTCCCGTGAGTGGGCGGGTGCCTGTTTCGCTTTCAGTCAGTGCCAGCGGCCAGATCGCCGCCAAAGCTGACCTGGCCCTGACTTTCGGCAGCACGGGAACTGTTACCAATATCTACTTCCATCAAGGCCAATCGGTCAAAAAAGGCGACAAGTTAGCAGCTATTGATGATAGCAGCTTGCAAACCACCGTCACTACGTCCAAAGCCCAGTTATCTTCGGCCCAGGCCGCCCTGAACAAAGCTAAGTTGGGGGCAACCGACGCGCAAGTTCAGCAGCAGCTAGACACCGTGAAACAAGCCGAATTGAAATATCAAGAAACCGCTAACGGCAATGCGCTGGCTGGTGACATTGAAAACGCCAAAGCACAGTTGGCCTCGGCGCAACAAAAGCTGGCCCAGGATCAGGCAGGCGGTACGGACGCACAAAAAGCCCAGGCTGGCAGTTCAATTAGTTCGGCGCAGGCCAGTTTGCAATCCGCTCAGGCCAAGCTGAATCAAGACCAGCAAGGCGGCACTCCCGCTCAACGCGCCCAGGCTGCCAGTGCTATCACTTCGGCCCAGGCCGGGTTGCAATCCGCTCAGGCCAAGCTGAATCAAGACCAGCAAGGCGGCACTCCCGCTCAAAAAGCTCAAGCCCAGGCAGCCATTAGCTCGGCGCAGTCCGCCCTGGACTCAGCCCAGGCTAAATATCAACTGACGCTGGCCGGGCCGGACGCGGCAACTTTGAGTGCAGCCCAGGCGACAGTAGATCAGGCTCAAACCAGTCTGGCGAAAACTTCCAGCCAGTTGACCGCCGCAGTCCAGTCCGCTTCTACGGCTCGCCAAACCGCCGAAACTGCCCTTAATGTGGCTCAAGACCAGTATAATACGGCCCACAGCAACTATTACAATGCTGATGGCACGGTCAAGACTTTCACTCGTGACTCGGACGCGACGGCTGCCCAAAACGCTTTGACTACGGCTACTCGCAACCTGCATGATGCCCAGGCCAAATATGATCAGGCCAATTCTTCTTACAATGATGCCCAAACCCAGTTGACTGTAGGTTTGCAAGCGGCACAATCTACCCTGAATAACGCCAAAATCCAGCTACAAAAGGTGCAGGCTGGTTCTGACCCGGCCACGATTAGTAGTGCCAAATCCGCAGTTGACCAGGCCCAATCGGGTTTGCAGTCTGCTCAAGCGACCCTGGCTGCTCTTAGCCCAACTGCCGCGCAAATCGCCTCGGATCAGGCAGCCATTGCTCAGTCCGAAGCTGGTATTCAATCGGCCCAGGCCAGTCAAGCGGCGTTGGCTGCTACCGGCTCCCAGATTGCTTCAGACCAGGCGGCCATTACCCAGGCTCAGGCCAGTATCCAATCGGCCAGTGCCGGTCAAGCCGCGCTTGCTCCCACTGCGGCCCAACTCGCGGCGGATCAAGCCTCGATAGCTTCGGCGCAAGCTAACCTGGACAAATTGTTGCACCCGGCCACTCCTAACGATGTGGCTATTTCGCAAGCCGCGCTAGACTCGGCCAAAGCAGCCCTGGCCGACCTACAAGCTGGCCCTAAACCCGACGATATTGCGGTGTCGCAGGCCCAGGCAGACATTGCCAAAGCTAATTACGATACGGCAGTTTTGAATCTTAGAAACGCGATTATATCTGCGCCATTCGATGGTTCAATTACCAACGATTTCAATATTCAGGCAGGTCAGGTGATTGCCGCCAGCACCAGTATTTTCCAGTTGGTGGACGCTTCCGCTCTGCACGTGGACGTAAACGTGGGTGAAACTGACGTAAACAAAATCCACCTGAACGACCCGGTGGCGGTCAATTTTGACGCGCTTACAGGCAAAAGTTTTACGGGCAAAGTCACCTTCATTTCGTCCAAAGCGACAGTAACAAATAACGTGGTAATCTATGTGGTGACAGTCACGCTCGACCCGATTGGGGGCGGTGGCAATCCGCTCGACCCAACCAACAACAGTATCTTGCAAAAATATCCGGCTTTAGTAGCGGTTCTCGGCAACCAGGGACGCGGCCAGGGTCAAGGTCAAGGTCAGGGCGCGGGTGCCGCCAACGGGACTGCTGGTGCGACGACTGGTGGTGCAGCCCAGGCTAATACCACTCCTGGTGCAGGTGGTTTACCCGCAGGCGGAGCAGCAGGTGGCTTCCCTGGTGGGGCGGCTGGCGGACAGGCAGCACGAGCAGCCTTCGGTGGCGGAACTGGTGGTGTCAGCTTGTGCGGTTGGACACCGGGCCGTTTAACGGCGCAGGATACGCCTAAAATCGGTATGAGTGCTAACGTCACGGTATGTCTGGATTTGCAAGTACCAGCCGATGGCAAAGTAGCGATAGCAAGTCGGGCTATCAAAACCCGCACTGTGCAAGCTACTGTTACTGCCGCCAATGGCACGACTACGACTCGCCCCCAACAGGTCAAATATGTGACCATTTTGGAAGACAAAGCCACCAACAAAACCAAAGACGTGCAGGTTGAAACTGGCTTAGTGGGCGATACCTTTACCATTATTACCAACGGCGATATTAAAGAAGGCGACCAGGTGGTACTTAGTGCAGGTGGTACTACTACCAGAGCTACAGGTGCGAACGGTGCTGGTGGCGGTGGCTTCCCCGTACAGGGTGGCGGCGGCGGCAGAGGCGGTTGATAAATAGCCATCAGTTAGCAGTTGTCAGTTAAGACCGAAAACGGTATAGTTGTCAGTTATGAGTTCATACTGAAAAGCGCAGGAAACTTAGGGTTTTAACTGATGACTGACAACTGCTAACTGACGACTGATAGCTACTTGCAGGAGTTACACATGATTAGCGTGCGGGATATAACAAAAACCTACTGGATGGGCGATGTGGAGGTAAACGCTTTACAGGGTGTGTCCTTCGACATCCACGATGGCGAAATTGTGGCGATAATGGGGCCGTCTGGTAGTGGTAAATCCACCCTGATGAACGTTTTGGGCTGTCTCGACCAACCTACGACAGGTTCGTATCAAATTGACGAAGAAGAAGTGGCGGAGATGAGCGAAGTCGAACTGGCCGATGTGCGTAATCGCAAGATTGGCTTTGTGTTCCAGAGTTTTAATTTGTTGCCCAAATTGACCGCTATTGCCAATGTCGAACTACCGATGATGTACGCGGGTGGCTATAGCAACAAGGAACGCCACGAACGTGCGACGGCAGCGTTGGAAGCGGTAGGCTTGGCGGGCCGTTTGCACCATAAACCCAAAGAGTTGAGTGGTGGGCAACAGCAGCGGGTGGCAATTGCTCGTTCGCTGGTCAACGACCCGGCGATGCTGCTGGCCGATGAACCGACGGGCAACCTGGACAGCAAATCTACCGTCGAAATTATGGGTATCTTCCAGCGTCTAAATGTGGAGCAAGGCATCACTATCGTTTTTGTGACTCACGAACCGGACGTGGCCGAGCATACCCGTCGTATTATCCATATTCGGGACGGCTTGTTAGAACGGGATGAGCAAGTCTTAAACCAACGCATTGTTCATCAGGGCGACACGACGGTATATCATAGCCTGGAAGGAGCGTCCGCGTGAACATAATCGAAAGTTTTAGAACTGCTATTGGCAGCTTAGTTTCCAACAAATTGCGCTCCATTCTGACTATGTTGGGTATTATCATAGGCGTGGGTTCGGTTATCGCACTGCAATCTATTGGGCAAGGCACGATTGACACGGCCCAAAAGAACCTGGAACGTTCTGGCACAAATTTGGTCACAATCCAGCCTGGCACTCAATCTGCTGGTGGGGTGGCAACTGGCACCAACAATAACAATTTGACCTACGAAGATGCCTTAGCGTTGGCGGTAACAGGGGCTGTTCCGGCGGCTGCGGCGATTGAGCCAGAGTATTCTAGCGGTGGCCCGATTGTAGCTGGTTCGATTAATGCTTTTGGCCTGACCGTTGGTACAAATGACCAGTGGCTGTCAGTCCACGATGCCACCCTTAGTTCGGGCGAGTGGTTTACTGATGCAGATGTGAGTTCGGCTCATTCCGTGGCGGTTTTGGGGGCGACTCTCGCCCAGCAATTATTTCCCGATGGCAGCGACCCGGTGGGCAAGCGTATTTCGATACGCCGCAACTCCTTCACCGTAACGGGTGTGCTGGCCCCGAAGGGTGGTTCGGGCTTTGGCAGCATTGATAGCCAGATGTATGTGCCGATTACCACGGCCCAGCAACGCTTGTTCGGCTTCCGGCCCGGTGGTTCGGCTAACACTGGCAAACCTGTCAACAGCATTGTGCTAAAAGCTGACAACCAAAACGATGTTGACAATATGATTACCCAGGTCTCGAACGTGCTGCGTGACCGCCATAAAATTGGTAGCGGCCAGCCCGACGACTTTACGGTAGTTAATCAGCAAGACCAGTTGCAGGCTGCCAAAGATACCCAGGCTACTTACAACGTCTTCTTGTTGGTGATTGCTTCGATTTCGTTGTTCGTGGGCGGCATCGGCATTATGAACATTATGTTGGTGACGGTGACAGAACGCACGCGGGAAATTGGTATCCGCAAAGCTATTGGCGCACGTCCCCGTGATATTCTGGTTCAATTTATGATTGAAAGCGTAACCCTATGTTTTATCGGCGGTTTGATTGGTATGGTATTCGGGGTGGGTGTTTCGGTAGGGCTGGACGCAAGTGGTATTAGTTTGAGCGGAACCAGCCCCCTGCATACTGTCGTCTCGCCGGTAATTGTGGTGGTGGCAATCGGCTTTGCCGTCGCGGTAGGTTTGTTCTTTGGTATCTACCCGGCCCAACGCGCAGCCCGTCTCAACCCGATTGACGCGCTCCGTTACGAATAAAAATATAAGAAAATGACTCTAAATCATAGAAAATTACTGATTTTTGGTTTAATTGCGGCTTTTGCGCTAACCCTGGCAGCAAATTTGTTGGTAAGTGCCAGCGTAGAGGCTGCGCCACCTCCCGGCGGGCCACCCCAACGCCCTGGTTGTCGGCCTGGCAGCCCTGATTGGCCCGAGTGTACCGGGGCTGGTATCACCTTTAATGTCGGTTGGCAGCCCGGTACGGCGGTAATTGGGCAACCGCTTACCTATATCTTGAGCCTTAATTCGGGCGGTGTGCAAGATGCTACCGAAGTTGAGATTGATTTACCCCTACTGGCTAACCAGACTTTCAGCAGTTTTGATGCTGGCACTACGGGTTGGTCACTCTTGACCGCCCCTGCCGACGTTACCAGTACCGTGCGGGTGGCGGTGGGCAATTTCAAGTCGGGCGAACACAGTACCGCTATCTCCATCACCACGATTTTCCCGGATTTGAACCAACCCATTGTGCGCCAGTATGCAACCGTTAAATGGCGCGACGGTAACGGGGTTACTTCACGTGGGGGCGCGATGGCTATCCCGATAGATTTGAGCCAGCGTCCCCAGCCGCCAGTCCCTACCGCTCCCCCTCTACCCACACCTGCGCCTTCGCCGTTTGCCAACGCTGCGCCACCTTTCTTGCCAGTGTCCGACCCTGGCCCTGGTGTAGATGGCCCAAAGAACTGGTATTTCCCTGTTACCAGCCACACCCTCAACGACCAAATAGGCTTCTTGACCTACTGGCTAAATCACGGCTCGGTTACGGTGTTAGGCTTCCCGCTTTCAGAAGTTTACACCGATGGGGATACAGGTTTCCAGAGCCAATATTTCGAGCGTGGCGTGCTGGAATATCACCCCAAAAATCTCGACCCCTACAAAGTGGAGATTCGTTCGCTTGGCCGCGAAGCTGGGCAGGTACAGCCAGCTATCGTGCCGGGTCAGCCTCCTAGTGCTGGTTCGACTTTCTACCCACAGACAGGTCATTGGCTGGACGCACGTTTCGCCGCTTTTTGGCAAAGTCAGGGTGGTCTGGCTCAGTTTGGCTATCCTATTGGCGAACCCGTCACTCAGGCAGACGGTAAAGTAGTGCAGTGGTTTGAACGCGCCCGCTTTGAATATACCTTGAGCGCGACGGGCTATCCGCAGGTGTTGCTAGGTTTGGTTGGTCACGAGTCGGCGGTGGGCAAGAAATATCTGGCTTACTAAAGCAGGTGGGTTCACCTCATTCCAGCCATAAACGCCGCCGTTGCTGGGTGAAAATGTAGAGCATAATTAGCACTCCGGCTACTGCGCTGACAATCGTGGGCAAATAGAGTTGCACCATATTAAAAAAGAGGCTGGCGTTAGTAGTCAGGTTGCTCCACCAGCCTTGTAGAACTTGCAAACGCGCCAACCCGTCGGCATCTTGGGGTGGGCCAAAAACTAGATTAGCAATGCCCGGCCACACCAGATACAAACCCATAATACACAGACTCAACCACAACCCGATAAATAGATAGCCCAACGGATTAAACTGTCCGGCCCTTTGGTTGGCTGGGTGCGTGGTTGTGGCGGCCTCCGCCGTCAAAGGCTCAAGCACTGGAGGGGCGTATTTAATAATGCGCGGTGGCACTAAACCGATAGACAGCGCGGCGGCATTTATCTCCAGTTGGGGAATGGTGGCGATACGAGCCAGCACCCGTGCCAGCGTGTGACCCGGCGCACGCACAAGCGGCAACATCGCCAAAGCCTGTTCCAAGTCGTCGCCAGAGTGGGCAAGTGCGGCCCGATTCAGGCGCGTGGCTGGATTGAACTCCGGTTCAGCCTGAGCCGCGTAAGCGTGTGGCTCCCCTTGCTCAGGCTTTAATTCATCTATATTTTTAGCCATATTAGCATCCATAGCTATAAAATCTCCAAAACGCCCATCGTTTTTAGCTCACCCAACCGCGCCTTGAGCAAGGCTTTGGCACGGTACAGGTGGGTTTTGACAGTCCCAACGGGCATATCTAACACGTTGGCAATTTCGTCATAAGAAAACTCTTGAAGGTAGTATAAGGTGATAATCGAACGGTATTTAGGTGGCAGTAATTCTACCTGTTGCCAGATTAGTTTGCAACGTTCTCGATTTTCAAACTGGAAGCCCGGCTCGTCGCTCTGGTCGCCGGGCAGGTTCGCCAACAAATCGTGTTCCTCGTCGTCCCCTTCGTCCAGGCTGGTTTGAGTCGAAACTGTTTTGGGCGCGTTTTTGACCGAACGCAGCTTGTTGAGACAGTGGTTATGGACGATACGGAAAAGCCAGGTCGTAAATTTGGCATCGCCCCGGAACGAAGCCAACGCCTGCCAAACCTTGACGAAAACCTCCTGGGTCGCGTCGTCGGCTTCTTCGGGGTTTTGCAAAATCCGGTAAGCCAAATTATACACGTGGTCTTGATGTAGCTCTACTAAAGTCGCAAAGGCTTGCTGGTCGCCAGTTTTAGCCAGTTCAATTAAGGCGGCCTGGGTCTGCTCCTCGGCACTTTGGACGGTAGGCGCAACCATAACTGGCAAAGTCTGCAAGTGGGGCTGAACAACGGCAGGAGTAACCGGGGCGACAGCCACAGTTGGCATCACGCTACCAGCAGCAGAATTTGGTTTTTGGGCCTTATTCGCGTCCAATCTAGCCGCACCCCACGTTAAAGTCAACATTTTCTCACCACTTTTGATATTACATCCAGGTTTGGTTCAAGATTAACATTTTTATCGCCTGTTCGCAATATGTCGAAAGACCTATTTTTTCGGTTAGCCCTGCGAGATACGCACGCTTCCCACCTGGCTCGATACGTTCAGCAACGGCCCACCAACCCCAATCTGCCCCCGAAAATAGTTCTGATTTGTCGTGAAGGTGTTGCTAACTGGCAATACCACCTGTACGGAACCGATGTTGCTGCGGGCCTCTAGCTGGAAATTTGCACCCGGTGCGAAAATCAGTTCGGTACTGCCCACTCCGGTTTGTACCGTGCTAGGGGCAGTCGGTGCGCTACCCTGAAAACGAATTGTCCCTGTCGTGGTCTCGATATTGAAGGTAGCCGCCCGGATATTATTAGTCTGGATGCGGCCCGCCGTCGCTTTTAGCTGTAACGCCCCGTCCACGTTGATGTCGGTCAGTTCGATTGAGCCAGTCGCCGCGTTGACCGCTAACCGCCCGCAATTAACCCCACGCACCTGCACGCTTCCGGCCATTGTTTCTAGCTCGATAGCGTCCGCCCCTAACGCGGTCAAATTCAGTGCGCCCGTTGTGGCCCGCGCCCGCAAAGTTCCCGCCGTGATTTGCTGCATCGCAATACGCCCGCTTTGTGTCCCGATAGTCAGGTTGCGTCCCCCATTGATATTTTGGATACTAATGGGGCCAGCGACGGTGCGGGCCGCAATTTCACCTTCCAACTCGCGCACTTCTAGCGTGCCGGTATTGGTTGCAAAGCTGGCGGCTAAGGCGGGCGGCACCACCAGTTCCAAATCTATACGTGGTGATTTACCCAGGTTGATACTGAAACCGAGGGTAGAGGCCGGATTATCGAACTGTCCCGCCTCGATTATCAAACGCTGACCTTCTTGCCGCGAACGCACCTGCAAACGGTCTAATTCGTGTTGGACACTGGCTTCGTCCCGCTCCCATACTCGTTTGACGGCGTTGAGCCTGATTTGGGTCAGCCCCGCCTCGCCCACCACTTTAAGATTGCCGTTATTGACATCTACTTGCAAGGTTGTTATATCGGTTGTAACTGGAAACTCTTGCTCGAAAGTTTCCTGGCGTTCAAAACCTGGATTGATATTCAAGCCAACATTCAAATTAAAGTTACTACCGCCGCTTATCGGCTCAGGTTGCGTAGGGCCACTCCAACTCATATTACTCCAGCCTTTATTACTATGATTATGATGGTTGTGCTGATTGTGTTCATCAAACCAGTTTAGCGACAACATTCCGTTACGGGCCAGCAAAAAGAGACCGCCCCCAATAAATATAACTAACAAGAAAATAGTAAAAATTGTGCCGAGGCCACCCCTGAAAATCAGGAAGAACAGCGCAATCATGACTTCGACGGCCAAAGCTATAAATAAAATACGTGGTGATTGATTGTTTCTCATCATAATCCTCTGCTAACTGTAAGCGTGATTTGAATGGTAAACTATTCAAGCGTGATGTTGCCGCTGCCAGTGTGTACTATCAGTATGTTAGGGCCATTAACGGCGTTCAGAGCGTGTTTGCTACTATTTGCGGTAGGCAAATTGGCCCGATTGCGAATGTCACCGCTGCCCGTCATCGCTTCCAAACTGATTTTGGCATAATTCTGGGAGTTTAACTTCAAGGTCAGGTCGCCGCTACCCGTGTCAAGTGTGCTGCTGGGGTCGGTAGGTATCAAGTCGCCGCTAAAGTTGATGTTGCCACTGCCCGTGTGAACCATAATTTTCCCGTTGACTCTTACCGTATCCAGAGTGATGTCGCCACTACCAGTTTGCACATCCAGTAGCCCAGCGGTGTAGTTGCTTAATTTGATATTACCGCTGCCAGTGCTAAAAGCGTTCAAACCGCTCTGGCTATTCAACCCATCCGCCCGAACATCGCCACTACCACTGTGCAGAATAGCTAAAGTATTGGGCGGAGCGATCAGGTCAATATCCATATAGCAATTTTGGCAACTTTTGACGATTTGCAAGGTAAGGCTACCATCGGCTTCGGTTTTCGGTTGCAGGCTAATTTTATTAAAATCTGCGTCATCCTCTGCCACCTTGGTGCCGCTCACCGCCAAAGAGGTGCGTGCTGAGTCGCTTTTAAGAGTAACGTTACCAGCCCCTGCGTCCACCACTATAGTCTGGCCCGGCTGCATCGGTACCGCCGCGATAGTAAAAGGAGTACGCTCTTGCAAGCTGATACCGCTAAACAAGCTGCCAAAGCCACCCGGCACGGTAAAAAACACAATCCCAACCGCCACCGCTATCAAAACGAAAAATAATAAACCTAGAACTGGCCCCGCTCCCCGCCTCATTTGTTTGCTCCTATATTTTGCCAATATCTTCGACTGTGTGGTGATAGACACTAACTTTCAACCAAGTGTTTCGTTTTTATTATAGGGTGAGCCAGGCACGAGGTAGGTTAAGGTCTGATGATTGCTGGTTTGGGGCTTTTTTGGGCGGCCCGCGCCTGGAAACGCGCTACCACTCCGGCGGGTGTAAACTCACCCTGGTACTGAGGCGGCAGCAGTTCGGCTATTTTCAGCATCATGATGTCGCTCAACAAGTCGAGGTCGCTATGGCGTTTACTGCGTTTGTCGCCCGTGTCCAGGTGGTGGGTGGCGGCAAATTCGGCGGCAATTTCTTTGAGATTGTAGGGTTTGCCTATCATAAAATCCACGCGAGGCCGCTTCAAAAAACCGAATTTGTCGCGTCGCATAATGTTTTCCGTTCCCCATAGCGCAGTCGGGACGACAGGTACATCGCTGGTGGCCGCAATCAAGGCCGCGCCAGGGTGTCCATCCTGCAACATAAAAGTTTTGGAGCGGGTCCCTTCGGGGAAAATAGAGGTGATACCACCCCGCTTCACAACCGCTAAAGCCGTTCTAACCGCTTGTCTGTCAGCTTCGCCGCGCCGCACCGGAAAGCCTCCCAGGGCAATCACGATACCGCCCAAAATCGGAGTAGAAAAATATTCACTCTTGGTCATGGCAAAAAGCGGGCGGGTGGATTGTAACGCCCCCAGCATCGGGTCAAAGTTAGAAAGATGGTTGAGCGTACCAATAAATGACCCGGTGCGCGGCAGATTCTCGCGGTTATGCACATGGAAATCGGTCACACCGTAGGCAATCAAGCTGGCAATCGGTTTGAACAGCAGATAAAAACCGATGTAGCGGAAGGTGATAAAAAGCACGTGCAGCGTCCGGCGCAGAGAAGGAGGCAACTCCTCGCGCATACCTGGCCCGATTAACGCCGGATATTTTAGCTCTTGCAGATATTCCCCCCACAAGTTTTTCATAAAGAATTATACCTCACCAAAACTTGCCAGATGCGCGGCCACCGCTTTCTCCAGATGGGCGAAATCGTGGGGCGACGCGGGATAGCCACCTTCGGCCACATAATTGTTCACAAATTGAGTGATATGGCAGGGGCTTCCGGTTTTTATCACGTAGTTGACCAGGTGCATAAATGGCCCGGCCTGGTCGTGGGCCGCGTTTGCCACGTTATCAGCAATGGCACGGGCGCGGTCATAAGCCACCCGGCAATGTTCGGCGTGCCAGTCGCCCCGTGTTTCGTCCCACTCGGCCCGTAAATAACAGGCCCGCACATCGCCGTCCAGCGACATTCCCACTGCTCCGTTGCTGGTGACGGTCATACCCCGCCAGTGTAGCAAGGTCGGGCGATGGATATGGCCGGAAATCCACAAACGTTTGGGCCGCACATATTCAGCGAAAATCTCGGTCAGCCTTCGGTTGTCCAGTTCCTGGTTCAACCCTTCAGTCTGGCGGCGCGGCGAACCGTGTACTATCTGGATGTCGCTACCGTGCGGCCCTGGCAAACTGGCCTGACGCGGCAGCTTTTCCAGCCATTCAATATCCTGCGCCGTTAGCTGGCTGGCTGTCCAGACTGAAGGCGCGTACAAAGCTCGCCAGGGTGCGGGAAGCGGCCCGTTGCGCGTTTTATGAAAATTGTCTATCACGTATTCTTCGTGATTGCCCGCGATAATAACAGCATTGGGCAAAGCGCGTATCAATTCCAAAATCTTGTGTGGAAACGGCCCAAAATTCAGAAAGTCGCCCGCCACCACGATTTGCACATCGCTTCCCCAACCCGCAATATCGTCCAAAACTGCTTCCAACGCGGGCAAATTAGAATGCACATCGGAAAAAGCCGCTATCTTCAAAACTTCTCTTTCATTTTCTAGCCCGTTATACTCAGGGTTTGGGTTTTCAGGCGCGGCACTGCGTCCACCAAAAAGTTGCCTACCAATGCGTCCGTTTCGAGCGAATGATAACTCTCTAGCTGGCCCGTGTCCACCAATTCGGCGGCGGCGGGGTCAAGCGGTAGCTGGGCCAACAGAGGCGCGTGGGCAGCGTCGGCCAATGACTGGCCCAAACTTTCGCCAAACAATTTCATCTTTTTGCCCGTGTCTGGCAGCACCAGATAGGACATATTTTCCGCCACCCCCACAATCGGCGTATGCAGCTTTTCGGCCAGTTTGATAGCCTTTTTGACGATGCTGGTTGCCAACATTTGGGGCGAAGATACCAATACAATGCCGTTGACTGGCAGCGATTGCAGCACGGTCAGGGGCGCGTCGCTAGTGCCAGGCGGCAAATCCACAATCAGATAGTCCAATTCTCCCCACAGCGTATCGCTATAAAAGTTTTTTATCATTTTGGCAATTAGCGGGCCGCGCCAGATCAAGGCTTCATCTTCGTTTTCTACAAAAAACAGACTGGAAATAACTTTGATACCTTGTGCGCTTACGACGGGAATCATTTTATGATTAGTGGCCTCGGCGGGGCGGGCCTGGATACCAAAGGTGCGCGGAATGCTCGGCCCGGTGATGTCCGCGTCCAGAATACCCACCCGATAGCCGTGTCGGTTGAGGCCGATTGCCAGCATCGAACTAACAAACGATTTACCCACGCCGCCTTTGCCACTGACAACGGCGATAATCCGCTTGATACGCATATCGGGCGTGTCCGCACCGGGTAATATACCGCGCAAACCGCCCGTGTCAATCGTGGGAAAGGCGGACGGATCACGCACCACCAGATTCAAGTCGGCCAGCAAAGGGGCAAGCAGAATTTTATGCGCCGCCGCCCCCCGCTCGACGGTATCAACCGTAGCAATGGCACAGCCTACACAGCCCAAACCGTGCCGCGCAAACACCCGAATCGTTTCCGGGTGCGTTTCTACAATCTCTTTTATGATCATCGCCGGAGTAATAAGCGTCTCCGGCGGATTTGTGTCTAAAACTTCTAACTCCAAATTTTTCGGCTTTCCCAATCACTTCAACTAATGTGATTCTCCTAATTATACACCAAATTACACCTTTTATTGGCCTGGTTCCGTAAAGGTGTAAAAGAAGTTGTCCGAAAGTGCGTTGGTAGTGACGATAAGGGCGTTGGGCGGGCCACCTGTTTGGGTGACGAGGGCCGTACCGTAAAAGCCGTTCGACAAACCAATGGCCGGGTCGCCCTGGAAGAACGGCTGGCTGGAGTATGGCCCGATTTGAAAGGTTTGGGCCGGGCCGTTGAGCGTGCCATTGGTTTGATAATACTGGATTTTGGCCGTCACTAATGCGCCTGTCGTGTTCAAAATGGTATTGCCCGTAGTGTAGCCAAAGCCATTGTTGGCAATCACAGGCAGGCCCACGCTGTTGCTGCCACTGCTGACCGCCGCGTAAGTACCGCTCTTGGCCGTACCACCCTGGGTTACACCGCCCGCTTCGTTCACCAACACTACCACGCCGCCCGTCGCCGAGATGATGGCCGCCCCCGTGAAGTTGGCAGGCAAACCGCCTGGAGGCAAACCTATCCCTGCGCCCCCACCCTGAAAGATACCTTGCACTCCAAAGGCGTTGAGCGTGAAAGGCGGCGCGGAATATAGCGTGCCAGTGATTGTATAGTAGCTGACTGTAACGCTGATGGGCAAGGTGTTGGGATTGACAATGTTCGCACCCGTCACGAAGCCGCCATAAGCGTCCTTGAAAATAGCCGGCGCATATAAAGTGGTAGGGACAAGCGTAGAAGGATTGCCCCCGTTTACTCCGGCGGGCGCAGGCTGGGCATTCGCAATCGCTACGAAATGGTTGTTAGGGTTTTGCTCCAAAACCTGAGCCGCCAACAGCTTGCCGTTAGCCACAATTCTGGCCCACCCGCTCTGGCCTACTGGGAAGCCACTATTGCCAGCCTGGTCAAAAGTATAGGTGGTGTGTGGGTCAAGCGAAATAGCCGCTCCACCGCGCGGAGTGCCGTCATCTGTATAAAAACTAACGCCGAAAACCGTCGTGCTAGTGCCAGCGTTAAAAATGGTCAATTGGGTTACGAAGCCACCGTTAGCCCCGTTGCTAATGATGGGCGCAACTAAAGTATTAGCAGTTCCGGCACTGACTACATAAGCACTCCCGCCATAAGGTGTTGCCTCCGCCACTACCACGTTGAGAGGTTGGCTGGAGACGATTATCCCAGCCCCTTTAGTGTTTGGGCCGAAAGGATTGGGGGGCAACGCTTCGCCATACTGCGCGACGCTGGTTATCACATTGGCGGCGGTCATAGCCGTGCCGTGCGCGTCGTAATAGCTGAGGCTGACGTTAGCTGGGCCGCTCCCAACGTTTTGGAAAGCCAGGAAAGTGGTAAAACTACCGCTTGTAATCGGCGGCGAGGCATAGCTGGAAGCCAGGAACGGTAAATAATAGGTGTAGCTGGCGGGCGTAACTGGCGGCGTAGGCGTAGAGGTGGCTGTGGGTGGAACGGGCGTATTGGTAGGAGTAGGCGGTATCGGGGTGTTGGTAGGGGTGGGAGAAATAGGCGTACTGGTAGCTGTCGGCGTAGGGGCAGCGGAGTTGGTCAGCGTGAAAACGGCGGGGCTGGTTGCTCCGTTTACCATCGCCGTAACTGTGTAGCTGCCCGCAACGGCGTTGGCGGTAAAAGCGGTGGTAGTCACGAAGCCACTGCTATCGGTGGTGCCAGTAAAAATAGGACTATTGTTGGCAAAAGTCCCGCTCGGCCCACTGGCAGGGGCTACGAAAGTGACAAGCTGGCCCGCAATGGGATTATTGCTGTAGTCCTGCACCCGCGCTTGCAAAGGATTAGTAAAAGTGGTACTGACCTGGGCGGTTTGAGGTGTGCCGCCCGTCGCCATAATGGTGGCACTATTACAGGTGTAGGAGGTGGGCGCGATGCTGAGTGACCAGTTACGAATTGTACCCGTGTCAAGCCGGGCTACATCCGCCACAAAAAGTTTCCACGTGCCGTTAATAGCTTGCCCGTTCAAAACGGCTAAAGGCTGGTCTGGCTTGAAGTTACCGTTATAAGGCGGACTGCCGTTGCCGATAGGGGTGGTAGCCGTGTCGTCAAAAGTTGTCACTACGAAGCCCAGCCCAAAATTGCCGTTGCGGTTGGACAAAGTGACCGTAATACCCCCTGGTGAAACTAGCTGGATTACCAAATCCGAGTCAAAAGTGTGCGAAATATCAACGGTGACGGTCAATTTGCTGATGGTACTGCCCGCGTTCAGGGTCAGACTTGAAGCTACTCCGTTGGGGTCGTTATCGGGGATGTTCTTGGGAACATCACTGGCGGTATAAACCTGGGCCGCCCCAATACCGGGTATGCCAGTTGGAATACTAAAAGTCGTGGTGACAACGCCGCCATTATAATTCAAAGTCTGGATAAAGTTGACTGGTGCGCCACAGGGATTAGCCCCACTAACCCGGAAACTGTAAGCGACGCTGTTGGTAACGGTCTGGCCTACCAAAATATCTGGGTAAGGTGAAGTGTCAGTCAAAATAGTGGCGTTGCCACTGGTGACGCTGATAGTGCCGCTAACGCCCGTCGCGGGCTGGTTGCCACTGTTGGCCCAACCCAACTGGAGACCGATAGTTTCGCCCGGCTCGACGATGCTGTTCCCGTTGCCGCCCGGCTGGTTGTCGGTATAGCTAACATTATTCAGAGCCAGCGTAGGGGCGTTGACCGGAGCAGCGTTGTAAATTACCAAAGCGAAATCCTGGTTGTTGAACGCCAGGGTTGGGTCAGCCTGTCCCGCGATATTGGCGGCGGTAACTTTGACCGAAAAATTGCCACTTATTCCGGCGGGCAAAAAAACGTTTTCGACATTGTTACGCACGTCAAAACTACCGCCCGTGACCGAAGTTGGGCCGCTAAAAACGTTGCCTTTGTAAATCTGACCGCCGATAGTGACTTGCAAATCCAGATTATTGACGTAAGCGTTGCCTGTCGTTGAACCGGGCGCGTCCGTCCACACCAGAGAAATCCGCACTGGTTGGGTAGTGCTGATGACGCTGGCGACTTTGTTATATGTCTGACCAGTATTGCTAAAAACATAGCTCTGGTCGGTTAATAAGCGCGGCGTGCCATCGAAAAGCGTTCCCAGGTTAGCATCGCCCCAACCCTGGTCATTGTTGGGCAAAGTGCCACCCGTGCCAGCCCCGTTCAGATAGCGCGGCGAGTTGAGCAACAACGCTTTTAGCATAGCGGGGCTGGCAACCTGACCCGGATTAAGGACGCGGGTGTAATAGTTGTAAAGCAGCGAGGCCGCGCCCGCGATGGCCGGAGTGGAATGGCTAGTGCCAGTTGACCAAGTGTAAAGGGTCTGTCCTGCTGGATAATATTTGTTACACACCTCTCCGGCGGTATAAGTGGGGTCTTGCGAGGCTGGCCCCTGGATATGGATACCGGGAGCCATAATATCCGGCTTGACCCGGTTATCGCTGGTGGGGCCGCGCGACGAAAAGCTGGCGATGTTGTCGGCGTTGGCAGCGTTGGCATAGCCGCAGCCATCGGTAACTCCGTTGTCGCGCACGTTTTCGGTTGCGCCCACTGCTATCACGTTTTTGGCCGAGCCGGGCGAACCGATGCTGCTAACTCCACTCCCGGCATTTCCGGCGGCGAAAATATGCAACATTGGTTGGTTGCCGGAAACGCTGCTGGAAGCGTCACGGGTAAAAGCATCATAATCCTGGTCGTCGCTATTGTAAGCCCCAGCGGTATCGCCACCCCAACTATTAGAGGTGAGATTCGCCCCGGAATTATAGGCGTTGGCAACTACCCCCGCGAAATTGCCCCCGCAATTGGTTTCATCGTCTGAAGGACTGGGGACGTTGGGGAAGATTTTTGTTCCGGCGACGCGGCCATAGGGTGAAATACCCAAACCGAGCCGATAGCCGTTAGCGTCTTGATAAGGAAAACCAGTGCTGTCATTATAGCCTGCCACGATACCCGCATTGATGTTGCCATGACCGTTCTGGCTGTCGGCCAGATTATTGTAAGTACAATCGTTGTTGAAAACCAGCCGCGAGGAGTTGGTGGTCGAAATGCCCAACGTGTGAAAATCGGGGTGGAGCGGGTTACTCGAACCGTCATCAATGCCATCATCTACCACGTCCACAATAGGATACTGGTTGGGGTCGGTGGGGAAACCTTTGGAAGCCAGCCAGGTCAGATAGCCAGGGCCGCTCGGCACGGTGTTGGTGATGGTGCTGATATTACCCGCCAGAATCTGCCCCTGGGCTTCGTCCAATTTCTTGATAGCAGTATAAGGCTCGACATTAAAAACATCGTTCCAGTTAGCTATATTGTTTAGCTCGCTGGCGGGCAGAGCTAACGAAACATTGACAAAGTTCAAAACCTGTTCCGGCGCACGCAAAATTTTCCCGCCCAACGCCCGTAATTTTGCCAGCGAGGTTTGAGCCGCCGGATGGTTATAAAATTGTACCGTAACGTTAGTAGTGGCGGCAGTGGGTGTGCTTTTACCCTGTAAACGGGGCGACAGACGGTAAGCCGGGTGGTATGCCCCGGTGAATTGAATTGTAGCGTCGCTGGTTGCCAAAGCCTCCAGTTGAGCTAGAGCCGCGCCGTTCAGCCAGACTACATAGGCGTTGTTGGGCATATAAATTACGGGCGTGATGTCCATTTTACGTAGTCTGGTCAGCCATTCGTTTTTGACTGGCCCAGCAAATTGCACCAACCAGAACTGATAATCGCTGCTTTTGCGCTGGCGCAGATTGGCAGGCACAGGGGCTGGCCCAGCCGTCGTGTTGATAAATTTGTCGCGTAGCTCAATTCTGTCCAGAGCGGTGGGCTGGCTAACACTGGGGCGGCTCTGCACTTTGTTCAGTAAACTGGCCTGGGTGCGCCATAGGGAAAACGAGCCATAATCCACCAGCAAGGTTGCGCCATTTTGAGCTAGTTCGGCCAGCGTCGCAATATCGGTACTATCCACCAGAATTTTTGAAGCTTGGGTAACAGTGGGTGCGTCAGAGGTATTAGCAAGCGTATTACCAGCCGTGTTATTACCCACATTGGAGGCGGCTACAGTTTCGCGGGGCAACAAGCTCCAGAGCAGCGTCCATACTACAAACAAATAGCAGACTTTACGAATATTCATTATTAATCCTAAGTAACTATTCAGACTGTCACCTTCTGTCACCCTGAACGGAGTCATCAACTGGTTGCTGCGGAGTGAAGGGTTCGTTGTTAAGGTTTTGGTATTCTACAGATCGTAAGTTTTCAGCCACAGATGCTTCACTCCGCGCTTCGCCAGAGCCTCCGTTCGGAATGACAACACCTGAGTAGTTACATTTCAAGTGGCTGGTTTTAGATAGTGCTGGTAATTTTGTGCAGGCCACGTGGCTGATCAGGATTTTGACCGCGTGCCAGAGCCAGATGAAACGACAACAGTTGCCCCGGCACGATGCACGGTATCGGGCTGAGAGCTTCGGGGATGCCTTTGAGGTTGAGGGGCAAAGCTTTACCATCTGCAGTCGCCAGCTTGAGTAGTCCCTGGTCGTCGCCTATAGTCACGATTTCGACTTCGTGTTCGCGCAAACGCTGACCCAATTCGAGCAGACCGGGAATAGCTGGGCCGTTTGCCCCAATTAAAACGGCGGGCAGACTTTTTTCGGCCAGGGCAAACGGCCCATGTAAGAAGTCCGCCGAGCTATAAGGCGCGGTAAAAACATAGGAGGTTTCTTTGAGTTTAAGAGCCAGTTCCAGAGCCGTAGCGAAGTTGTAGCCGCGCCCTAAAACCAGCGAGTGGGCTGCGTCACGGTAAAGTGGGTGGGTGGTCAATTCGGCCACCTCCGCTTCCAATTGCAAAGCGTTAGTAACGGCTTCGGGGACGCGCTCTAAACCGACCCGCAATCCGTTGTCATCGCTGACTTCGGCGGCCAGCATCGCCAGAGCTACCAGTTGCCCGGTGTAGGTTTTGGTGGCAGCGATAGATTTTTCCAGCCCTACCTTCAGGTCAAAAACCATATTAGCGGCCTGGGCGATGGCCGAATTAGGGTTGTTGGTGATAGCGACGGTGAACGCCCCTTGCTTGGTGCCTTCGCGTACCACCTCCACAATATCCTCCGACTCCCCGGACTGGCTGACTCCAATCACCCAGGCTTTGCGTAAGTCGGGGGGGCGGTGGTACAGGGTGAACAGCGAGGGAGCGGCCAGTGAGACAGGCAAGCCACTATATGACTCGAAAACATAGCGGGCGTAAGTAGCGGCGTTGTCGCTACTACCGCGTGCTACAATGAAAATAAAATTTGGCCGGAAGTGGTTGACTCGTCGGGCGATGTCACGAGCCACCAACCTGCCTTCTTTAAGCAACCGTTCCAAAACTACAGGCTGTTCAAAAATCTCATCCCGCATAAAAGCCATAATTACACTCCGCCTCCACCACTCTTTGAAAAAGCGATCTGGCCCGCCACCAGGGTCAAAATTACCTGCAAATGTTCGTCCCACACTACCAGATCGGCTGGTTGGCCTGCGCTTAACAGTTCCAGATTACTATGGGCAGCTGTCAAATTTAGCAAACGAGCCGCGTTGATACAAGTCATTTCCGTCGCATCGTAAAGGTCGCAACCGCTAAACTCCATCAGGTTACGCACGGCCTGGTCAAGCGTCAAAATGCTTCCGGCCAGCGTCCCTTTGCCATCGTCCAACCGGGCGGAATTGGCATCTACAATCACGCTTTGCCCGGCCAGATCATAGCGGCCCGGCGGCTGGCCCAAACCAGCCATCGCGTCCGTGACTAGACTGAGGCCGAAAATCTTGGCCCGATAGACCAGTTTTACCAGCGCGGGGCTAACGTGAATACCATCGGCAATCAGCCCAGTCAAAACGCCATCATTTTCCAGAGCCGCGCCTACCAGACCCGGTTCGCGGTGGTGTAGGGGAGGCATAGCGTTAAAAAGATGGGTGACATATTCGATACCTGCCTCGAAACCAGCCATCGCCTCGGCATAATTCGCCCCACTATGGCCCGCCGAAACTTGCACCCCATTGGCTTTGAGGAATTTTACCACATCCAAAGCACCGGGTAGTTCAGGAGCCAGGGTCAGCAATTTGAGCGGGCCGTAGGTCAATAATTTCTGGACTTCGACCACCGACGGTAATCGCATATACTCGGCCCGGTGCGCCCCTTTGTATTGCGGGTTGAGATACGGCCCTTCCAAATGTGCGCCCAAAATGCGTGCGCCCCGCCCGGTCTGTTGAGCCTCGGCCACTACCTGCAAACCCTGGCGGTAACTTTCCAACGGGGCGGTAATAAAAGTTGGCAAAAAGCCAGTCACGCCCCAACGTGGCAAAGCGGCGGCCACTTCATATATACTATGGGGGTCTTGGGTAAAATCGTGACCTAAACCACCGTTAAGCTGCAAGTCCAGCAGACCAGGCGAGATATAGCCACGCTCGAAAAACCAATCGCAGTCGGACGGGCCAAAATCCTCGTCGTATTCCACCGCCTCAAACAGCCCACCCTCAATGGTTAGACGCGCCCGACCCAGGTTCAGGTTATGCAGATTTCCAACTACTCGTAATTTACTCAAAGTACCTCGGTATATTATATATTCAGGTAATAAATATGCTTTTCGTGCGGTTCTAGCATAAGACTTTAGACGTTCGCTTGTCAAGAGTGGGGTACAAATGGGTGGTGTGCAATCTTATCTTGCTCGTTGCTCGTGGCTGTAAATTGGTTTGTTTTTGTATTTGTCCGCTGGGTTACTTTTTACGTATATATTAGTGACAAGAGTCTGTAACATAGCTGGCCTCACGTTACACACCACTTCGCTTAGAAAGAAGAATCAGGTTGGGATTATCAGGCAAAAAGCTTACAGCTGAAACTAATGCAACATTGGGTCAACCAGAGATAAACAGGCTGGTAGCCCGGCTTTGTGTAGGCGAAGTCGAAGCTTTGGAGACTTTATACGATTACTATGCGGGGCAGGTCTATGGTTTTTTGCTGCGCTCGGTTGAGCCGGGGGTAGCCGAAGAATTGCTCCAGGACGTTTTTCTAACTTTGTGGCAAAAGGCCGCTCAATTCGATGCGACGCTTGGCTCTTTCAACGCCTGGTTTTTTACCCTGGTACGCCATCGGTTGTACGACGTGCTGCGTAAACAACCAAAGCTACGTATAGAAAGTTTGTTTTCGCTGTTAGAAGATGGTCAGGCCCAGCCCGGTTTTTTGGAAGATAGTCAGGCCGGAACGGAAGAATTGGTTTTACAGCTTTTGCGTACCGAGGAAATCCGTCAAGCTTTGCGAGAACTGCCGATTGAGCAAAGGCAAATCATTTTTATGACTTATTTTGGGGGGTTTAGCCAGCGTGAACTGGCAGACCAGCTTAATCTACCTGTCAGCACCGTTAAGGGAAGGGCCAGGTTGGGTTTACAAAGGCTGAGGCAGTTGGTGACGGAGTAGGGGTGGGACAAGTGGATTGCCAAAAAGTTTTACAATTAGAAGAAAGCTACCTGCTGGGCGAGTTGGAAGAAGGGGAGATGCGCGATATACACCTTCACCTGAAGCAGTGTTTGAGTTGCCGAAAGCGGCTTGGTAGTCAGCAAGAATTGCTCGGACGCTTATTCGAGGCAGTTACTCCGGTTACGCCGCCATCTAGTGTGCGTAATTCGATTATGGGCCAGGTCAAAGGCTCAAAGCTTACCCAGGCTCGCCAAAAGCTAAACGCGCCCAAACGCCCTTTCTTTAAGCCCTTATTGGGAGTGGGTTTTGCACGTTCTTACGGGGCGGTGGTGAGCCTACTGCTAATCGTGGCGATGGCATGGGGAATAAATGCACAGAACCAGTTGCAAGACCTTTCCACACGGCAAACCCAGGACCGCCAACTATTGGGCCTGACTGCTGCTTCGGACAATATTATTTGGGTGATGCAACAGCCGGGTAAAAATTTCAAACCTGGTGCGCCCACTGCCAAAATGTATGTGCGTCCGGGTGGAGATTTTTATTACGTGACTGCCGCCCATTTGGTAGCTGCTCCAACTGGAGAAAGCTATCGCGTCTGGTACAACCGGGGGGGCGTAACTGAATTTGGTGGAGATTTGCAACTTGACGCTGGCGGTAATGCTTATCTGGAAATTACAGACCCTACTCGCAGCGGCACAAAGGTGGATAAATGTTTTATCACCCTGGAAAATTTCAATACTCCGCCCGTAGCTCCGCTCGGTGCGCCGCTACTAGAGTGGAAAGAACAGACCTTCAACGGCTAATTGGTTGATAACTTGTGGTTATGAATGATAAAATAAAAGGAGATTTTGATATGTCAATAGACGAAAATAACGGGCCGACGGATTCCCAAATAGGCCGCCGCAACTTCCTGGGCAAGATGGCGGTAATCAGTGGTATGGCGGTAGTACCAGCTTTTCTGAGTGCTTGTGGCGAAACAGCTACCCCTGCCGCCACGTCTGCGGCCGCTGCAACTGCCCCAGCTGCTGCCACCACCGCCGCGACGACTGCTGCCCCAGCTGCTACCACCACCGCCGCGACTACAGTTGCTCCTCCTGCGACTACGGCTGCTGCTGCGACTACTAGCGGCGCGGCAGCGACCACCGCTGGAGCAGGGGCTGGTGGGGCTGCCCCGGCTGGTTATGATATGGTTGGCCCGGCCAGTAGTTTCAAGGCCGATGCTGACCCGGTTGCTTTTGCAGTCAATGGCAAAAAAGGCTTCGTTTTCAATCAGGCGGGGACGCTTTTCGTCTTTACCGACGTTTGTACCCACAAGGGTTGTGAAGTTCCCTATCAGGCGGCTCAGTCTAAGTTCGTTTGCCCATGTCACGGCAGCCAGTATGACAAAACGGGTGAAGTGGTCAAAGGCCCGGCTCCCGCTCGTCTGCCCAAATTTGATTACAAGGTAGTGGGCGATACCTTGTACGCCAAAGTATCTTAGTAGTAGGACAATTACTAATGAAAGCGACACTGGTGGCCTGTGTGTTATTGGAAAATAACCAAAAATATTTGCTGGTGCAACAGGCCCGTAGTCGTCGCCAGCCGGGAAAGTGGGGGCCACCGGGCGGCAAACCCGAACACGAGGTAGGCGAAACGCTGTTCGAGGCGGCCCGCCGCGAGGCTTTCGAGGAGATTGGGCGCGAGGTAGATTTGACTGGCTTTGTGGGTCTGGTGCGTAGCGGACACCGGGCCGACCCCAATCTTTTTGTTTGCTTCGCGGGCCGTTTGCAAGACCCTACTCAGGCCGACGCTTTGATTTTGAAGGCGGGAGAAATCTCAGGCGGACGCTGGCTTTCGTTGGAGGAAATTGAGAACGCCGCCGTCCCGTTACGAGCTACACCTTTCGCTGCCATTTTTCGCCGCTTCCAGGCGGGCCAGATTTACCCCTTAGAATTGGTGCAGCACGAAGCTTTAGACCCCCAGGAATAATAGCTGATGTTGCCTAAACCCAAACATCTTGAAGCCCAATACGGCGCACAATTCCAGGACTACAGCATTGTCGAAGCCTACCCTAACCGCCCGCCCTACCCACCCGAAACTTTTGAAATCCTAACCGGACTTATCAGGGACGAACCACGCGCCGTGCTAGACATCGGTTGCGGCACGGGCGACATTGCGCGGCCTTTAGTAGATTTAGTGGAGCGGTTGGACGCGGTGGATATTTCAGCCCCGATGCTGGCTAAGGGCCGCTTATTGCCCAATGGCGACAACGCCCGGCTGAATTGGATTTGTAGCAGCGTAGAAGCTGCTACCCTCGCTCCGCCTTACGCCCTGATTACGGCGGGCGAAAGTTTGCACTGGATGGAATGGGAGATTGTGCTGCCGCGTTTTCGCCAGCTACTGACACCCAACGGCTATCTGGCGATAGTGGGCCGGGCCGAGCAACCGATACCCTGGCGTGAGGAACTTTTCAAGCTGATTGCCGAATTTACCACCAACAAAGATTATCAGCCTTATAACGTGGTTGACGAGTTGGAAAAACGCCAGCTATTTCGCCAGTTAGGACGGCAGCAAACTTCACCTACGCCGTTTAGCCAGAGTATTCCCGCTTACATCGAAGCTATCCATTCGCGCAACGGTTTTTCTCGCGAACGGATGACCACTATAGCCGCCTCCACCTTCGACGCGAAGTACCGCACGCTCCTGGAGCAGCACTGCCCGGACGGATTCGTGCATTTAGAAATAATCGGGACGATAGATTGGGGAGTACCCCTTTGATAAATCCGAAAGACGCAACGTGGTTATAGTTGTGCGAAAGCTGCTAGATTTCACGACTGCCTGATAAAATCGGTTAATGCAAGCAAAATTCGTTGCTTTCCGGGTCGCCCATTACAATCCAGAAACTATCGTATTCTTCCCCCACCCGAATTATCTTTGCACCAAGCTCGATTAATCTCTCGGCTTCGGTCTGTATGCGGGTTTTGCGTACTGCCAAAGAATTTCCCCGGCCCCCACTCGCATTCAAATCCAGGTGCAGTCGGTTCTTGACGATTTTGCCTTCTGGTACGAGTTGGAAATAGAGGCGCGGCCCCTTGCTTTCAGGGTCAACTATGGAAGCACCTGCCCATTCATCTTCGGGGATTTGAAGAGACTTTAGATAATCCGGCCAGGTGGCGAAACCTGCTGGCGGCCCTTCTAACTTGTATCCCAGGGCTTCCGCCCAAAACTCTGCCAACCCATCGGGGTCTGCACAATCAAAAACCACCTGGATAGAAGTTGCCATTCAATTTTCTCCTTTAAGGTTTAGAGAATTTTATGATACAATCCTTGTTCGGTGAGATACAACCAGCTACTAGCAGTATAGCATAAAAATTCTTATTTATCCTACTAAGTCTTCAGTTATCTGATTGGGCAGTGCCTAAAAGAGCAGAGAGATATTGGTGGGACATTGCTCTGCCAATAGATTGTACGGGAAACAGCTATTGACGCAGCCGTAGCCTACAAATCTCGCCTCTGCAAATATAGGCACTGCCCCAATGTAACACTTGTTGCTTTATAAGCTATTTTAGTGTAAAATAACTTCTCATGTAACACTTGTTGCATTAAGGAGGTGTTTCTGATTTGCCTAAACGCCAGTGGCTGCTTTTTTTGCCTCAATTACCTTCTTCTCCTTCGAGCTTACGGGTGCTGGTTTGGCGGCGCGTGCGGGCTTTAGGAGCTACCGCTCTCCAAAATGGGGTGTGGGTTTTTCCACTTACTCCCGAATTTGAAAAAGCTATCCATGAACTACTCCTGGAGATTGAAAGTCAAGGCGCAAGTGGCTTGCTGTTAGCAGCCGTCCCGCTTGACGATCACCTGGAAGAAACCATTATTGAACGCTTCCGAGCCGAACGTGATCGTGAATACACCGAATTTTTAGGGCGTGGCCGGGATTTCTTAACTGAAATTGAAAAAGAGACCACGTTACAAAATTTTACCTTTGCTGAGTTTGAAGAAAATGACCAAGATTTGCAAAAAATGGTTGGTTGGCTGCACAAAATCCAGCAACGCGATACTTTTGGTGGACATCTTGCCCAACAAGCAGTAACGGCACTAACTGAGTGCCAGCAAGCTATGCAAATTTTTACCCAAAAGGTTTACATTCACGAGGGAGTTGAGAGTGAGGAAAAACTTTAGTGGTGGTACACAGTTTTGAAGCGGATATATTATTTAAGTTAAGGAGCCAAAATGCCTGTTTGGGTGGCAATTGGGGCGTTTGTATTAGGAGCAGCCTTAGCTGTGTGGGCGACAGAGCGTTTATTAGAAGGGCTGGTAAGCCTTGCTACCGTCCTCAAACTGTCGGCTTTTGTGGTAGGGGCGGTACTTTCTGGTTTGGAAGCTGAGAATATCGCGGTAGGTTTAGGGGCAGGGGCTAACGCAGCCGCCCCGGTAGCTTTAGGGTCGGTTTTTGGCGGGGCAATCTTTTTAGTATGTGTAGCATTAGGGCTAGGGGCGGTACTTTTTCCGCTCAAAGTCAAATTGCCGCGTCCTATTTTGGTAATTTTTGCCCTCAGCCCAGTTTTAGCAGGTATCGGCTTGATTGGGCCAGTTACACCGCGTTGGGCGGGTTTGGTACTCTTATTAGCTTTTGGTGGCGCAATGCTGTATTTGATAGCCGCTTCTCGCCATCAGAACTTTCTAGATAACGATGAGATAGAAGAAGCTCAGGAAAAACAGCATTCGCTTTTAGGGGCGGTTGGTTTGACTGTGCTAGGCATTGTAGTCATAAGTGTAGGCGGAGAGCTAGTGGCCCTCGGTGCCGAAAACCTCATCGCAGGTTTAGGTGTTCCAGCTTTTTTAATGGGTATGGTGGTCACACCAGCGGCGATTGAGTTAGAGGAAGTGATACGTCAGGCTGTTCCATCTAAAGAGGGCCGACCCGATGTTAGTGTAGGTAATTTAGTTGGCACTTTGCTATATTTCGTCTTATTCAACTTTGGTCTGGTGGCTTTAATTACTCCAGTTGAAGTTAATCCCCTTGTACGTAATCTGGACTGGCCTTTTTTGATAGCTGTAACCTGGCTTGCCACCATTTTTTTGTGGCGAGGTCGGGTCGGACGCGCGGAGGGCGGATTTCTCCTGGTGGCTTATGCGGGCTATGTGGTGCTTCACCTTATATTTCGTTAGTAGTTTCGATAAAAGGCAAGTGTGATAGTTCAGACCGTGCGTACTTTACTAACCCAAACTCACCCTGATACCTCCCCATTAGGGTTGGTTTGGCTAACAGCTACCCTCATTACCATGTTAGTTTTAGCCTGGGGAAAGCATCACACCGGGCAACAACTCGACAATGAGGTATTACAAACCGAAGGGCGCGTCACCCTCGTAGATGCTTACTTAGCTGGAGCGGTATTGGTTGGGTTAATATTAAATGGAATATTTGGCTGGTGGTGGGCCGACCCCCTGGCTGGTTTGGTTATTATCTATTATGGAGCAAGAGAAGGCTGGCACGCCTGGCATAGTGAAGAATGAATAAAGTTGCCACCATTGTGCCACCCTTTGCCTCGATTAAGGGACGAAAGTATGGATTGGCTGTGGAGGAATTTATTGCTGGCTTTCGTTTTGGATGGCTTTTAGGACACGACGTAGTTCCTGGGCTTCCTGACCATAGAAATTCTCGATAGCCGAATTGTCCAGCTTGATTTCGGCCTGCTGGCAATCGTTTGTCCATTTGACCACTATAATCGCGCTCGTGTTAATAACGGTGCGGGCTGATAACGCGGTATATTTGCTTCTAACCGTTTGCCAAAGCTCGTAGGCCGCTTCGCCTTTTATCTCGATGCCCAAACCGTTGCGATATTTTATCCGCAGCCTATCGCCTAGCCAGTTCGCCACCAGAATTTTATTGATATTGATGGTGAGGTCGCCCACATTTTCAAACACGCTACAAACCCTTTCAACCCTCTCTATTTCAAAACCTTTTTGTGAGTCGTTACTACTGTAACAAAAAAGCGTCCAACCTGCAAAGACCGCACGCTTTTGTATTAACCACTGATAGTATGTAGGCTTGTCACTCTGTCACAAGGATTGCTACTCAATTGTGTTTCTTGATTGTGACGCAGTCTCTTCACTTCGTTTAGTGAATGACATAATATTTATAAGCAGTTCTTCCAAAATATCCAGCTTGACTACTTGTTAATATACATTATAATCGTAACTACTCAGGTTATTGTCATTCCGAATGTAGTGAGGAATCTATGGTTTGGGATTCTAACAGTTAGAACTAGACTTTTAGCAACAGATTCCTCACTACGCAGAGCCTTCGTTTGGAATGACAATTGAGTAGTTACCTATAATCAAAGCAAAGCCAGTTTTTTGGCTTTCCTGACACGGGCTTGACCATCTTGAAATCACCGAACTTGGATATTTGAAAAGTTACAACGTAATATGAGTATACTAATAACAGAGGACAGAAGCTTTTTAAGGCAATATTTAATGGACCGATTCAGCTTATCAGGCCTGGAGGATATAGCTTTTGATTTAGGTGTTGATTATGAAAATTTCCCCCACGAAACTAAGCCAGATTTCAGTAAATCGTTAATTAAGCACTTCGAGCGTCAAGATAAGCTAAGTTGCTTATTAATCGAACTTTTAAGACATGGATATAACAATGAAATTGAAAGAATACTATCTGAGCAAACTTCAGCTTGTTCAATCACGAAGAAAGTACAAATTATTTTGGCGGTTTCATTTGTGAAACATAAAGAAGAAATCACCTCTTTCCTTGCACAAAAATTAGATATAAGTCCAAACGAAGTAATCATAATTGCTGCTGCTCTTGGAAGTGTCAAATTGCTAATTGATCTGCCAGAAAACGCGGCTGCCAAGTTGGTTGAGATAGATGTTAGTAATATTGGCAAATATAAAGTCGCCTCAATTAATAGATTTGAAAATTGAAGTCCAAAATGAATGGAGAAAAATTTATAAAAAGGAGTTAGCTTACCTACTGATTCCTTCTATTTTTTGGCTAACAATTAAATGGATTATATTGGCTATATTCGGTAGCACTATCAGTGGAGTAGGCTTAGTTGGAGCTTTAGCTATTTCCGGTGTGCTACAACCTACCGCGACTCCCATACCACAACCAACTCCTATCCCTACGGCAGCCAGACCAACGTCAACGGCAGTTTCAACTATCGCTCCACCATCACCCACGTCTACGACTCTATCACCCACGTTGACTGCTAAAGCCTTGTTGACTGCCTCGAACCAAGTTATCGGAGCTAATTTTGGTTCAGCTGTATCACTTTCTAGTGATGGTAAATGGGCTATTGTCGGGGATTTACCTTACGCCCCTCCTGGTAAGACTGGTAGGCAGTCGGCAGCCTACATCTTCCAGAAAACAGGCTCCAATGACTGGAAGGAAAAACGAATGCTGCCAAGGCCGCCCAGCAGCGTTCCAAATTCGTTTGGATATGCAGTAGCCTTTAGTGGTGATGGTAGGACTGTGCTGGTGGGTGCGCCGCCTACTGCTGATCCAGAGGGCAAAGCTATAGAAGGAGGAGTTGCTTATATTTATAGGCAGGATGGAAACGGCAACTGGCCTTCAACTCCAACCGCTACACTTATACCTGACGCACCGAATGATAGCAATTATTTTGGCGAAAGTGTAGCCCTGAGTAAAGACGGCAATAAAGCCGTTGTCGGCTTAAAAACATCCAAAGCGAGAGCTTATTTATTTACCAGCAATAACGGCAATTGGGGCAATTCGTCGAGTGCTGCTTTAGATAGTGGTACGACAGACCCTTCTAACACGTATCACAATGTAGTGGCAATATCCCAAGACGGTAACACGGTTGTCATAGGAGCAGCTATACCCGGAGTGCTTAATGGTTGGGGGGTCTTTATTTTTAGTAGTAGCGACAAATATACTACCCCCCAACGGCTTAATATTTCTAATCAGGAAGTTGGCGAGGATAGCGGCGTTCTAACTTCAACCTGGATAGCCATCAGTGGAGATGGAAACACAATTTTTGTTGGCGCAAAAGAACAAACACATACAGCTTGCGGTTATACATCAGGAAAAGTTTATATATTTAGTCGTGCTGCTAACAATTGGAGTCAAGCTACTCCCCCTCTTACTGAACCTCAGGCTAAATGTTACACTGATTATAGTTTTGGTAGCAATATAGCTGTATCTGGTGATGGTAAGACTGTTCTTATCGCTGCTTCCCGGTCAACCCCTCCCGGGATAGCATTTCTGTACAGGTATATAAACAACAAGTGGGTTTTTGATAATCAACCCCTAGAACCAGATCAGGGGGCTAATCCGGGGGTTTCGCTTTTCGGCTGGTCGGTTTCGCTTTCAGAGGATGGCAACACTGCGTTGATTGGAGCAACAGGCGATGTAGAAGCCAATCCTGGAAAAGTCTATGTAATTGAACCAAAGTTACCCTGAAAATTCTGGCGCGATGTCGGGAAACACCACGCCAGAAGCATTGGCTTAAAGCGTGTCTATCTCGCAAGAACCGCTAGAACAAGCCAGTTCCTGGGCAGCCTTCGTGTAGTCTTCGCTTTCGTGTCGCCAAATCTTAGAGTAGTCCACGACGGGGAAGTGCGGCGCAACCTTGTTGTACTCGTCTTCGGTAATCTCGATGTAAGGCAGTTGGGCGTACTGGGCATCGAAGGTTGGCAAGAAGGCCATCCCGCCTAGCTGTCCCCGATGTTCCCAAATCCAGGATAAGATGTCCAGCACTTCGTCCGGGCGATAGGTGATGGTGACAGACGGATTATGGTCTGTCCAATTGACCTTGTTTTGCAACCAGTAATTACACTGCTCAATCGCGCTGCGCCCGTTGCGTGTGACCGCGCCTTCGGGAGCTTTGACCGGGAAATGGATTACCCAGGTGTTAGCGTTATCGCGCGTCTGGCCGTTTTCAGGGTCCATTGGTACGCCCGCATCCTGCAACACCTTGAAGATGGGCGAATGGGTTGCCACCCGCACGTTGCGAATGTAGTATTTGGCCCAACGTGCGTGCAGACCTGACGAACTATCCAACAACTGCGACGAGTTGCCGCTGGGCTTGACACACGTCACGGCTGCCGATTGGTTGATACCGAGTTTGGCGGCGAACTCGCGGTTGGTACTAATCGCTACCTCGCGCAACTGGGCTTGCACGTGGGCATCTTGAGCGACGGGGCTATCCAGTTGCCCGTTAATATCCACGCCCAAAAGCCGCTCCTCGACGCAGTTTTGCTGCCACATTGGGCGCAAACCTGGGAAATGCGTTGCCATAGATTGGATCGAGCCAATAATCGTGGCAAGCTCCACCTTTTCCTTTAGCGTGTCAAAAGTATCGTTCTGACGGGCTACAGCAGCACTCAAGTTGCAGAACTGCCATGGGCGAAGGATAATCTCGCCGCATTGTCGGTTTAACACATAAGCCATTGCAACTTTGCCATCGAGACCTGTCCGCTCTGACCCTATCGCAAAGTAGGTGTGTGTATCATCAACTGTGCCGGTATAGACATCCTCGTAACCATCAGGTTCAACACTTAAAACCCGATGATTTGTCGCCATCGCTTGGGATTGCAACTCCTTCCAGAATCTAAACGGGCTACTTACACGGCTAATCTCATTAGAGATTCCTTGTTGTTGACAACGCGCCATCCACTCGTCTTTCATTGGGTGTCGTTCTAGTTCAAACAGCAAGTCGTTATATACCCCGATCTGCTGCTTGCGTAGCTCGTCATGGTTGCGAGTACGTGCCTGACTAATAGCCTGACCTCTCGTTGTTGTGTCTGGATTGTTGCGGTAGTAGAGCTTTTGGCTACAAGCATTACTGCAAGTCGCCTGTTCTCGACGTGATAATCGCACCGTAAACTCCTGCTCACATATTTCACAGTTACGGACAACGTAGGTAAGTCCGTTATTAAACACCACGGGTAGGTCCGTAACTTTGCGGGCCTCTGCCTCAAATGTACTCATCGCCCCCACCTTTGCGGCGATTGCCTGTAGTGCATAAACGACACCTCCCCCAAAATACTGCTTACGATAGTTGGAGAAGCTGAGTGGCAAATTGTGCTGAACCGCATAGTCATAATATTGACTAACTGTGGGAACCCGACCAAGCCCAATCACAAACTGGACAAGGTGTTGTTCTAGCTGTTCGTTGGTCAAGTCTTTGGCGTTGCCATTAACCAAACCTGCACAAGCCTTCGAGAGCTTTTGTCGCCATTTGAGATTGCGCTTTGCATCTTTGGCTATACGATGAGTAGGGTTATTTGCCCCTAACATCCTGTCCCGATGAATATGGGCGTGTTCTTCGGCAGTTACTAGCCTGAGATTGCCAATGCTGTTGTTGAGACTGTTAAAGTCAATGTGGTGCAGTTGCCGATCTATGCCTACAAGCTCAATACCCGTATGGTGCTTATAAATAAACCGATGTTCAGACCGCCTGAACCGTCCCCGTTGGAGCATACGATAGCTTTTAGGAGCATCGTAATCAACCTTTGCAGTTTTGGGTAACTCGGCCTTTTTGTAAGAGAAGAATGTTAGACTCTCCAAACTATCATTCGGCTCCAAACTTACAGCCTCTTTTTCCGTCCCATCAGTTAGTACGAACTTGTGGTTGGGCGTTACCCGCATATACGAACCATCAGTAAAAGTAACCTTATAAATAGGTACATCCGTGCCAGTTTTACGGGGGTTACGCATAGTCCGTATCACTGTTTCGCCGCCCTTCATTGTGTACACATCCACATCCTTGCCTTCTTGTACAAGGTCAAGCATACGAGCGCGGCCTCTGCCATCGGCAATGGCTACCCAGGTATCGCCAGTGACACAAGGATTTGTGCCGAATCGGGCGGGTTGACGGCGTTCGGGGCGCATATCCAGGGCCGCTTGTCGGTTGAAGATGCCAGGTTCGCCGCGTCCCGACTGTACCATATCCAGGACTTGCTGGGCCACTTCGATTTGAGACAGGCCACCTTCGGGCCAGACCGCCGAGTTGTTAGCGTTCCAACGTTGGCTGTTCTCGCGCTCAAAATCGCCATCCTTAGCGTGGCGCATATCCAGGTCGTCGTAGTCAAACAAACTTATCATAGCTGTGCGACGCACCCCCCCGCTAACCGCCGCGTTGCCAACGATACACATAATGTCGTGGGCATCAATCGAGCGCAGAAACGAGCCTTGCCGCGCCATGATGCGCGAACGCACAAACTCCAACATCGCCCGTAACGGTTCGGGGCCGGACGCTCTGCCGCCCTTTGTCCGCAAGGGTGCGCCTGCTGACCGCAATTGCGATAAATCGAACTGGACATCGCCACCGTCGAACCAGGTTTGCAAACCTACCCGCAAAGCATCAGACCATCCTTCCGCCGAGTCTGGCACGATATAAGTAGGAGCAAGCTTTCCGGTCTGGCGACGCACACGCGGGAAGTTTTCGATATATTCGCGCTCGACGGAGAAGCCCACGCCGCAACCACTCATCGAAATAATCAGAGCTTCCACAAACGAGTCAATGCTCTCAACGGGCTGGTACGAACAGTTGTAGATAGTGACGTTAGAACGACGGGCAGCATCGCCAGCCATCGCCAGCAAACGCATCGAAGGCATCACGCGCATCTCCAAAATTCCGCGTCGCAAGCGTTCGTAGGTTTCGGCTTCCAGACGCGGCCCGGCCAGTTCGTGCAGAAAACCTACCGCCCGGTCAACCGTTTCTACCCAGGTTTCGCGCCGCCCAAGCCCATAGTTGAAGCGAGAATATTTGTCGAAAAACTGAAATTGTTGTAGCTGAGTAGGGAAATATTGGGAAGACTCGGCAAACGCCCGCCGCACTTTGGCTGGAACAGGGCGTTGCTCACGTTTACGCGCGTGGTCAGCCCGATACAAAATATAGCGTTTGGCCGCCTCAAACTCGCCTGCCGCCTGCAATACCATTTCCACAATGTCCTGCACATTCTCAACAGTGATGGTTGCGCCCTTCGCCACGATAATGTTGACTACACGCCGGGCCAGTTCCGCGACTGGCGTTTCTGGGGTGCGGCCAAAGCTATCGAAGCAGCGTTCCAGGGCGTTTTCAATCAAGCTAATATCGAAAGGCATCACCCGCCCATCGCGTTTGACAATGGTATTCGGTAAGGTCAGTCTGGTTCTCAAGCCATCAATCTGGCTAATCGTTTCAGTCATCGGTTATACTCCTGCTAGTTCGTACTCTTTATATATTTGGCGTTTGGACAACGCCCGCCGAACAAGTTATAGCGGTTTCTCCCCGACAGAAAAACAGCCCGTGTCTCAATAAATCTTTGATACTATCAAACTACCCCAATAATATCTGCAAAAACCCAAAAAAGTGTAAACAAAGCCAAATTTTGGCAACAAAAAAGTAACTGCTGCCGATTGCTGCTGGCAAGCTGTCTAAATGTCCCTGGAGTTGTAATTGGGATAAAGGTAAGACGTTACCAAAAATAACGAGTGATGGCTAAATCGGTTGCGTGTGTTTTCGTTCGCCTCACGACTTTTCAGATTTTTCGGAAAGAGCGGCCTGACGGTTGCTAATCAGTTTGTCCATCTCGCTCCGCATAACCTCCAAATCAGCAAACTCGTGATAGACCGAAGCAAAACGGATATAGGCTACGGGGTCAAGCTGACGTAACTTTTCGATTACAAGCTCCCCGATGTAATGACTGGGTATTTCCAGTTCGCCGTTCCGAAAAATCTCGGCCTCCACCGCATCCATCATCAGTTCAATTTGCTCGGCCTTGACCGGACGTTTGGTGAAAGCGGTCAGCAACCCTCGGCCCAACTTTTGGCGGCTATATTCTTCGCGGCTGCCGTCCTTCTTGACCACCAAAATACTAATCGGCTCAACCCGTTCGTAAGTAGTAAAGCGATGGCTACATTTCAAACACTCGCGTCGTCGCCGAATACTCTCCCCTTCGCGCAAATCGCGGGAGTCAATCACTTTCGAGTCCTTTTGATGACAAAATGGACATTTCATGTGGGTTCGATTGCCCCCTACTAACTGCGCCGCTCAGAGATAAATCTGATTGCAAACCCTTAAATTAACTGCTTACTCCTACGTTAGCTTGTGAAGTGAAATGATTGTAACACAACTAATAGTACCTGTCAATAGGTTGAGCCACCACATTTAGTGTTATTTTAGAAACAGGGTTATACCGTCTTTATAATATTTTAACGTAAAATAATCGTAGGCAGCTCGTCCCCGCGCCCACCCAAATAGGTGAAACCATCGGAGTACGCTGTATTGAAGTAAGTTTGGAGTGGTTAGATTATAATGAGCCGGAGACAGATTTTGTACAGGCGGTTACTAAAAGTGTACGTCCTGGAGAGCAGCGAAGGCAATCAGGGCTGCCACTACCACTGTTACTACACCATATTCCCGTACCACTTGACGGTTTAGATTTTTAGTCAGATGCGCTTGCAAAATACCCACCATTACATAGAATATCAAAAGCGGTACAATCCCGCCCACTAAAACGCGCACCTTCCAGTAGGTCAAGGCCCACATTACCTCGGTCAGCACCATACCTACCAATAAGGCATAGAGCCACAAGGTACGGGAAGCCACTTTAGTCTGGCGCAACAGTTCGTAGGTCAGACAAAGGGTGATGATAGCCACAAACGGTGCGCTTTCCAATGTACGCCACTTGTTGACGTAAATAGAGCTAAAAAGCAAAAACCCGGCTATATAAGTAGTCAGGTTAAGCCCGATCACCGACCAGCCGTAATAACGCTCCTGCCGCCCCACGCTGTAATATTGGGCCACGATGACCACCAGCAGCACCAAAGCCGAAAGCACCGTGCCAGCCACCTGAAAAATAAAATCTTCAAACAGCCGCACAAACAAATATGAACCCACTACGACCAGGGCTGGCAGTACCCAGGAAAAAGGCGCGATTTCGTATTTGTTACGGCCCAGGCGCAGGGTGGGCAGTTTGAACAGGTAGATTTGGGGGTGGGAACGCACCGTTGCATCGGCTATACCCGCAGTTATCACTACCAACGCCGCCAGCAACAACACGGTGATGGGCAGCACGTAGTCGGCGGAAACGTGGGTGGAAAAGGGGCCACTGGTGGGGTCGGCCACCAATAAAAAGCCCTGGGTCAGAGCAATCACAAAAATCAGGGTAATAATTCGGTCTAAACGCATTTTAACCTTCGAGTGCGTGGCGGATGGCGCGGGCCGAGATAGCACTCTCGCGCAGTACTTTGACTACTCCGCCGCTTGTATCCACGACAGTCGAGTCCACCCCACCCGGACAAGGCCCACCGTCCAGCACCAGCTTAACTTTGCCATCCAGATGTAGCAGGGCGGTATCGGCATCAAGCGGGCTAAATTTGCCGCTCAGGTTGGCACTGGTCGCCGCAATAGGTGCGCCCACTTCGTGCAGCAAGGCGAGCGTCAATACGTGGGCAGGCATCCGCACCGCCACCGTGTCGCTATCCGCGCCACTAATGTAGGGCTGACTGGGGTGACGTGGCAAAATCAGGGTCAGTGCGCCGGGCCAGAAATTTTCAATCAGTTTTTCGGCCAGTGGATCAATAGTTTGGGCCACTGTCCGTAACTGCTCAAGACTGCTAACCAGAATAGTAATCGGTTTGCTCAGGCTGCGTTGCTTGATAGCGTAAAGGTGGGCCAGGGCAGCGGGGTTGGAAGCCAAAGCCCCGGCAGCATAAACAGTATCGGTAGGGAAAGCGGCAATTTTGCCATCGCGCAGGGCCGTCGCTGTAATACGCAAAGCGTCGGGCGCATCGGAAGCGATAAGCCGGGTTTGCAATTTGGGTTGAGATAAATCGAGAGCCATCATACCTGCCAACGTAACTAAGAAAGCCATTTAAGCCAAAATTCGGGCGCAGGCTATTATAACACAATTTCTTTTTTATAAGCAATATAGCAAAACCCACGCCGATTCCCACTGGCAAAACTTACTTATCTTTACCTGACTGTGGCTATCTCTTTGACTCCTTCTAGCTGTTCGCGCAGGGCCGCAACAGGCCGCGCATCACTAAAAGTCGGTTGCTGGGTGATGTCGCGCACCCAATAGCTGGCTTCGAGCGAGATACCGCTGGGGTCAGTGAAATAGATAGATTGGATAAAGTCGTGGTCAACCACACGGGTAACGCGCACGCCAAAACTTCGTAAGCGGTCTTGGAGAGCCAGCATATCGGCTTCGGTTTCGACGTTAAAACTTAAATGGTCAAACTGGCGACCCAGACCGGGTGTGCCAGCCCCTTTCTCCTGGCCGACATCGGTAACACCCGGCCATTCAAAGAAAGCGATAGTGTTGTGGTTGCCCAGGTCAAAAAAGTAATGCCGGAACTGCTCATCGCCAATAGCTGCCACCAAAGGTAAGCCAATAATATCTCGATAAAAACGCACTGTCGCGTCCATATCCGGCGTAATCAACGCCAAATGATTAATACCGCTAAATTTTATCATTTATTTCTCCTTGCTTAAAAAGCTTTCGCGGCGGTAATCGCCTGATAAAAGAGTTGAGCCAGCTGCACATAACCCTTTGTGCTAGGATGGAAACCGTCCTGAGTCGAAATCCATTCGGGATGATTTTTCAAATCCCAGCCCGATAAATCCACAATATGCACGCGGGCGGGGTATTTGGCTGCAACCGTGCTTATAATAACGTTAAACTGCTGTTGGGCCGCTTGCAAAACTGCCGCTCCGAAACCTAACCGGGCATAAAGTGGAATAGTGGTCAAATCCGGGACGTTGCCCACGAAGATTGGGGCGGAAGTTTTCGTCACAAGCTGGCTCAAAAAATTGTCAAGTTGCGCCCTATAGGTGTCCTGAGTGAGCTTGTTTGCCAAATAATCGTTGACATCATTGACCACGTTCCAATCGGTGATGAGCGTGGGGTTAGCGGCCAGAGCTTGTGGTAACGACTGCCTGATAGTGTCCGCCAGTTTCGCCCCGCCGATACCCAAGCGCACGAACTTAGCACCAGACGACAACTGCTGATAAAGTTTGACCACCCAGCTATCGGTGGCCGGATTGTCCGCGCCAGTTCCCACCACGTCGCTGGCTCCCAACGCCACGTAAATTATCGGCTTACTCGTGCTGCTACCGTACCGCCATTGATAGTAATGTTGGCCGATATTGCCCATCTCGACTTGAAAACCGACGGAGTTGGAGGCAGTGTAAGTCAGCACTCGCCGCTCGAACAACTGCACCATTACTGGCTGCTGTTTGCCTGCCACTATCGCTTGTGTCCAATACGGTTCGGAAATCGCGTAACCAAAAACGTTAGCCGTCGGGTTAGCAGTATAAACCTGACCTGTGAGATAATTTGTACCATCCCAAACCTTGCCAGTTAGTTGCATAAAGTCGGCAAAGGCTTTGGGAATATTATGTCCGAAAACTGGCTCGTAAGCCGTCAAGATAGTCGGTATGGTGGCCGTAGCCGTGCCAACAGGCAGCATTCCCACCGTTCCGTTATGGTCAATGGTCAGGCGCACCGAACTACCTACCTTATTATCAGCCCGGTTCTGACTTGGGTTCAAGCTAACCACGTTGTTGAAACTGGCGTAAGTAGGTGCAAGCTGGTTGCCGCCACCCGCGTTATCGTCTCCGGCTATCTGAATGGGGCTAGGAGCAAGCTGTGTCTGCTTATTATTTCCGTCCTGGCGATTGCCCGTCACCAGTTCTTTGGTCAAAAGGCCGTTTGTGACCAGCTTGCCATCCGTTCCCAACTCCATGCGGCTCTTATCAAAATATTCGACCTGGCGTTTGCCACCCGTGCCTTCGACATAATCTTCCTGGAGTGTGCCAAAAACGTTCGGCCCCCAGGTGAAGCCGCGCCCCGCTCCTGGCAGTTCCGCCACCACTTTATCGCTATATTGCCATAACTGTTGAAACGCGCTGTTGGCGAAAGTTGGGGCGGCACCTGGCATAGCGTAAGTCACGCTGCCATTATTGACCCAACCGCAGACCAATACTACAAGTACAAACAAACTGAAACGTTTTAGTCGCACGATAAAACAACCTTTCTGCTCCGAGGCTTTGTTTGTTGAAGCCAAAAACGTATCCTCTCAAAAATGCGGTGGGTAGGGGCGAGATTTATCACGCCCACTTTGACTACCGTTTGGGCGCGATAAATCTCGCCCCTACTTTTTGAGAGGATAAGATAAGAACATAAATATAAGTAGCCAGTCTTCTATATCTATAATGGCTACTTATATTGAGTATTTTACTATAAATATTAGGAATTAGCTTTAGAGGTGCCGCTTTAACTCAATGGCGGATATTTCAGATTGGAACGTTTCAAGCCGTTGCAACGTTTCCTTGAGTTCGTCCATCAGTCGTAATTTCTCTCCGCCAACAGTTTGGTTGTAATTTGGCGACACCGCTGTATAAATTTATCGGTAAATAGGTTCCAAACCTGACTCGGACACACCGATGGTTTCAACCATCGGTACTGCCTACCAAATTATGCACCACACCTCGCATTGACTAATAATTCCGTTAAATGTTACAATCAAACCAACGGGTCACGGAAAGTACCCGTTGATTCCTTTTGTTGTTGTTAGACATTATTTTAACCCGTAAGCTCTTTATATGCGCCGAAAGCTCGCTTCTCATATCAATCGGCGCATGGCTTACCAGGAACGGAGTGAACAATGAGTACAGCGTCTCAGCAGTATCGTGTCGCTATTATCGGCACGGGGTTTTCGGGTCTAGGTATGGCTATTCGGCTAAAACAATCCGGTATCCAAGACTTTGTGATTTTGGAACGCTCTGACGGTATCGGGGGGACATGGCACGACAATACCTATCCTGGCTGCGCTTGTGATGTTCAATCCCACCTTTATTCGTTTTCCTTCGCCCTCAACCCGGATTGGACGCGATTATACTCAGCCCAACCGGAAATTTGGGCTTATCTACGTCATTGTGCCGAACACTATGGCATTGTTCCGCATATTCGCTGGCAATGTCCTATGGAGGCGGCGAGTTGGAACGAAGCCGCACAGCAGTGGCACATCACTACGCCACAAGGATTAATCACGGCCCAGGTGTTGATTTTAGGTAACGGCCCGCTTAGTGAACCCAACTTGCCCAACATTCCTGGTCTGCCCGATTTTCAAGGCAAGCTGTTCCATTCGGCCCAATGGGAGCATAATCACGATTTGACTGGCGAACGGGTGGCAGTTATTGGTACGGGGGCTTCGGCTATTCAATTTGTGCCACAAATCCAGCCAAAAGTTAGCCAATTAAAACTGTTCTTACGCACGCCACCCTGGATTTTTCCGCGTATGGATCACGACATCCCAACCTGGCAGCGCAAGCTTTTTCGTTGGCTACCTCTCGCTCAACGGTTGATACGGGCCAAAATGTACTTGCTACGCGAGTACGGAGCTATCGGGCTGGTATATAAACCGGAGCGGGTCAAGATTGGCGAGAAGTTGGCTCTACAATATCTGGCAAGCCAAATTGCTGACCCCGACCTACGAGCCAAACTCACACCTAACTACACTTTAGGCTGCAAACGCATCTTGCTTTCAGATGATTTTTATACGGCGGTGACTAAGCCCAATGTGGATGTGGTAACGGATGGCATTAAAGAAATTCGCGCTCATAGCGTTGTAACAGTTGACGATACGGAACATCCAGTTGATACTATTATATGTGGCACGGGTTTCCATGCTACTGATGCACCGATGGCCCTTTTAGTACGTGGGCGCGACGACAAGCTGCTGGCCGAGACCTGGCACGGGAATAACGCTCAGGCTTATCTAGGTACGACGGTGGCGGGCTACCCCAATATGTTTCTTATCATCGGCCCCAATACTGGTTTGGGGCATAATTCGATGGTTTATATGATTGAGTCGCAAATTGCCTATATCCTGGACGCGCTACATACGATGCAACGCCAGCAAATCCAAACGGTAGAGGTGCGGCCAGAAACCCAGGCTGACTACAATACGACGATACAAAACCGGCTGCAAGGAACTGTCTGGAATTCGGGTTGCAAAAGTTGGTATATGAACACCGAGGGCCGCAATACTACCCTCTGGCCCGGCTTTACCTTTAACTTCCGTCGCCTGACCCGTCACTTCGACCCGATAGATTATAGCTTAAATGCGAAAACAGACGCGAAAGTGGCCGTCCCGACTGCCTGACAATAAATTACAATATCGCAACTATTCAGTCAGGCAACGGGCATTGCACTCCATAACAGGGAGAGGAAGCGGAAAGAGGTAAAACGAACGTCCCAATCTTGCCTTCTTTCGTTCCCTCCTCTGCGTCCTCGGCGGTGAATAGTGGCAAATAAAAGGAGCAGCTTTTTGGCCGAATTTAACATACCCGATACAGCCAGCCACAACGTTGTCATCACCGGGGTTAGCGGTTTCGTCGGTAGCACCTTTACCGATTACATTTTGAACCGGGCTGACGAAAACTGGCACGTACATGGCATTGACCGCACTAGCACACCCGGCCCGAACCTGCAACAGTGGGCCGCCGACCCACGCTTCCAAATGCACTCGCTCGACCTGGCTGACCGGGCTGCTCTAACCACCCTGATGGGGCAGATACGTCCGGCTCGTGTCTTTCATCTGGCCGCGCTTGCCTTTGTCGGGCCTTCCCTGACCGACCCGCTGGCTACCCTTAATAACAATTTGACCGTCACCCTTAACCTTTTTGAAGCGATACGAGCGGCGGGTTTGCTAGAAACCACCCGCATCCATAACGCCGGAAGCAGCGATGAGTATGGTTTAGTGCAACCCCAGGATTTACCAGTTACCGAAGATACTCCTTTCCGGCCTAACAATCCCTACGCCGTGAGCAAAATTACCCAAGATATGCTCGGCCAGCAGTATGCCAATACTTGGGGCTTCCAAATTGTGACCACGCGGGCTTTTAACCATTTAGGCCCGCGCCAAAATCCGCAACTCGCCGCCAGTGCCTTCGCCCGTCAGATTGCTCAAGCGGAAGCAGGTCAGATTGAGCCTGTTATTCGGGTGGGCAACCTGGAAGCCAGCCGCGACTATACCGATGTGCGCGATGTGGTGCGGGGCTACTGGCTGGCTCTCGACTCGATGGATAAGGCGAACGGCTGTCAACGTGGTCAAGTTTATAACCTCTGTTCGGGTCAGGACTATAAGATGTCCTACGTTTTGCAAACGTTATTGGCAAAATCCACCCGTGCTTTAGAAGTCCAGCCCGACCCGGAGCGAATGAGACCTAGCGACATTATGGTGATGCGGGGAGATTATAGCCGTTTCCAGCTTGCGACTGGCTGGCAACCCACTATTGCGCTTGATACCAGCCTCCAGGATTTGCTAGATTACTGGCGCGGTCAGGTTTAATTCAGATAGCCTATAGGCGGCGCGGCACTGCGCCCGCACAATCTATGAGCATAATAGCGTGCGCGGGGACGCGCCGCCTACAGTGATATAGAGGATTAGGTTTAATATTTTTAGGAGAAAATAATGACCACAACCCGCAAAGTGCGGTGGGGTATTTTGGGGAACGCTCGTATCAACCGCCGTTTTGTGCCAGGAGTACACGCGGCTGGTAACGCTGAATTGGTAGCCATAGCCAGTCGGGACGAAGCAAACGCAGAGCAAGCCGCCCAAAAGTGGGGCGCAACGAAAGCCTATGCGAGTTACCCCGCTTTGATGGCCGACCCTGCGGTTGAGGCGGTCTATATTCCCTTGCCCAATCATCTACACGCGGAATGGGCCATCAAAGCGGCTCAGGCGGGCAAACACGTGTTGGTGGAAAAGCCTATCGCCCTGACTGTCGAAGAGGTGCAGCGTATTGAAGACGCTGCTAAAGCTAACAAGGTGTTAGTGATGGAAGCTTTTGTCTATATTTATCACCCGCAACACGCCCGCGTCCGTCAGCTTATCCAGCAAGGGGCGATTGGCGAAATGCGAACTGTTCACGTCACTTTTTCTTTTGTGGCCGATTTCAGCAAATATAATATCCGGCAAGACCCGGCGGCGGGCGGTGGCGCAACCTGGGATGTAGGTTGTTACGCAGTCAGTGCCAGCCGTCTTTTGTTTGGGAGCGAACCGCCCAGCGTGTGGGCTGATGGCTACACCCGGCCCGGCTTTCAGGTGGACACCTCGGTAGCGGCGATTTTGGACTTTGGCGAAGGGCGCAGAGCTTTGCTCGACTATGGCTTTGAACACGGGCGCAGCAATTATTACGAAGTTTATGGGACAAATGGCAGGCTGGAGATTAGCACCATGTCGCCTGAACCGGATGCCACCGCCCGCATTATCATCACCACCGACAAAGGGCAGCAGGTCGAAGAATTTGCCCCGGTCAATCAGTTTGGCCTCGAAGTGGCAGCCTTCAGTCAGGCGATTTTAGACGGCACACCTGCGCCCCTGCCTTTGAGCGACTCCGTTGCCAACACCAATGTTTTGGTCAAGTTGTTACAATCAATGCGGGAAAAGCAACCTGTCAGGATTTGATGACAATCTGATAATGCCCAAAAATGTTATAATCTGGCTGAGGGTTTGAGGTTAGCCAGGAGGTACTAAATATGTCTATCCGCGAAGTCAATCAAATTGCCCACTCAGAGACAGAAAAATTTGCTATTGCCCAATACTATAACCAATTCATCAACGAGGACGAAGAAATGCCCGAAGGCGCACCTCAATTCAATCTGATTAAACATCTGGTAGATTTACTGCGCTGGCACTTTCGGGATAGAAATTGGTATATCATCGGCAACTTGCCCCTCTACCAACCGCTCTACAATCCGGTTGGGCCGGACGTAGCTGTATTCAAAGGAATGGTAGAGCCAACCGCAGTTTTGGACGAGTTAGCCAGTTGGCAGATGACCGAGCCAGACCGTCCTGCTCCCTCAGTGGTGTTTGAGGTGGCATCGGGTAGTACCTGGCGGACTGATTTAGAGTACAAAGTAGGGCGTTACGGTCAGTTGGGAGTACACGAGTATTTTGCCTACGACCCCAACCGAACCCAGCTTTGGACAGGGGTACGGCTGCGGGGTTGGCGTTACAACTTTGAAGGCCAGCCTCAAGTTATCAATACAAACGGGCAGGGCTGGTTATGGAGCAAGCAGCTACGGCTCTGGTTAGCAGATGCCAGACCAAAGGTGCGCTTGTACCGCAGTAATGGGGAGCAGGTGTTAGAACGGGCCGAGGAAGAGTATCTGGCGCGGATTGCAGCTGAACAACGCGAAGCTACCGAACGCGCCACTCGTTTGCTCGCTGAACAACAAGTGCGTTTGTACCGCAGTAATGGGGAGCAGGTGTTAGAACGGGCCGAAGAAGAATATTTGGCGCGGATTGCAGCTGAACAGCGTGAAGCTACCGAACGCACCACTCGTTTGCTCGCTGAACAACGCGAAGCCACCGAACGCGCTGCGCTGCAAAAACTTTTAGCTAAATTAAAAGCAAGCGGTATAGACCCGGATAAGCTTTAATTTTGGCGTGACAGGCGTAAAAAGGAATAAAAATGACAATTAGCTCTGAAAAAAAGATAGCTTTTGGGCCTTATCTCAACGTCAAAAATGCGGCTTTGCCAGTCTTTTCAAAAGATAGCACTCGCTTATATTATTTGAGCGACATCACTGGCACTTATCAGGTCTGGTCGGTCAGTACCGAGGGCGGCTGGCCTGATCAGCTTACCTTTTATGACGAGCGGGTGAACAATATTGCGGCATCCCCAGCCACCAACGCTTTTATCATCACCCGCGACACAGGTGGCGACGAACAAGACCAGCTTTACTTGTTACAGGGCGATGCGGCACAAGGCGTGGAAATCACCACGCTGGTGGAAAATTCTAAAGTAAAAAATAATTTGGGCAGCTGGCGACCAGACGGTGGCGCAATTAGTTTCAGCAGCAACCAGCGCAACCCGGCTTTTTTCGATATTTATACCCTGGATATTAAGGAAAATGCCGAACCCAAACTGGTCTTTCAAGGCGATGGCTCCCACTATGCCGGAAACTGGTCACGTTCGGGCCGCTACCTGCTTTTTCACCGTGCCAACACTAACGTTGACGTTGACCTTTTCTTACTAGACCTGGAAAACCCCAACCTAGAACCGCGCCACTTAACCCCTCATACTGGCCCGGCTCGTTTTGAATTTGCCGATTTCAGCCACGACGACAAAGGTTTGTACCTGCTAACCGATGTGGGCCGCGACTTTCAGGCTCTGGCCTACCTGGATTTGGAAACGTTGGAAATCAAGTTTTTAGTCACACCAGAGCAAGATGTAGAAATCTTGCAGATTTCACCCGACGGCACAAAGCTGGCCTACACCCTCAACGAGGAAGGCTATAGTCAGTTGGTTATACGGGAGACAGCCGACGGCACAGAACAAATTGTAATGGATTTGCCGCGTGGCGTAATTGGCAACCTGAATTGGTCTCCCGACAGCCAGATGTTGGCTTTTGACTTCAATAGCCCGACCCATAACCTGGACATCTGGCTTTACCAACTGAGCCAAAATAAATGTAGGCAAGTAACGCATAGTCCGCGCGGTGGCCTTAACACTGGGGATTTTGGCGAACCAAACCTGGTCAAATATCCTAGCTTTGATGGGTTGCAAATTCCGGCTTTGTGGTATCTCCCCAAAAACGCCAAACCGGACGGTAGCACGCCCGTCGTAGTTTATGTTCACGGGGGGCCAGAAGGTCAGACGCGCTGGGCCTGGAATTCGATTTTCCAATATCTGTTGCAACGTGGTTACGCTATTCTCGCCACTAATGTGCGAGGCTCATCTGGCTATGGCAACCGCTATATGGCTCTGGACGACGTGCGAAAACGGATGGACTCGGTGGCGGATTTGAAGTACGCCGTCGAATGGCTACATAGCAGTGGCTACGCCGATTCTAAAAAAATCACGGTTTGGGGTGGCAGCTACGGCGGCTTTATGGTTTTGAGTGCTATTACCACTTACCCCGAACTATGGGCGGCAGGTGTGGACATCGTAGGCATCGCCAATATGCTGACCTTTCTGGAAAACACCAGCAGCTATCGGCGCAAGCTGCGTACCCCTGAATACGGCGACCCTGAAGTTGACCGCGATTTCCTGATAGAAATTTCGCCTATCCATAAAATAGACCGCATTACCGCACCCCTTATGGTGATACACGGAGCGCGAGACCCGCGTGTGCCAGTGGGCGAAGCCGAACAAATAGTTACCACCCTGCAAGCCCGCCACCACCCCGTCGAATATCAACGTTTCGAGGACGAAGGACACGGCATCACCAAACTCAAAAATCGGCTGGTTTGCTATCCGCGCATTGCCGATTTTTTGGACAAATACGTTATAGGTCAACTCTCAAATTAAAAATTGCTAAATCTTTGTAAAAAGATAGCGGCGTGCGCCCGAAAAGGTTGCCACGCCGCTTTAGTTTGGGCTATAATAATTCCAGCAGCAAACCAACGGGTTTCACTTATAAAACCAAAAATATTGCCTATCTATTGCCTAAAAAGCAAGAAAGAATTATGTTATGCTAGACATACGTCCTCGGCGCGTCGAGCAGGTTGACATCAATCAACCTGACCGCGCACTGATCGAGAAGATTGTCGAGGTAGGCTTCCGGTCTGCTTCTAACTCTGCTAACCATCAAATCGAACTCCAAAATGTGACCAAAGCCTATAAAATGGGCAAACGCGAATACCAAGCTTTGCGCGGCGTGGATTTGAGCATCGAGCCGGGCGAGTTCGTGGCGATTGTCGGGCCTAGTGGCAGTGGCAAATCCACTATTTTGAATATGCTAACCGGGATTGACCGACCCACCAACGGCACGGTGCAGGTGGGCGGCGTAAATTTGGCAAAGATGAGCGAAAACGAACTAGCAAAGTGGCGTGGAGTACAGATTGGCATAGTCTTCCAGTTTTTTCAGTTGTTGCCAACCCTGACTGCGCTAGAAAATGTGGCTCTCCCGATGCACTTACGCGGGCGTAAATCTCAATATAAAAACTCCGAACGCACCGCCCGTGCAATGGCGAACCTGGAAATGGTTGGAATGGCCGACCACGCCCAGCATTTGCCAAGTGAACTAAGCGGTGGCGAACAGCAACGAGTGGCAGTAGCCCGCGCCCTGGCAAACGACCCGCCGATTATTGTAGCCGACGAGCCAACGGGCAACCTAGATAGCCAGACCGGAGAAATGATTTTCGATATTTTCCGCGATTTTTCCCGCCAGGGCAAAACCGTGATTTATGTGACTCACGACAACTATCTGGCAACCCAGGCCAACAGGCTAATCCAGGTGCGCGATGGCAAAATTTTGTCCGACTCGAAGCTTAAAGTCAGCGTTTTTACTGCGTAAAGCCAATTATGAGCCATAAGTTGAAGGCGTTGGTGGTGGACGATGAAGCGTTGGCCCGCGCCGATTTACATTTTATGCTCAGTGCCATGACCGAAGTGGGCGGCGTAACCGAATGTACAAGTGCCACCGAAGCGTTGAGCTTGCTACAAGATGATGTTTTTGACGTGATTTTCCTGGAAATCCAAATGCCGGGTCTGAATGGCCTCAAAGCTGTCCGCATCATCAACCAACTAGACAACCCTCCCAAAGTCGTCTTCGTGACCGCTTATGAGGAATATGCTGTTAAAGCTTTTGAACTGGACGCACTGGATTATTTGGTCAAGCCATTTAATAGCAAGCGGCTGGCTCAGGCGGTGCAGAAAGTTTTACGCGCCCTGCCTACTACAGTCCCCGAAAGTAAGCCAAAACGCGACAAAATTAAAGCAGTGGGTGGCAACGACCATTCAACAGGAGACACCGCCCACTTCAAGAAAATTCCTGTCGAAAAAGGCGAAGGCGTGCTGCTGATTAGCCTTAACGAAGTCCGCTATATTGTGGCCCACAATGACCGGGTGATGGTACATACAGGGGACGAGCAGTATCCTTGCCGTTTTTCCCTGACCCAGTTGGATACCCGCCTCGTGCCGCAAGGCTTTGTGCGGGTACATCGCAGCTACCTAGTAAATCTGCAACACATAATAGAATTACAGCCCTTTTTGAACGGCACTTACAATCTAATAATTGACGACAAACAAAAAAGCATCGTGCCAGTCAGCCGTTCGCGGGTCAAATCGCTCCGCAACCTGATTGGGGTATAATTTTGATTGGTGATAGAATAACAAGGGTAACTTTTAGCTTGAAACGAAACGGAGCAAAGGAAAAATGGCAGAACAAAATGGCACCCGCCGTTTGAAATTGGGTATCATTGGGTGCGGTCTGGCAGTCAAATATTTACATTGGCCCGCCCTAAAACAAATGCAGGACAAATATGAAATTGTGATGACGTGCGATATTGACCCTAAAGCAGCCCAGGAGGTTATGCAACTGGCCGGAGTCAACGTTCCGTCCACTGCAGATTATCACGAATTGCTGGCAGCAACTAACGTCGAAGTGGTATTGTCATCGCTACCGATTGAACTAAGTGCGCCCGTGATGATGGACGCGATACGGTCAGGAAAGCATATCATTGGCGAAAAACCTCTGGCGGCCAACTGGCAAGAAGCCGTCGAACTGGTCAACGTGGCCGAAGCATCGCCAGAAGTGGTAGTAGAAATTGCCGAAAACTTCCATTATCGCCGCGATTTTAAGCTGGCCCGTAAGTGGATTGACGAAGGCAAGTTGGGCGAAGTTTTTTTGATCGAGTTGGAAGGCAAAATGTGGGTTGACTCAAGTGTTAGCTTCGCTCAAACTCCCTGGCGGCAAAAAAACCACGTCCAATATCGAGGCGGGGTGATTGCCGATGCTGCCGTACACCACGCGGCTGGAATGCGCGAATTGGGCGGCGAGGTGGCTCAGATACAAGCTTATACCAAAAGTATGCATCCGATTATGGCCGCGCCCGATACCATCACGGCCAATCTGAAATTCAAAAACGGCGTGATTGGCAACCTGCGGTATAGTGGCGCGACGCACGGGGCTGGCGAAAAGTTTTTCGATGGGGCGATTTACGGAGACAAAGGTACAATTTTGGTGGGTTCGGGCAAGTTAGTATTAAAACGGCCAGACCAACCCGACGAAACCAACCAGATTGAAAATTTTGATGGCGGCTACTATGATGAATTCGCCAACTTTTGGGAAGCGGTGGTAAACGGTGCGCCCGTCGTCAGCACGCCCCGCGAAGCTTTACAGGATTGGGAAATTATTATGAAGGCATTGGACTCGGCGGAAAGCGGTCAAACCGTTAATTTTTAGGAGGGTGCGCGATGGCAGTCAAATATTCTAGTCGTGAGTCTGCTGAATTGGACACGGAAGATTTGGAGGCAGAACAGCCCGAAATAAAATACTACTACGATTATCACCCTACAAAGGAAGATTTGATGGCCGAAAGCCCTTTGCAATTCGATTTAAGGCATTATCTGGTGTCTTTGCTGCGCTGGCTATACCGCGAAGAAAGCTGGTTCATAACTGGTAATCTAAATATATCAGACTGCTGACTCGCTTGAATACCCTATTGCACCTGATGTAGCTTTTTTCAAAGGTCTGGTCTTGTCACAAGCCGAACCGGATAAGTTACGCAGCTGGCGCATCGGTCAACCCAATCGTCCTGCTCCAACCGTAACTTTCGAGATTGCATCTGACAGTACCTGGCGTGAGGATTTGCAACTCAAACCAGAGGTGTATCAAGAGATGGGGGTCAAGGAATACTTTGCCTACGACCTTGGTCAGCCAGGTTTCTGGCGAGTCAAACGCAAACCTACGCCGGTGCGTTTACGTGGCTGGGAGTATAAAGGCGAGGCCATAACTGAACTTAAACCGAACCCGCAAGGCTGGTTGTGGAGTGAACAGTTAAACAAGTGGTTAGTGCCGGACGGCAGGGTTTTACGTATCCATACGGCTGACGGAGAGCGTTGTTTGGACGAGCTTGAAAGCCAGCAAGCAGAGATGGACAAGCTTTTGGCGAAATTAAAAGCAAAGGGGATTGACCCGGATAGCTTGTAATGGCTTAGGAGTAAATATAATGATTGAAAATATGCCGACCCAGGCTTTTATTGGCGGGAACTGGCTCAAAACTGACCGTACTTTCGAGGTGCAGAACCCGGCGACAGGTGAAACGCTGGCTCATGTGACCGATTGTGGGGTGGCCGAAGCTAAAAGGGCTGCTGATGTTGCGGTTGAAGCCTTTGCCAGTTGGAAATTGACCACGGCCCACGAGCGGGCGGCTTTGCTGATGCGCTGGTACGATTTGATTTTTAAGCACGACGAGGAAATCGCCCGACTGATGACGCTGGAGATGGGCAAACCCATCCGGGAGTCACGCGCCGAGCTAAAATATGCCGCCAGTTTTATTAGCTGGTACGCCGAGGAAACCAAACGTAATTACGGTGACATAATTCCGAGCCAGGCTGCCAACAAACGGCTTTTCGCTATACGGCAGCCTGTCGGCCCGGTACTGGCAATTACGCCCTGGAACTTCCCGGCAGCGATGGTAACACGCAAACTTGCTCCAGCGTTGGCGGCGGGCTGCACCCTCATTCTCAAACCTGCCGAACAATCCCCCCTGACTTCGCTGTATCTGGCCCAATTGTGGCAAGCAGCGGGCGGGCCAGCCGGAACATTCCAGGTGTTGCCTACTCTCGACCCGGTGCCAGTGGCCGATGAATTGCTCAACGATAGCCGCATCCGCAAAATTACTTTTACTGGCTCGACGGAAGTGGGCAAGCTGCTTTACCAAAAAGCTGGAGCGACTATGAAACGCATTTCGCTGGAGTTAGGCGGTCACGCGCCGTTTCTGATTTTCGCCGATGCGGACATCAAGGCGGCGGTGGCCGAAACGATTGCCTGTAAGTTCCGCAACGCGGGGCAAACCTGCGTCTGCACCAATCGCATTTATGTCCAGGAAAGTATCCAGGCGGCTTTTGTCGAAGAGTTTACCCAGGCAGTCCAGGCTCTCAAAGTGGGCGACCCACTGCTAGACGAAACTCAAATCGGGCCGTTGGTAGATAAGCAAGGTCTGGACAAAGTGCAAGCACACATGGCGGACGCGCTGGCAAAAGGGGCGCATCTGGTGATGGGCGGCACAGCACGCGGCGGGTTGTATTTTGACCCAACAATTCTGACCGATGTAAAGCCCGGTATGCGGATGATGGAGGAAGAAACTTTTGGCCCGGTTGCCCCTATCCTGACTTTCAAGGACGAGGCCGAGGCAATCCGAGCCGCTAATGCCACGCCCTATGGTTTGGCCGCTTATCTGTGGACACGTGACTTAGGGCGGGCCTGGCGCGTGACTGAAGCCCTGGAATATGGTATTGTAGGCGTGAACGATGGTGTCCCCGCCACGGCCCAGGCTCCCTTTGGCGGTGTCAAAAACTCCGGTATTGGGCGCGAGGGTGGCAAGTGGGGTCTGGAAGAATATCTTGATGTAAAATATATTTCGATGAGCCTGCCGAGCTAGTTGTCAGTCGGCAGTTATCAGTCATGAGTTAGAACCGAAGCTACCCTAAAGATTTCGAGATTGGTATTGGTTTTAACTGACAACTGACAACTGATAACTACCAACAAAGGAATTGCATGAGCCAGGATACGAACGACAACAATAAACCCGAAGAAATTAGCCAGAGTGCCATTCTTACGATGATGACGACGGAACACTACAATTTGCAGGGGGCGCGTTCGGCGACGGTGAGTGAGGCAACGGGGCGGGCTAATCTGTACCTTAGCAGCATTTCGGGGGTACTGGTAACATTAGGTTTTGTGGGTCAGGCTTCCAAAATGGGAGACACCTTTCTGGTGTTTAGCTTAGTTTTGCTGCCTTCGGTGTTCTTTTTGGGGACGGTCACGTTTGTGCGAGTTTTGGAAACCAGTATCGAGGATTTTAACTATGCACGCGGTATCAACCGGATTCGGCACTACTATTTAGAAATCGCACCCCACTTGAGAAAATACTTTGTGCTTTCCGACTACGATGACAACACGGGCGTAATGAATAATATGGGCGTTTATTCGCCGCGAGGCCAAACCCTGGTTTCTACTACCGGGCTGATTGCGGTAATCAACAGCGTGATTGTGTCGGTATTCGTGGCACTATCTGTCAACACTTTATTTTCAACCCTATTAGCGGTCAATGTAGTAATCGGGTTAGGGATTTTCATGGTCAGTCTGGCTTTGCACCAATTTTATTCGGGCCGCAAGTGGCAAGAAGCTGGCAACCACCATAAAACGCTTTTCCCTACTCCACCGAACTTTGAATGATACAGCTTGTTTGCTTTGATATTTTCCCCTATGTCCATTGAGGTTAGGTCGTTACCTCAGCCTCCCTCCTATGACGAATAATGACCTTATCTGGTATAATATAGATGCAGCATTTCGGACTGCTATAACAAAAAGTCCTATATTAAGGGAGATTATTAAAACTATGACGACACAAAAAAACATTATTATGTACACCACCAGTTGGTGTCCCGATTGTCGGGCAGCCAAGCGTTACCTATCCAGTAAGGGTTTGCAATGGCAAGAGATTGATATTGAGAAGGAAGAAGGGGCGGCGGACAAAGTAGTAGCCTGGAGCGGCGGCTATCAAACCGTGCCAACCTTCGATATTGAAGGTAGTATCGTGGTGGATTTTGACCGTGCGAAGCTCGACGCAGCCCTGGGTTTATAGAGTCGTCAAAACGAAAAGCCCGTGCAACTTTAAAGTTGCACGGGCTTTTTCTAAAACGCGAACACTAACAATATTAGAAATTTTTCAAGGGCTGATTTGCTGTAAGAAGTCCTTTGCCACAAACCCGTTCAGGCCATTGTATGTCACCGGCCACCATTGAATGTTGTCCCCCAAGACAAAAGCCCCGGTAATTTGAATAATCGTTCCATCCGGTATCGTCGCCAGGATTTTGCAATCGGGGTTAGCGTCGGCAGCACAGGCGGTTTGACGCATATGCAAGCCTTTAGCTGCTTGCACCTTCGCCTGGACTACCGCGACACTGATGGGAGTAGGCGAAGGCGGAACTGCTGTCGTTATAGCCCCTGAAAGCGTGGCCGTAGGCTGCGGTGTTTTGCTGTTTGCAGGCACGGGGGCGGTGGTGGGAGCGAGATTGGTAGTAACGATACTCGTAGTTTGACCTGGGTTTGAATTAAAGGCAGCCGGAATAGTCGGCCCAAGTGTTACCACTGCGCTGGTCTCGGTAGGATTAGGCGTAGTTTTAACATCTTTGGTTTTGTTGGCGGTAAGATTGAACAAAATAAAACCTAGCAAAATTATCACAATCAGCCAGGGTAGCAGCACCCGATAGTTGATGCTATGCAGCGGCCCGTCAATCTTGTCGTAATAGGGGATATTGTCCAACAGCCATTTGCGGGAACGGCTTTGTTTTTTGATAAAACGGCGGTCTGGGGCTACCTCGCGGCGCACAATCACAGGTTTATTGCCACCACCAGGGCGTAAAGCGTTATCGGTGGGAATTTGGGGCGCACGTCCGCCGCTATCTGCCGAAAAACTGGCAGGTTTAGTACCTGAATTGGCGGCCACTTCTTGGGAATCAAACTCGCCTTGAAGTTTTGGCTCCCAATAGATACGCGCCCTGAAGACTTGTTCACAATCAATGGTAGTGGCATCCACTAAATGGTTAGCCCGACGATCATATAAGCGGGGATTACGACACCAGCCCTTGCGCCAAAGCGGAGCAGGCTCGAAATAACGACAATTTCCACATTTACGATTACGCGGCAGCGATTTCGTCTCTGATTTTATCTCCATCAAAAATTTCCTGTTAGTTTCTTGCCGCCTAAATATTTTAGTTCCACGTCTTTTTATTACTCAAAATTACTTACATCCTTAAAGAGCAACTAGCTTGTGCCCCATTATAACCAGCCGTATTAAAAATAGCAAATTAAAGTAAGTGTCCAGCAGGGTCATTGCGAGCGGTTTGTGGGTTTTCAGCAACAAACTCTGCACATATCATCTCAAAAAGTAGGGGCGAGATTTATCGCGCCCAAAGGGTTAGTACGCACCAAGCAAGGCGGGCGAGATTTATCTCGCCCCTACCTCCCGAAATCTTGAGATGATACCTCTGCACGAAGCCGAGACAATATTTATCAGCTAAAGCTAGGGTTGTTTGTAGATGTTGGGACGGGTGATTTCCATATAACGTTCGGGTGCGACCAGATTCACAAATCCGAACTGGCGATATAATTCGTGAGCATCGCGCGTAACCAGACTCCAGCGGCGTAGTCCTTGCAAATCCGGGTAGCTCTTAACGCATTCCATCAGCCATTTGCTCAAGCCTTGTCCTCGGTACTGCTCCAAAATATACACGTCACAGATATAAGCGTAAGTCGTCAAATCCGTCACCAGGCGGGCCAGACCGATTTGCTTTTGGGTTTCGATGTCATAAACTCCGAAACATAGCGAGTTTTGGACGGCCCGCTCCACGATTTCTTTTGGTATCCCTTCTGACCAGTAGGCCCGCGTCAAGAAAGCGTGAATAGCGGCTATATCCAACCGGGCCGGGTCGGTGCTGATTAAATATTTACCCTTCTGATATTCGTGATACGCCAAAATCATACCCCCTCACATTTTCTCGTAAAAATATTTTAGTTTGTCGCAAAGCCGCCCATTCGACAGAATATCGGTACTGTCTATCCACTGGTCAAGGCTACCAATTACCCCTTTGGTATCGGTAGTCAAAACTTTTCTAACGGCGGGGGCGGTAATCGCTGCCCGTATCTCCTCAATAATCGTTTCGGCGTGCAGCACCAGATAAGGCCGATCATGATATTTGGAAACTTGGGTCGCCATAGGGTTTGTCAGCTTGAGGGTGTTGTGCATTTGAGCTATAACTGTGTAAGCCTGAGCTAGAAATTTTTCGCGTTCTTGCCAGCCCCGGCTATAGATAGCGGCCTGTAAGATAGGGTCAAGTTTGGAGGCGCAATCAAGGCGGGAAAAAGCCGTGCCAAACCATTTATTGTAGGGCGCGTATTGTCGTTCCAACAAAAAACATAGCCCCATAATATCCCGTACCAACCGTGCCGCGATTATTTGCGAACCAAGTTCGTCGCCTATGTCCCCACATCGGCCCATAAAAGCTTTTTCCTGCTCAATTCGTGTCCATTGGGCGGACAACAACAGCAGCCAAATATCGTGCGGATAATAAGCTAATTTCTGACGGATTTGGGCCAACGCGCCCAAACTATCGTGAAAAACGCCCCCTGCCACGATTGTCCGTAATTTTTGAGCGGGTATAGTTAGCTACTCCTCAACGGTTAGCTCTTGTGGGTGGTGATAGTTAAGGCCCAAATAATTTTTCAGGAAAGCTCCCACTCCAGTTATCCAAATATAGTGCTTGACTGGGCCATTGGCTATCGCTTGTAATAGTTTTGTTCCAGGCTCGTAGAAATTTGTTGGGTAGCCCCGAAAAGCGTATGGTAACTTCTGGCTCAAGGATTGGTCAATAAGGCTGGCATATTGCGGATATTCGGCATCTTGGAGAAATAGTAGCAGGCGCGGCCCCCAGTTGTGATCAGTGGATTGCGGTGTATCGAAACCTAACACCTCCGAACCGAAGCCAATCAAGGCGGCAGAATATTCTAACCCAGCAAAGTCCGCTTCTAATATCGGCTTGACCGCTTCGTGGTAAAAGAGTTCGCTCAACCGCAAGCCAGGGATAAATTCAGGCATTTGCTACTCTCTCCAATATGGTTTTAGGCTGGAAGCAATTAGAAAGCTGGCCCACCTGGAGTTAAAATCCCAATGAGCCAACTTTTATGCTACCTTCTATCAATCCTCAATATTACCACTGTCATCACCGCGCATCACGTTGACCAAGCTGGTTAGGTCGAAATCTTTGTCGCGGCCACTCAGACAGATACCGCTCGAAACCACTGTAAAGCTGTCGTCGGCGCGGTCTATCAAGGTGCGATAGCGGTAAGCCTGACCGTGTTCGCTCCATTCCACCACTAACTGTCCCGGCGAACCATCGGAATTGCTCCCTGTTTCGGTATAAGTGTGCAATGTCGCGTCGGCTTTTTCCAAAGCGTGGCGCAGGCGTTGTTCAAAACGATTACGCACCATCCTTTTGTAAAGCCGCCCGTTCGGGTTGCGGCTACCGGGCAAGTTTTGGATATTTTGTGGTTCGGCTATGGGTGGTTGATAACCCAAAACTGGAGTATCTGCCGTCGTTTCCGTTACCTGCACCACTGCGTTTTGCCCGACAAGTTCAGCCTCGGCCAGCTTCTGCAGTTCGGCCATTTCTCCAATCTCAAGCTGGCGTATCTGGCCGTATAGCAAGGCCAGTTTTTGTGAACTGCTCAGACCCGCCAGGATTTTCTCCGGTTCGTGACCTTCATTGGCAAAAGCTGCCACGTTATCGCGCAACCACTCCGCCTGAACCGGGTCGGCTAATACGTCCGGGCCATCATACCAAAGGATGCCGCCAGCCACCCGCACGATTACCCGCTCAAAACGTTCCGCTCCGTCCAAAGGGTCAGCAAGAAAGACGCGCACTGGCTCTATTCCTTTGAAACCAAAACGCTGCCGCGCATCGCTTTCGTTATAGGGTAATGCCCACCACGCTCCAGCCCGGCGCATACCTTTTGGCGACATATCACCTAAATTATTTGGGTTACTCGTAACTTGCTCACCGTCACCGACAGGCCACAATAAAATCACGCGCAAAATTGGGAAAAGTTCCAGATAGGTTGCCCGTTGCCAGGGCAAAGCTGCGCCTTCAAGTCGAGCCTCGCGCTCGTTGATAGGCCGGAACAAGCCCCAACCCACGAAGTTGTCCTGCGGCTTGAACTCATAGACCAGACCGTTGAGGCGCGTCCGAATTTTGCCACCCGGCAAGAGCGGTGCAACAATCTCGCGGTTAAGCAGCGTCGCCCCTTCCTGGCTCAATTTGGCAACCAGAGCGCGGGTATCAATGTTTGGTTTGGTCATAATAAAAGCTCCTTTGCCATTATGCAAACGATTGAGCGGAAGCTGGCTATCTGATGAAGAATTGTTATTCGCGTTTATGTGGCACGTCTGGTAAATCGGCCCGACTCAAGTTGGCTCTGTCCAGGTTAGTTTTACTCAAATCGGTTTTCCGCAGTTTAGTGGCAACCATCTTGGTCTTACTCAAATCGGTCTGGTCTAAATCTGTTCCGGTCAGGTCAGCACTGCTCAACCGCGCCTTGCTAAAATTAGCTCCACTTAAATTAGCCCCAATCAGTTTGGCCTCAGTCAAATCTGCACCGCTTAAATCGGCGCGGCTCAAGTCTGCGCCGCTTAAATCAACACATCTTAAATCGGCATTGCGGATGTTGGCTTCGCGCAAATCTGCTCCTACCATTTTGACCCACCGCAATGTAGAGCCACTAAGGTCAACCTTGTAGAGTGTAGCAGCGTTGAAACGAACGTTCTTTATAAGAACCTCGCTCAAGTCAACCCCGCTTAAATCGGCCTGTTCAAAAATAATTCCGTTTAATTCCTTCGCCCCTCGCAATTTCGCACCGCGTAAATCAGCACCCAACAGATTGCTTCCATAAAGATGAGATTGGCTCAAATCAATCTTGGTCAAGTCAGCGTGCTGGAGTTTGACATAATCCAATCTAGCCTCACGCAAATCTGCTTCTACGAGTTTAGCGTAGCGTAAATCTGCTCTAGTAAGGTTAGCTTGGTGCAAGTGAACTTGAGTCAAATTCGCACCTGTCAAAATAGCTGCTGATAAATTAGCTCCCGCAAGGTCAAGCCCGCTCAAATTAATCCCGCGCATATATTGGCGGCTCAGATCAAGTCTTTCGGGGCTACCCACTTGCTGTAGCAGTTTTTCTACGTCTTTGCGGGTTAAAGCTTCACCCCGCTTGTCCGTATTTTTGGACACACGTTTAGACATCTTTGCCTCCTAATTTTAATTTCTCAAAGTTTCTTCAACTGTCCGAGAAACCAAAATTAGGAGAGGCCACCAAAGATTATCCTTTTTGACATTCAGCTTTTGAGATTAAGCATCGGTTGCTCCTTTTGGTGATGGGTACATAAGTAGCTAAAATTAGTACCTAGAATTGTGAGACAGTGCTTTGCCGATAGCTTATGTCACACGTATTTTATTATAACCGGGCATCAGCACAAAGGACACGAAGAAAGTTTCATTTTCTTCGTGTCCTCCATGTCGTCAACTGGCTATCTTAGTGCAAATCTAGCTGACTTTTGCCACCGGACGTTGTGGCAACTCGCGTTCCATAATTTTGTCCACTAGCTCCGCCTTGCTCGGCATCGCCAGGAGGGGCAAAATATTTGGCAAGCTGTAGTAGTCTCCGGCAAACTTGAAGCGTGTAACCTCAATGCCACGTTCGGTCAAGCCCTTAGCAAAGCTGTCGTTGCTGCCGCCCACCTGCACGATGATTACGGTTGGAGCAGCGTGTATCTCCTTCGCGTATTCGGCCCAGGCATCGCGGAAGAACGGCGTGCTGTTTTCGCACTCGTCCGTCACAATCACGATCTGCTCGACATAAACCTTGTCCCTGACCATCTTGGGCAAAGGCACACCGATGGAGGTGGCACCCCCAGCCTTGATAAACTTGAAGGCTTTTTCCCAATCGCTCAAAGCCGGACGCTTATCGCCCTTTACGTCATGCTTGACCTCGAAAGCGTCGGTATCGAAGGCATAAACCCGGAACTCCGCCGACACGATTGCGCCGACCAGAGCCGCCAGTTGCTTTGCTACCTCAATCGCCGCGCTCATCGAACCGGACGCATCCACAAACAAAGCCGTAGGCCGCTTGATTTCAACTTTGCTGGCAACGCGCTTGTCGGTAAGCTCGGTCAGGGTGCGTTCGGTTTCCGCGTCTAAACCCGCGACGGCAATCGCCTTTTTCGCTTTCATAGTCGAAACGCGCTTGTCGGTGGTGGCCGTCGCCAGTTTCGCGTCAATCAACGCCTTTACGTCGGGATTATCCATCGCGCCGCGTCGTTTGAGCGAAGCCATATTGTTGATGACTTCTTGGGGCGACATGGCCTCAATCAAGGCTACCAACACGGGCGGCGTAATTTGCTTGAGCGCACCCACCGCAGTAGTGTAGGGTATTTTGCTGTGCAGGATAATCTGGGCCTGCTCGTCGCCAGTCTGAGCTTTCGCCAACAACTTGAGCGCGGCTAACGGGCTATCGGCGGGTGGCTGTTCCTGAAACAAAATCGCCTGCGCCCGTTCGCCTGGTTTGAGCCGCAAGCTGGCATACAGATGCTTCAAGTCGTCCCGCGCCCGCAACGCCGCCCCGTCAAACAGTTTGGGGTTGCGTTCCCGCGTCTGCAAGTAGTTGGCAATCGCGCTCTTGAGAACACGCGGCGACTTGCCAATTACGCGCTTGGCATGGTCAAGTACGCGGGCCACTTCGTAAGGCGCGAGACTCTGCAACAGCACCCAACCAGCTTCACGGAACTCGCTAAAGTCGCTGGTCAATAGATGAGCCACAAACAGTACCTTGTGGTCGCGCACTTCGCCATTGTCAAAGTACCACAAAGCCAGACGGCTGTAGAAAAGCGGGTCACGGTCTAAGGCATCGGTATGGATGATAGCAAGTTCGTCCAACTTGCCGTGCGGCGTGGTCAAGAACGAGTTGATTATCGCCACGCGCACATCCTGTTCCTGATTAAGCTGAGTAGTCATCGCTTTATCACCACCTTTGGGTTAGAGTACACTGCCATCACCCTGGTTTGAATGAAAGTAACGGCGATATACAAGTCAATGAAAACGCCCCGTCAAATCGCAGGGCGCAAAGCGCAAAAATTGAAAGATGTGACCCACAAAGCGCACAAGTTAATAAAGCTAATTGCAATAAACCGCTCTGCCACAGCCCCACAAGCAAGATAAGGGGCTGACGAGATTCGAACTCGTGAAAAGTTGCCTTTTGTAAGCTTTAAGTATTAGGGTGCGCTCTATATGTCACAAGCAAGAAAAAGGATAAAAACTTGCCCCGTGCGAGTCGCTAGTGCCTTCCCTTGCAGGAAACAAAATCAAATGCTCTGCCAATTGAGCTACCTGCCTGCAAGCAGACAGAGAAGGACTCGAACCTTCAACCCTTTGATCCGGATGTTTGTAAGCCCTGGCTGTTAGAACACGGAGCAAAAAATAAAAATAAGTCCAATCCCGTACAAGTCGTAAGTGCTTTTTGTCGTGTCCTACCGCTAGACGACCTCCCGTTAAACAAATCGGGAGAGAAGGAGTCGAACCTCCGTTACGCGCTTTGCAGGCGTGTAAGCCCTTCACATTCGGGTACGGGATTTATATAATGCCCAAATCTCCAAGAAATGACAGCTAACTTGTAATCAAGCCTGAATTGACCCTGTAAAGGGTTTGCTCCGTGCGAGTCGTAAGAGCCTGTCCTTGCGGACAAAAATGCTCTACCAATTGAGCTAATTCCCCTGGTGGAGAATAAAGGACTCGAACCTTTGACTGTTTGTAAGCCCTTCCAGTTAGAACACGGAGCAAAATTTCTAAAAGGTTAGCCGTAGATGGCTTCGGGTCGCACGATGACTGCCTGGCTAGTATGAACCACCACAAAACGCTCGAAGTAGCCATCGGGACGGTCAAAATGCGCGGTTAAAGCCCGTTTGACAAGGGCATCGCTGGAGTCGCGGCTCAGGTTGAGCGTTTTAAGGCTCAATTCCTCGCTGCGACCCTCGAAGCGGACGTGTAAGGTCTGTTCGGTGTTGTCAGTCTGAATTAGCTGCGTCATTTTCGCACCTCCTGAGAACAGGGTAAAAAAGTTGATAAAATAGGTTAAGCTATATTAGCTGGTTGTAGTATATAACAAGGTCAGAAACTTGTCAAGGGGTTTTGGCGGCAATTTTTGAAATCCGTCTGATTAGATTTCGGCACTGGCTGCGTCTAAGGAGCGGTGACCGTTGCCATTGGTGCCAATATTTAGTTCGGTTTCGGAAACCTCCTGCAAAGCTTCCTGCACGGCTTCTTCCACCGCATCGCTCACCTCGTCCACCATCTCATTTACCATACTGTTGACCCGGTTTTCCAAAGCTGCTTGACGCTGCTGAATATTGTCCATCAACTGGCGCATATCGTAAAGTTCGGGGCGTATCTCCTCGATATGGGCCAGCAGCTTCTTGAAGGTCTCGATTTCCTGAAAAAGCGTCTGGTGCATCTCTAAAATGCGGCGGTGGTCTTCGGTGGCGCGACGTTCTTGCTGCTCGGCGATAGTTTTGCGTTGGGCTTCCTGGCGTTCGGCAATGGTACTGCGTTGAGCTTCCTGGCGTTCGGCGATTTGTTCGCGCTTATCCTCGGCAATTTTGGTCAGGAGCAACACAATCGAACTGACAACCAGGCTGGTCACGTTCAAATAGCTATTGAGCAGCCACACAAACCAGGCACCGCTATTGTAATCGTTGAGAGCCAGCAAAGGGAACAGCAAAAGTAGCGTCAAAATAATGACAAAACGACTGGTTAATAGACGTACCAGTTGGACAAAAAATCTCTGGTCTAAAAACTCGCTAAATCGCTTATACAGTTGCCACATTGCGGCTGGGCCTTTCCACCTTCGACTGTGATTGTAGTTTTTTAATTATAAAGCAGAAGTGGTCAAAGCTCAAATTGCAAGAAGGGAAGCCAGCAGCCTAGAGATTTTCGGCAAAAGTGGTCTATGTACCGGATAGGTCGGGCCGGGTGCGGGCCGGAAATCTGAGTCGCAGACTGCGCCAACGTTGGCTAGTGAAATTGAAGAACAATCGTAAGTATAACCAAACCAGATACAGGGTAGCCCCCAGCGTCAGCCAGCTAAAAACCACAGGTTGTAAGAGATCGGGCCACACATAAAAGCTGGTGGGCAGCGGGTGATGCGTGTTGTGTAAATAGCCGTGCAGAGTATTGACCAGGCAAAACAGACTGAAACATAAGTAGGGCTTGATTAGTTTGCGATGGTAAATACAGGCCCAGACCAGTACAGGCAGAGCGTAATAAAGGTAACGTTCGCGCATTTTGATGGAAAGAAAGAAAAAAGTGACCATCAACACCGCCGCACCCAACGAAACTTCCTGCTCCGAAGCTTCGTGCCAGACAGTACGAGCTAACACCACTAAGTAAATGAGGGTGAAAAGACCCAGCCCCAACCAGGTCACGTTGTCCGTCGCGGCCTTTGTGTCAAAACCAAGCAACCAGAGCAGGTTGAACGCACCCAAACTGCCCGTGTCAGCATCTTTGCCCGCCGCTCCTACCAGCGAAGGTTGCGTCCAAAATTTTAAGAAGGAGTTGAAATCTCCAAAAGCCGGAACTGCCAGAGCCAGCGTCAGGGCCAGACCGACTATCCCAACCAACATACCGCGCTTCCAGCCAGCTTTTTTGACGATTAAGACTGCCAATAAGGGTAGTAAAATCCACGCCTGGGGTTTGAACAACAACAGCAAACCGAGCAACACTCCTGACCATAAGAAACGTTGGCGATAGACCAGCCAGAAAGCCGCCAACACCATCAAACCTACTAGCACATCCACTTGCCCCCACACTGCCGGATTGAAAAGCAAACCCGCGCTCAGACTGGATATGACCATAACTTTGCCCAGGTTGGGGTGGCTTTTGAGGTGAGGTCGGCCTATTAACCAGATGACCACGCCGACAGCCACCATACAGGTTGACATAAATACTTTAAAGACCAGCAGATTATCGGTCAGGTTAAAGGGAGCGAGTAACCAACCATAAATCCACAGAATATAAACAATCAGGGGCGGATAATCTAGGTCTGCAATATGATGGTAACTATCGAACGGGCCGAACAGGTGGACTTTGTGATTCCAGTTCATAAAAAGGCGGGTATCGAAGGCAAAGCCTGGAGCGACCAGAACAAATAAACCGAGCGCGAAGCCCGCTACCAGCACGGGCAGTAGCAAGAAACCAGGTTCAGAGGTGGTGATAAATCGGAGGTGTTTCCAGTCGAAGGCAAACCGACGTTGCCAACTGGCAGCCATTGCGATAATAAGCGCGGCCAAAGCTACTAGAAGCCAACTCCACACCAGCAAGAAGGGCATTAAGGCGGCGACTACCAGACTGAACGGCAAAAGTAGTAAGCTCGTTTCAAACCAATCGAGCCGCGCCCGTTGGCACCAATAGGTCAAACCAACCAGCAGTAACAGCACGGCCAGCAAGTAAGGTTGCGGCCAGACCAGATAAGCGTAGGGGTTGCCCGTTACTTCTATTCGCATTTGGCGGAATTGTACTCCGACTGGCGCGGGTAGGTCGGCGATTTTGAGTGGCTGACTGACCAGTTCGAAACCCAAAGCAGTGTCGGCTTCGGTATCCGGTGGCACTTCAAAACTATAATTGCCAAAGCCGGGCCGGGCCGAGTCTGGTTTGAAATAAGCCAGACTGACGGCAGTATTGCCCTCGCTACCCTTTAGTTCGCTAATGCTTACTTGCGTAGATGGAGCGTTAGGGGGACGGTTTATATCCATCACGAGGGTGGCTTTGAGGGGAGCGGTGCGGTTGATGTTTAGAAAGTAAAGCTTGCTTTGGGGGTTCGTCCAGGCGTAACTTGTGCCGTCCGCCGCCCGTAACGGTTTGGAAAGCGATTTGAAGCCGGGCAGTTTGGCACTACTAATTCTTTGGGCGGTAAGGGTATGGGGGTGGGCAGGGTAAAGTAAAATAAGGAAACAGGCGAAGGCCGCCATCAACAAAAGCATATTCCGTAAAATTAGCACAACAAAACCCGGACGTACTTGCAGCCGCATTGTTAGCTCCCTTTGACTCAATTATTCCGAAAGTTGAGCCAATCATAGAGCAAAAGCGGGCCAACGTCAAGCGGTTTTGGCAATGGGGGTGTGGTTCATATTTTTGCAGGGTTACGCAGTACCGCTGGATGAATCCGTCGGCCAATAGATTCTAAACCCACTTTAGTGGGTTCTAACAACCTGATTTACCAACTTTAGCCCGCTGTCACGCCGCGATACCAGGCGATAGTGCGGGCCAAACCCTCATCAAAGTTGGTGGACGAGCTAAAACCAAACTGTTGTAAGGCCCGCGTTGTATCCAGTTTGCGGCGCGGCTGACCGTTTGGTTTGCTGGTATCGAAGATGATTTTGCCCTTGAAGTCGGTATATTTGGCTATAATATGTACCAGGTCGCGGATAGAAATTTCTTCGCCCGAACCTAAATTTACCGGGTCTGGTTTTTCGTAATTTTGGGTAGCCAGTACCACTCCCTGCGCCGCATCATCTACATACAAAAATTCCCGCGTGGGTGTACCGTCGCCCCAAACCACAATTTCGTCCTGCCCAGCCTGTTCCGCGTCCAGACATTTCTTGATTAAAGCCGGAATCACATGGGACGAACTAGGGTCAAAATTGTCGCCCGGCCCATATAAATTCACCGGCAGCAAAAAGATAGCGTTAAAATCGTATTGGGTTCTGTAAGCCTGTCCTTGTACCAGCAACATTTTTTTTGCCAGACCGTAGGGGGCGTTGGTTTCTTCGGGGTAGCCATTCCACAAATCGTCTTCATGAAATGGCAGCGGTGTATATTTGGGATAAGCGCAGACCGTGCCGATGGATACAAATTTCTCGACACCGTTGAGCCGGGCCTGCTCCATCAATTGCACGCCCATAATTAGATTATCGTAAAAGAAATTGCCGGGATGCTCCATATTTGCCCCGATGCCACCTACTACTGCCGCTCCGTGAATGACTGCCTGGGGACGCAACTCCTTGAACAGTTGTTTGACCTGTTCGATTTCCCGCAAATCGAAATCGGCTTTACCCGGCGCAAAAACCTCGCCACAATCGGTCTCGTGTAATTTGGCAACAATCCGCTTGCCCAAAAAACCGTTACCGCCCGTCACCAACACTCTTTTACCAGTTAGCGCAAACATCTAGCCTCCTGCTTTCTCTTTAAATACTAGGCTTGTCCGGTAGCCAAAATAATCACTACCTCCCCTTTGTGAAGGTGCAAATCGTCCACATTTGCCGCCAGGGTAACTAATTCTACCCGTGCCACCTCCTTATTTTTGGTGTAATATAACACATTTAATGGGCCTAGCAAGGTATTGAGATTGGTGTTGACCCCGAAACTTTGCGAAGCGACAGCGGTATAACCTTTGGTGGACATCAAATGGCTATAGAAACTGGTTATTTTAGCCGGGCTATCGCTGGTAACGGAAGGTACGCCAATCGCTCCCTTTAGCACGGGCAAATCCTTTTCGACTTCAAAAATGTAGTTTGAAGCTTTTTGATTGACATCCAGACGGGTTGCGCCGGGATAGGCTTCTAGTGGCCCATTAGATGGCGGCACAGCCCCCACGATGTTGTTGTAATAAAGCCAGGCCAGCAGTCCCATAATTGAGATGACCAGCAGCGCAATTGCCACAAAAATTAGCCACCGTCCGGCTTTAATCCGGTTCAACAAAGGGAGGCTTCGGCGCAGACGGGTCAACGTGGGCGCACATTTGAGGCTGGAAGTTTGGCTGGTCGGAAGCCCGGCGGCAGATTGCTCAAAATTAGCTGCTACCCAATTGCGGGCCTGGGGACGCGAGTTTGGTTTGGCTGGAGCAGATGGTGCAGCCGGGTCTGGTCGGCTCAACACCTTTGGCATAGGCGGCATTTCGTCGAATACACCGGGCAGCAAATCGGAGAGTGATAAGTTAATGTTTGCTCCAGCCGGTGTTTTTGGCTGGTCAGATGCGCGTTCGGGCTGTTTAGAATCAGGGTTCGGTTGCATAGGTTGCCTCAGTTTTAGGTCTGCACAATTGTATGGATGACTTCCCGCACCTGGAGTATAGCTCAATTTGAAAACGAATGTCAAAATTGGCCTATAAAACCCTTGACAAACAAACCACTTAGGTGTAGAATGCACATAGATATAAATTGATGACTTTTTAGATATTTGAAAGGAAAGAATTTTATGACCCAAATTAACAATGAGCAAACAGTAGCAAGTAACCCGACTAGCCAGATTGCCGAGCAAGTACAGCACGCGGTCAATAGCAGTGTGCAGAACTGGAACAACTTTTTGCGCGGTGTCTTAGTCAACGATGGCTACAACGGTTTGTGGAACAGCTACGTCAAGGGTTTGACGGAAGCTCAAAACGTGGTGCAGAAAATCAACCAGACCATTTTGCAGGCTTACGGTCTGCCTACCCGCGCTGACAACAGCCAGATCAACCGCCAGCTTTACGAAATTAACAACCGTTTGGACGAACTGGAGACTAAACTAGCTGCCCACAACGTCCAGCACCCTACGCCCAGCGAAACCCCAGCAATCCCCGTCATCGAAATCGCCCACGTCTAATCAAGTTCACCCAGCAACCCATTGATGGCACAAAGAACACGAAGGTTTTTAAGCTACCTCCGTGTTTTTTGGTTATCAATGGGTTGCAGCGGTGCGCTTCTTAAGCCCCTAATGTGCGAAACTCATCCGCAGTCAGTTGGAGTTGGGCCGCGCCAAAGTTTTCTTCCAAATGTTTGACCGTGCTAGTGCCAGGGATAGGCAACATAATGGGCGAACGCTGCAACAGCCAGGCCAATGCCACTTGCGATTGAGTGGCTCCGTGACTTTGGGCAACCTGGTCTAGCTTGCCACCTGGTTGGGTTAGCTGGCCTGTTGCCAGAGGAAACCAAGGCAAGAAGCCCAAGCCTTCCCGTTCACAAATATCTATCACCCCTTCCGAACTGCGGTCAGACAGGTTGTAGCGGTTCTGCACCGACACAATCGTGGCTATTTTCTGCGCCCGTTCCAGTTGCTTCGCGTCCACGTTGCATAAGGCGATATGGCGAATTTTGCCTTGCTTTTGCATATCCACCAATGTCCCCACCGACTCCTCAATCGGCACGCGGCTATCTACCGTATGCAACTGATAAAGGTCAATCCGCTCCAGCTTCAAACGTTTGAGGCTGCCTTCCAAAGCTTCCCGCAAATGTTGGGGATGGCCTTCGGGTATCCAGTTGTTGGGGCCACCCCGTAAGAAACCGCCTTTGGTGGCTATCACCAGGTCTTGAGGGTAAGGGTACAAAGCTTCGGCAATCAAGCGTTCACTGACTTCCGGGCCGTAAGCGTCCGCCGTATCAATCAGGTTGATGCCAAGCTCGACTACTCGACGTAAAACTCGAATACACTCGTCGTGGTCTTGAGGTTCGTGCCAGACTCCTTTTCCGGTTACACGCATCGCTCCGAAGCCCAGGCGACGTACCTGCAAGTCACCACCAAGCGTAAAGGTGGCCGCATTTTCGATAGAATTTGCCATTATTTGTAAAACCTTTCGTTGTTTTTATAATTTAATTTTTGAGTTTGATTGTCCCCGACAGTTCGGGTGTCCAGCCCAAACTGCCAAAAAAAACCAGAGCGCGGTCAAGCTGCTCCACTATGTCCGGCTCAAACGGAGTGGTGCGACGGGCCTCCATATCCATATATGAGGAGATGCGCTCGTCTGTCGAGGCTAATTTGCCCGTGCTGACATTGACCACGTAATACATAAAATGGATGCGTTTGGCATCGTGGCCCACCAGACCGCTATGCACCTCCACTTTGTCACCCTCGCGCAATTCGTTCAGGTAATGTAGAACTTGCTGTAGAGCGAAAAAGCTGCGTCCCCGTCCCCGAAAATGTTCAAAAGGGATGCCCAAAACCTTGAAAAAACGGTCAAAACTCATATTTCCGAGACCCGTGTAGTACATCATATTCATGTGACCGTTGGCATCCAACCACGTCGAAGGTATAGTATGTTCAACCACTACGGGCAGTCGTAAAACCTGCTCTAATTGGATCATCATCACCTTTCCTTTTGATTTAAAGTAATGTATGAAACTTGAATTTTGGTTATAGCAGAACCGTTTCAGGATAAACCAGTTTGAAGATGTTATCAGCAAGGTCTGTGCCTGAATATGGATTGACAGTAACCCAGGCTCAAATTATACTGCCTGCGCTGGACTATATAATTTGGAGAAACAGATGCAAACGAGTGAGATGCAAAATAAAGAATATCCTGCGGCTCCCTGGCGGTTGAACGGTCAGCTTTATGGCTCGATTTGGTCATTGTCGCCGCATGATATTCAGGTAGAATTGCCCTCAGAATTCAAGCTGCTGGTAAATTTGGGCCGGGCCAGTGCTTTCGCCGGATTTGTGGATTATCAGACGGGCAGCACCCTGGTTTATCACGAACTAATCGGCGGAGTAGTGGTCAGGTTACGTAGCAGCTGGCGTTTCGCCTTTCACGTTACCAATATGTGGGTGGACGATGCTAAGTCCCGGCAGGGCGGACGCGAGATTTGGGGCGTGCCGAAAGAGTTGGCTGTTTTTCGCTATACTTATGCCCCTACCGTCCGTACCTTTGCTGCTACGGCGCAAGCTAACAACGGTCAGGTATTGGCACGCGGTCACTTTCGCCCCACAATGGGGTTGCCACGCTTCTTGAAATTACCAGTGCCGTTCCCAAACTTGCAAATGTTACACAGTCAGCCCTATCGTTCGTCGGGAACATTTTGGAGCAGTCTATATTTGTGTCGAGGTGGGACAATCGTACCAGCCGATAGCCCTCTGGCGGCTTTGGGCATCGTCGGACGCAAACCGATAGTAAGCTTTGCGGGGCTGGATTTCAAAATGTATCTGGCCGCCGCCAAACCAGTTAAGTCCCGCACCACTAGCTAAAACCAGTTGCCGACTTCTATTCGAGGCCGAAAAGTTGGGCCAACGCATCGGCCTGGGCGTTTTCATCTCGATGGAGGGCGGCCAGATAGCGTCCTGTCGTGGCGAGGCTGGTATGACCCAGGCGGGCTTGAATATCTGAAACTTTCGCCCCACTGTCTTCCATCGCTTTCGCAAAGGTGTGACGCAAACTATGAAATTTGCTAGTACCGAGCCGCCGTTCGCAAATATCGGCTAACGTTTGGATCGTCAACTGCTCACCCCCGTTGCGCCGTGACAAACTAACCCACAAGGGCGCATCTTTCGGAAGTTGGCCCACCTGTCCGGCCTTATAATAAGCAGCTAACCAGTCTATCAGGGCGCGGCTCGGTGCAACTGGCAATGTGTCGCTGATAGTTTTGCCGCCTTTAGTGCGCTGGAAAGTAAGCGTAACCTTGCCGTTTTCCGACTGTAACCGCATATCAGTGCGGGTAAGTGCCGCCAGTTCGGAAATGCGACGGCCCGTCTGGATTGCCACCGACAGTAAGGCATAATCCCGCTTGCCATCCAGGGTGGAACGGTCAATCGCTTTGAGTTTAGCTTTAATTTCGGCGTACTCCTGGGCGTGGGCGGAAGCATAGCTCTGCACCGGACGACGTTCTACGCGGCTGATAGGGTTTTCAGTCGGTAACAAACCTTGACGGGCGGCGTAGCTATAAAAGCTGGAAAGAATTGCCAGACGTTGGTTGTAAGTGGCTGGTGATAGCTCTTTGTGCTTGCTGTTGTTAGACATACGGGAGTGGGCAGTAACAACTGATACCTGTGGTACGTCTGTCTGCGCCTGTTTTTGCATATTATCAGTAGCAGCTTCGCTCTTTTGGAGTTTGCTGTCGTCGAAGGATTGAGCGGCCCAACCTTGAGCAGCCAAAGCCACAATGCCAACTGCCGAGTCCAGGTCGTAGCCAGCAGCTTGTAGCGCAGTCCGAAACGCCCCAATAGTTTCCTGATAAGCGGTTTTGGTTTTGCGGCTACCGGAGCGGCCCGCTTTCGCCATCAACCAGCCCGTTAGAGCCATCTCCAGTTTGCCATCGTCGTCCGCGTTACTATTTATTGTTACCAGTTCTTGATTTACAAGCAATACTTCGTCCACCTACTTTGAAAAATTCAACCCTTTTTGCGATTATATCCTATTATACTACCATAAAAAAAAGCAAATGGGCGACATTTTAAGCAGTCAACCCCCCAATGCGCCACTCACCGCATGATTATAGACGCATCTAGCTGATAATGTTAAACCAAATTTAGTAGCTTTGCTAGTCCTGAAAATCTCATCAAAATTAGTTATGCTGGCACTAATATTGCGGATTGCATTCAGCATCTTATTTGCCCTGTGCATTAGCAGCGACTATTTGTGCAGCGTTTAGATTTGCACAATTGCAATCTGCTGGCTTCGGCCCACGTGCCATAGCGACAACGGGTGGTATTTTGTATGGTTTGGGTGTGTTTCTGGCCGGTTTTGTCCCGCACGACTCGTTGTATTTGCTTTACCTGACCTACGGCATTATAGTCGGTATTGGCATCGGCCTCGGTTATATTGTGCCGATTGCCATGCTCATAAAGTGGTTCCCAGATAGGCGCGGCTTAATTACGGGTTTGGCGGTGGCTGGCTTGGGTTTTGGTTCGCTTATCGTCGCCCCTATCGTCACGGCTACGATGGCTAAAGACGGTATCGGCCTTAGTTCTACCTTTATGATTTTGGGCATCGCTTATTTAATTGTGGTGGTGGGGGCGGCGCAGTTCTTCCGCAAGGCTCCCGATGGCTACGCTCCGCCCGGTTGGGTGCCGAGTACGCAGCAAAACGCGATTGCGGCCCGCCGTAATTTCACTGGCGGCCCCAGCCACTGCTACGGCGGCGGTCAAATTGGCAGCAGACAATGCCGCCGCTCATTATTACCGCACCGCTCTTTACATCATCGCCGGGGTTATGGTGGTTAGCTCAATACTTCCCATTGTGGCCCGTTTGCTGGCTCGTCGTGAGGTTGCGTCCGCCGAAGCCGAAAGCGTTACTCAAAGCAAAGTTCGAGCGTAGAAGGGCGGGTAGTTGTCAGTCGTCGGTTATCGGTTATAATAATCAGGCTGATAATGGGTAGCTGACAACTATTTGGAAGGATTTTACGATGAGAACACTCGAATTAAATATTATAGCGGGAAAGATGGGAGCTTAATTATTCCGCCACTTTCTGATTTTACGCCAGGAAATCATCGGGTAGTGGTGGTGGTTGAAGAACAATCGCCCGTTGGTTTAGCTAATTCTGACTTTGAGCTTGATTTGGAGGATTTGTATAATGACGAAGAGCTTGATGAGGAAGATATAAAGCCGTTTCCAGATTGGCCCACTCACGAAGGAGTAGGTCTGGTTGACCCTAATTTCACTTTTCGTCGGGTAGAAATGTATGGTGAAAATGGCCGCTAACAAAAACATTTTTGTTGATACAAATGTTTTGGCTTATTCTAATATACCTTTATCGCCTTTTTACCGCCAAGCTAACAAACGTCTGAAAAAGCTGCGTGATCAAGGTATTGAGATATGGATCAGTCGCCAAGTTTTGCGCGAGTATATAGTGAGCATGACAGGCTCTAACCATTTGACAAAGAACACTCCACTTATCCAAACTGTATCTGATGTACGTTACTTTGCTAATAATTTCATAGTAGCTGAAGATAACGTTCAGATAACTGATATTTTATTGTCGTTAATAGAACAAATACCGATGGGTGGCAAGCAAATACATGATGCAAATATTGCAGCTACAATGTAAGCCTACGGAATAAGTCATTTGTTGACTCATAACGTCAAGGATTTTGTGCGTTTCCAACCCAGCATCACCGCATTGCCGTTGATACCCTATGAGTAAACAGCCGACAGCAATCAGCCGACAGCTAAAACAAAGCGGTTAACTGCAAAACTGATGGCTGAAAACTGAAAATCAGCTAGAGAGGTCAGGGTTCACGCTGTTTAGGCTGAAAACTGACGACTGAAAACTGAAAACTAGATTAGGAGCTTTAGATAAATGACTGTTGAAAAAAAGGCTACGGGTAGGAGAAGCCTAAGCCTGGGCGGGTTTGTGCGTGACCACATCGGCCTCTTGCCGAACCCTATCAGCAAGCGCAGCCAGAATTTGGAGCCGCGCACCAAAGGGGCAGAAAAGTATGTGAGTGTTTGCCCCTATTGTGCGGTTGGGTGTAGCCAGCTAATTTATGTGAAAAATAAACAAATTATTGACATCGAAGGCAACCCCGAAAGCCCGATAAACCGGGGCTGTCTTTGCCCTAAAGGTTCGGCCACCTATGGTCTGGCCGTTAATCCCCAACGTCTGACAAAGGTTAAGTATCGCGCTCCCTACAGCGACCATTGGGAAGAAAAGCCGCTGGATTGGGCGATGGAGCGGATTGCTCAACTGGTCAAAAAGACCCGCGACGAGAATTTCCAGGAATATAGCCACGAGTACCCCGATTTGCCAGTCAACCGTACCGAGGCGATTGCTCACCTGGGCGGAGCAACCCTGGATAACGAAGAAAATTATCTGATTATCAAGCTTTTCCGCTCGTTGGGGATTGTCTCCATCGAAAACCAGGCGCGGGTCTGACACAGCTCGACTGTACCCGGTCTGGGTGCAAGCTTTGGACGCGGCGGGGCGACTACTGCCGAGTGGGATTTAGTCAATAGCGATTGTATTTTGATCCAGGGTGCGAACTTCGCCGAAACACACCCCGTCGCCTATCGCTATGTGATGGAGGCGCGCGAGAAGGGCGCAAAGATTATTCACGTTGACCCGCGCTTTACCCGTACCAGTGCGACAGCCAACATTTATGCCCCGATTCGCTCCGGCACAGACATCGTGTTCCTGGGCGGTCTCATCAATTACGTCATGCAAAACGAGGCGTATTTCAAGGAATACGTTCTGAGTTACACCAACGCATCATTTTTGGTTAACGAAGAATATCGCGGGCCGGACGATTTGGATGGCTTGTTCAGTGGTTATGATGGTGAGAAGCATACTTATGACCGCAAGACCTGGAAGTACGATACTGAAAACGCAGGCCAGTCCAACAATGAGACCCATCACGAAGAAAATGCTCAGATGAGCCAGCAAGAGCAAAGCGGGGTGCGGCAAGGCCCACCTTTGCGCGATATAAGCTTGAGCGACCCTTATTGCGTTTTCCAGATTCTTAAACGCCACTTTAGTCGCTACACGCCCGAAATGGTGGCGCGGGTCTGTGGCACGCCCCCCGAAATTTTCCTGGAAGTGGCAAAAACGATTGTGGAGAATAGCGGACGCGAAAAGACTACCGCTTTTTGTTATGCGGTGGGCTGGACACAGCACAGCACCGGGGCGCAGATGATTCGTACCTCGGCTATTTTGCAACTGTTGTTAGGCAACGTAGGGCGACCCGGTGGCGGGGTGATGGCGATGCGCGGCCACGCCACTATCCAGGGTTCTACCGATATTCCCACGCTCTACAACCTGCTGCCCGGCTATTTGCAAGTCCCAATGGAAAGCACGCAGCAATATACCCTGGCAAAATATTTGCAAGATAACTATTCGGCGACGGGCTGGTGGCACAATATGCCCAAGTACGTGGTCAGTTTCTTGAAAGCATGGTATGGGCCACACGCCACGAAGGAAAACGACTTTTGTTTCCACTATCTGCCCAAAATCAACGGCGACTACAGCTACAACCAGATTTTCTTTAATATGCTGGACGGCAAAACAAAGGGTTTGTTCGTGATGGGCCAAAACTTTGGAGTGGGTGGCATCAATGCCCGCATGGAAGTCGAGGCTATGCAGAAGCTGGAATGGTGCGTGGTGCGCGACCTTTATCCAGTCGAGACGGGCGACTTCTGGAAGTTCGAGGGCCGCGACCCCAAAACTGTCGCTACCGAAACTTTTTTGATGCCCGCCGCGATTGTGGCCGAAAAAGAAGGCACTTTTACCAACACCGAACGGCTGGTGCAGTGGCACGACAAGGCGGCTGACCCCCCCGGCGAGGCCCGCAGCGAAACCCACTTTATGTATCACCTGGGGGTACGGCTGCGCGAACTTTATAAAGACTCGACTTTGCAGCGTGACAAACCTATTCAGCACGTACAATGGGATTTGCCGATTAAAGAGCCGCATATTGGCGAACCCGATTTACATTCGGTGTCCGTCGAAATCAATGGTTTTACTGTCGCCGACAGCAAGCCAGTCAAAGGTTTTGCCGACCTCAAGGATGATGGTTCGACTGCTTGCGGTTGCTGGATTTATAGCGGCATCATCGCACCCGACGGAACGAACCGGGCCGCAAACCGCCAGGCCGACCCGGTGGGGACGCAGCTTGACCACAAAGAATATACCAACCATAGTGGGTGGGGTTTTGCCTGGCCTGCCAACCGCCGTTTGCTTTATAACCGGGCTAGTGCCGACCCCGATGGCAAGCCCTGGAGTGACCGTAAACAGCTGGTTTGGTGGGAGGCAGACCCCGAAGCCAGTGAACAGACTAAACCAGAACAGTCGGCGGGTGAGCAAATGGGCGATGCTACCAGCCAGCGTACTGGTAAAGGCAAATGGGTTGGTCACGACGTACCAGATTTTCCATTGGACAAAGCTCCCTGGACACCCGCCGACCCGAATGGAGTAGGTTTGGCGGCGCATAGCGGCTCCGACCCCTTTATTATGATGGCGGACGGGGTGGGTCAGTTGTTTGCCCCAACCGGGTTGGCGGACGGGCCGTTGCCTGCTCACTATGAAGCGGTGGAGTCGCCCGTAGCGAATCCGTTGTACTTACAGCAGAATAACCCGCTTAGAAAAGTGATAGAGCGGCCTGAAAACCCGATTAACCCTTCGCTTGACCCACGTTATCCGCACGTAGTCACGACCTACCGCCTGACCGAGCATCATACTTCGGGTGGGATGAGCCGTTGGGTTCCCTGGTTGAGCGAGTTGCAGCCAGAACTTTTTGCCGAGATTGACCCCGAACTGGCAGCCCAGGAAGGTTTGCTCAACGGCGATTGGGCTACTCTCACCACTTCACGAGGCGAACTGGAAATGCGGGTGTTGGTGACAGACCGCATGAGACCGCTCAACATTGATGGCAAACCTTTGCACCAGATAGGGCTGCCTTATCATTGGGGTAGCAAAGGGGTGGTGACGGGTGATACGGTGAACAATATGATTGCGCTCACGACAGAGCCGAATGCGCGTATCCACGAAGCTAAGACTTTTACGGCGGGGCTGCGTAAGGGCCGCGCTCGTAAAGCTGTGGAGTCTAATCCGGTTTCGGGCGACGATATGGTGGTGAACCGAGGTGGCGAAGCGGGCGAACTGGCCCACAAAATGCACCTGGGCGCGGTGGATGTAATGAAGCACGTCAATCCAAGCGCGGACGGCGGAAGCTAGACAGCAGACAGCCGATTTGTCCATTGGCGGAGCAATGTCCCACAGAGAACAGGGAAGTTCATTGGTGGAGCAATATCCCACAAGAACCAGGATATTTGTAGGAGGTTGCGCGGGTACCTCCTGGGTGTGGTTGCCGCCAGCCGATGAATTGGAGCAGTCCATTGACGGAGCAATGTCCTACAAGTTTCGCTCTTAATGGTTTCGGCTGCTGGCTGTAAGCTGTCGGCTGTCTAGCTGTGGGCTAATAAGGAGCTTATAATGGCAAATGGATTTTTTACCGATACCACCCTTTGTATCGGCTGTAAGGCGTGCGAAGTAGCTTGTAAACAGTGGAATCAACTGCCCGCCGATGGCTATGAGTTGACTGGCATGAGCTACGATAATACTACCGCTTTGAGCGCGACCAGTTGGCGGCACGTGGCTTTTATCGAGACGATGGACAAAAAACAACGACTGCCAATGGCCCACCCCCAAACCGCCAGTACAACCGTGTCGGCGGACGGTGGCGGGACTGGTCACATGGATAGCATCGCCGGGCTGCCGCTTTTGAACGTGGATGGTAATGTCAGCTTGCAGGTGGGCTACCCGAATCTGGGCCAGTGGTTGATGATGAGCGATGTTTGTAAACATTGCACGAATGCGGGCTGCTTACAAGCCTGTCCAACTGGAGCGATTGTACGCACGGAGTTTGGCTCAATTTATGTGCAACCCGATATTTGTAACGGTTGTGGTTATTGCGTGCCGTCCTGTCCGTTTGGGGTAGTAGCTTTGGAACACGAAGATGGCCGCGCTTTCAAGTGTACGCTGTGCTATGACCGTCAGAAAGAAGGTCTTGAACCAGCTTGTGCCAAAGCCTGCCCCACCGATAGTATTTTGTTTGGCAACCTGGACGACCTCAAGATGAAGGCCCGTCATCGCGTCTCCGAGTTGCACGCACGTGGCGAAACCACCGCTTATCTTTATGGCGTGGATGAAGAAACCGAAGTGGGCGACCTCAACGCTTTCTTTTTGCTCAAAGCCGAACCGGAAGCTTATGGTTTGCCCCAAAAGCCGTTGTTGCCCCAAAATCGGGTAGCACGCGGCTATCTTGCCAGCGCAATCGCGGCAGTGGGTTTGTCTATTGTTTCGACGCTGGCTTTGCGCCGCAAAAAAAGCTAATTCAGCGTAACTATTTACCGCAGAGGACGCGGAGAACGCGGAGAAGGTAGAAAAGTTGCCTGGCTGAATGGTTACAATTTATCAATACACCAAATTGCACAAGCGTCGGGCCATTGTCATTCCGAACGAAGGCTCGGCGAAGTGAGGAATCTGTTGCTACGATTTTGGTACGCTACGGCTCGTAGGTTTTCAGCAACAGATTCCTCGCTCGTGCCTCACTCGTAATGACAATCCAATGCCACTGCAACGTGGTGTAGGAGACGGAGTTCACGGAGAAAGATAAATGCTGAAAATATTAGCGACGTTGTTGTTGGTGGCACGCACGGTCAAGCCGACTGAAAAAATGACTCAATCGGAACAGTTTGCCGACCCAGGCCGTGTCCCCGAAGGGAAACGTAAGCGCAAACGCAACAACGAGTTTACCAGTTATTATGGGCGGCCTGTCCTCAAAAAGGCGCATTGGGTCTGGCAAATCTGGTTTTATTTCTGGATTGGCGGGATTGCGGCGGGGGCTTCCGCTATCACGGCGATTACCAAGTTGGTGGGCGACCCCAAACGTGACCGTCCGATTATTCGGGCCGGGCATTATATCAGTCTGGTGGGTCTAATGGTTTCGCCCGTGCTGCTGATTTTAGATTTGCAGCGTCCCGAACGCTTCTTACATATGTTGCGGATTCTCAAGCTACGTTCGCCCTTGAGCCTGGGAACTTATCTTTTGACTACCACAGGCGTTTTGAGCGGCCTTAACGCTGCTCGCCAGTTGGTCGAAGACGGATTTTTGCCAGAAAAAAGTTTGCCTGGCAAGCTGGCTCTACTCTTGGGTAACGACGTGACCAGTGCTTTGCAGGGCATAGGCGGTCTCGGTGTGGGCAGCTACACGGGCGTGCTGCTTTCGGCCACAGCTACCCCGCTCTGGATTGAGGGCGATATTACGATGGGGCCGCTTTTTATTTCATCGGCTTTTTCGACGGGCGCGGCTTCGATTACCCTGGCTTGCGCTCTGTCCAACGTAAATGTCGAAGACTTGCATCGCTTAGACCGCATCGAACAAACCGCTAACTTGTCCGAACTGGCGATGTTAGGTTTGTGGGCCTACCGAATGAAGCCCCAGGTGCGTAAGTTTTTGACTGAAGGCGAGTATCGCAACTTTATGGGAGCTACTATTGGTCTGGCTATGGTGGGGCCGTTGGCGATACAGACTTTCGCCCCCAAACAAGGGCCGTTTACGCGCCAACTTCACATATTGACCTCGCTAATGGTCTTGACAGGTGGCTTTTTGCTGCGCTACACTATCGTTGAGGCTGGTAAAGCTTCTACAGAAGATGCCGATGCTTACCACTCGATTACACGTGGCCGCGCCCGCCCCACCCCCGCAGAACAAGCGGCGGCAGGTGCAAAAATCGGCCACGTACCACCCAATGATGAGTTTGTGAAGCGGGCCTTCGACCACATCAACGAGGAGATAAATCACGGTTAAAAGTTATCGCTTCATAAGAAAGACCCTTCGTGATCAGGTTGCGGTTGTAGTAGCGTAAGCTCTTGCAAGTCGCAATTTTTAGTATTACAATGCACCTCTATAAAGGTTTCTTTTCAATTGCTAAGAAGGGCATCCCATTTTATGATTACCTCGATTGAACTCGAAAACGTGCGAATATTTGAAGACGGTGATTGGAAATTTCCGCTTCATCCTTTGACTGTTTTCTGTGGGACAAATAGTTCTGGTAAATCTACCATCTTAAAAACTCTTTTGTTGTTAAGACAAACACAAGGCATAGATGAGCCTTATAGTATGATACCTGGAAAGCTTCGCTTTTCCGGTACGCAAGTTGATTTAGGGAATTATTGCTCTTTTGTTTCTCATAACCAGTGCCAACGCGAGGTAGGATTAGCTCTAACCATACAAGATGTAATGCCGTCAGGTCTTGTAAAGCTAATTCGAGCAGCTAATAAAGGGGAAAGTTTTTCTGACTCAGGCTCAATTCAAAATGATGAAGTTGCTGACTCGCATCTTCCTTATTCTTTGCGTGCCTATTTCAAATTCAAGTCTATAAATGATACCACTTCGAGCTTGCAGCTATCACCCGAAGATCTCAACAAAATTGGTGCAATACATTCGCAAAGTTTACTAACCCATGCCCATTTCCAAATGGTTACAAAGCAAGAAAAACTGCTTTCTTGGGAAGTTGTGTATTCAGAAGACGCTTCCAGTCAAAATAGTTCTTACCATATCCTAATTCCACAAAAGCATTTTGAAGGCTTTATTAGGCTCAGAAGTGATTCTGTAAAATTAGATTTAACTCAGATAGTTGAGATTGGAGATCAGAAATTTATTAAGTTTTCTACAGCCCTTCGTGGTCTTTTCCCCATCTCATTAATAGCTGAACTACAGATAGCTGATGAGCATTCGGACCATAAGCATTTTGTTCCTATAGATCTACCTCCAGTAATTGCTGCGGCATATAATGATTTGCAAACCGCATTAAGACAGGTTCAATATCTAGCACCGCTACGTACTCCAGCAGAACGTTATTATATAGCACCTAATGATACTAACCCTGGTATGGATCCAGCAGGCAAATTTTTGCCTTACATTTTACGCGACAAAGGTAAAGAGAAAGTTAAAACTCTATTGCCGGGTCAATTAGGTGAACCTAAAGGAATTGCATTATCTGAGGCACTTAATTCCTGGTTGCATTATCTTAGAACGGGGCAGAAACCTGAACTTGATAATTTTTATTCAGATGAAATTAAAGCAGCTATAACAGGTAATGTACTTGTAGAATTAAAAATCAAGACGGTTGACGGTGAGGCGTCGCACGCTTTAGCTGATTCTGGTTTTGGTTACTCTCAAGTTTTGCCAATTTTAGTCAGAGGACTCTTAGCAAAAGAGAATAGCGTTTTAGTTATTGAACAACCAGAATTGCACTTAAATCCAGCCCTTCAAGTGCGATTAGCCGAATTTTTTGTAGCGATGATGCGTTCTGGAAAGCAAGTTCTTATAGAGACTCATAGCGAACATATCGTTGACGCTATAAGGGTTTTTGCTGCGGAAGATGAGTCGGGTGAAATCGCCAGGAATAGCGGCATTTTCTATATTGATGCCGCGTCAGAACGTCCTTACGTTTATTCAATGAACGTAGAGCCAGATGGTACTATGAATAATTGGCCTCCTCATTTTTTTGGAGAGGCTCTTTCGTTAAGTGGCCGCTTACTTCGAGCGCAACGACGTTTTCTACAAAAACCAGCAAGGAACAAATAACGATGCCGCCTCTACTTTGCCTACCCCCCGTCTTGATAGACCACAGTTTCCCGCGAGATGACCACGAGTTAAATATTGCCTCTGTTGCACTTGGCGAAATCATAGAAGAAGTAGAGTCAGAACAAGCTCAATTGTTACCAATGCAAATTTATGATGTCCTTTTTGATGAAAGCAATGTGTATTGGGGAGAAAAACGTTCAAAAGAAGGGTATAAGTTATTACCAACTATCCAAACAGCTTTAGGTCGTTTATCTTTGCGTATGCAGAGAAATATAGAGTTACTTGAGGCTATTGATATTTTAAATGTGCAATCTTACCTCCCTCATCCAGTTCCACAAGGTTTTGATGATGCCGAAGAAATGGCTCAATTGTGGTCTGAAGAATTAGGCAAAATTTTGATTTTACACGATAATTGCATTGGCAAGAATAAAAACAAGTTTTTTGTAGGGGTTGTAAGTGCAGAAGCCTTTGCTTTAGGCGAAGATGAAGCTATCGAGGATTACATCAATCCAGATAATAGGCGTGCTTTTCCATTAGTAGGTTTGGGTTATAAACAAAAGCTTGCGGATGCTTATGACTGGAGTATTCCAAGTGGTACTCGTGATAAGCAAATTACATTCGGGACATTGAACGAAATTACAGAATTATTGGTGCAAGTCGTTTGGAGTCTCCGAAAAGGGATGACCACTTTAAGTTAATATTTGCAGGACAACGCCCCTGGACATTTAATAAAACTGAGCCTATTCCAGACCCTTTTTTGAGGGAATTAGTCGAAATTACAAGTTACCCATTCGAAGTCATAAAGGCGGCTTTTGCAAATGGAGAATTGCCTCCGAAAACGTTGAAATTTAATAAAGCAAAGAAGTCTTGACTTTGGAAGAGAACATCTTTATTAAAATTGTATTCAGGAAGGAAAGCTTTGACCGCCAACCACGACATCCCGGCTCAGGTTAAAGACGTAGTCGCAAAATTTGCAGAGTACCCGCAGTTGTTGGCGGTGGGGCTGGCCGGTTCTTACGCTGCCAATAATTCCGACACCAAATCTGATTTTGACTTGTACTTTTTAGAACTTTCGCTTGTCACCCTGAGCGAAGTCGAAGGGTCTGTTCGGTGACTGGCATAAATAACAGATTCTTCTCTCCGCTCACAACCCTGCGGGCCGTGACAAGCTCTGCTATAAGCGAAAGTCCTAACTTTTATATCCAGGCAGATATTCCGGTAGAAACCCGCACCGCCATTGCCCGCCACTTTGCTGACCGGATTGAGATTAACAATCAGTTTTGGGAAACCGGAGACGATTGGTTAGACCGCAACACTGGGGTTGAAGTTGACATAATGTATCGTTCGCCCCAGTGGATTGAAATCAGTTAGAACACTATGTTAAAAGCATAATCTCATTCTGAGCGAGGCACGAGTGAGGAATCTGTTGCTAAAAGTTTGGGGCTTGGGTATAATCACACGAATTTTAAGCAACAGATTCCTCATTCCGCAACAACCAGTTGTGACCTCCATTCGGAATGATACTGACAGGTGAGTAGTTAGGTGTGATAAAGGTTAGCAGGAGAAATTTAGTGAAATCGCATACCAAATACCTGACTTTTCAGACCAAAACTGAACTCGACTTTACACAAAATATAGGCTTGGGTCTCACGTAAAGGCTACATCTGATCTTATTTTTCAAACAAGTGGCGGTGGGGGCCATGTCTGAAAACCTAATTTACCCTGGCTATCGTGAGGGTGTTGCCGCTCTCAAAA
>JBBQZT010000008.1:0-104914 GCA_038207455.1 Chloroflexia bacterium
TCCCACCGAACGGAGCAGTGGCACCAGTATTCGTGGTCATGCCCAATTTGGGCATAGTGGTCATCCACTCCTACGCGGAGTATTATATATGGCGGCAATGAGTGCCTCGCGTTGGAATGCAGTAGTCAAGGCGTTTTATGACAAATTAAGGGCCGCTGGCAAACCCATGAAGGTAGCCCGTATAGCGGCTGCCCGCAAACTGGTACATCTGGCTTTTGCGGTGGTAAAAAGCGGCAAAGCGTTCGATCTGGAATATGCGCTGAATAAGCAAGCGACACACCTAGCAAAAGCTTCGTGAGCCAGCCAATTTCAACTATTCAGGTGTTAAAGTGGCGAATACCTTGAAATTGGCACTTGACAAACGACACCGTATCTTTGGGTGCGCTACATCTCGCCCCTACACCTCAGATTTTTGAGATGATACCTTTATATGGTACCCTATCGTGCTTTTTGCTGCCTGCGGTTTGCGCGGTTATTATAGCAATTTGCCACGCTAAGTGCAATCCTTGACCAAATTGTGAATGTTCCAAGTTGGGGTAAAGGAGTTGGAGTGGCTAACATCTTTTGGCCTTCCACAAACTATGTGCAATAGACCCTTCGACTGACTGATTTTTATAAATTGGCTTGTGATCCTTTCCTTGACTGACACTGGAATAAAGGTAGTGATGCAACTCATAGCGGGCGGGAAGCGTTAGTGATATGTTAGAATCGTATCAAAAAGAGGTCTTTTGTAACAAAAATAACAAGCTAACGTATATAATGGTGGAGTAAGAAAATAGCTATTGCGACTGAACGGTTTTTTAGCAATTATTGGCAAGATTATTGCAATATACTCAAGCGAGTAGTCGTAGAGGTTTTCTTACATAACGCAGAAAGGAAAATCAATTGGAACAATATACAGATAAGGGCAGCAGCCCGGAGAACGAGATTCAGTTAAACGTAGCCGATACTCACCCCCAAATTGGTGTTGGCCCACACATCATTGATGAACTGGGCGGACGGGTTAGCCCTGACTTCTACGACCTGGCGACGGCTGGTTTTAGCGAAAGTGAATTGAAAGATATGCTGCGTCTGCGTCGGCAGTACAACGAAGGCGAGGTCAACGAATTGACCCCCGAATACAAACGACTCCAGTTTGCCCGCTGGCTGTATAAGCAAGGCAAAATTGATTAAGTTGTTGGCCCATAGCAATTTTTATCTATCCTAACAACCCGTCGGCTGACTCTCCTCGCTTGTAAGCCCGGTTTTTATAAGAAAAGCCGCTCCTCTCAAATATGAGGGCGGCTTTTCATTTTATATTACGACCAACACTTTTAATAAGCTATGGGCGGCGCGTCCTTGCGTCGCCGACGATAAATATATTATGCTATTACGACACACCTAATGGGGCGAGTTTACGCCACAAACCACGCGGGCGATTACCCCGCACCAATCTGCCGCGTCCTTCGCCACCAGCGTCGCGCCTGCCGTTTGCTAACACCAGATCGGCAGCTTTGCCTACTTCTAGTTTGCTGGGACTACTGGTAAGCTGACCACCATTTAACAAGGGCAGGTACTTGTCATAGCCCAACAACGCGGCCATATTGTTCAAGCTTTGGCCCGGTGCGTGGCGGGTGTAGTGATAGCCACCCGCAGGGGCAGCTTCAATCACCAGTTCGCCGGGTTCGGGCAGCAAACAGTGATGCACCCCGCCAATCCCACTGAGCATATCCTGGTACGCTCCGGTCATAAACACCCCAAACACCAACTCATCTCCAGCACCCGCATCGGGCAGTGTAACCGTATGGTCGGCTTCATTGCTCTTATATACATCGTCGCTGTCGCAAGTCAAACCCGCCAGCCAGGTTTTCTTAGCCGGGCGGTCAAAACCACTAAGCGGCAAGATAATAAACTGCTGGTTCAAGCCCCAGGTATCGGGCAGCGACGACATCAGCGAACCATTAATCACGTTCCAGTTCACGTCGGGCTGGTGCGAAGCTTTGGACACCACCACCTTGTAAATATCGAAACCGTAAGCGGCGGCGGTATAGCGGCCAAACTCGCCGATCAGTTCCGGGTGAGGTATCTCGTAACGGGCGCACAACTCAATCACCCCTGCCACTAACTTGTCCGCAAATTCCTGGTAATCGAACTTGAAATCGAGACTGTACGGCACGGGCATCCCGCCGCCAAAATTAAAGGCCCGCATAGTCGGATATTCCAGGCGCAAGTCGCAATATTTACGGAAGCATAGCAGCAAAGCTTGTACCCACGCATCCAGGTCTTCGCATTGCGTCCCAATCATTGCGTGCAGCATAACCGGACGCAGTTGGGGCGTAGAGGCAAGCCGTTTGGCAACCTGGTCAAGCTGGTTATAAGGAATACCGAAACGGCTGGTCACACGCGAGAAATCACCATCGAGCAGGATCGTCTCGTCCACCTGCATCCGCATTCCCACCTCAAAGTCCAGGCCCGTTCGTAAGAAAGTATCAATTTCCTGCTCTGACTCAAGCACCGGCACAATCTGCTGGAAACCTTCGTGACGCAGTTGCACAATATTTTGAACGTACTGCTCGGTCTTAAACCCGTTCGCTAAAACCATGCGGTCTGAAGGCAAATTGCCCGCCTTCCAATGTAACCGCGCCATCATAATATCCAAAGGCGAACTGGTTTCATAGTGCGCTCCGGCTTGCAGAGCGGTGCGGATCAAGTCTTCGTACTGGGCGGCTTTGGTGGCATAGGCGTAGGTGAATTTGCCCTGGTAGTTAGCGTGGGCAAAAGCCTGAGCAAAATAACCGTGCATTTGGTGTACCTGGCGCGTCACGAGCGGCGCAAAACCGACTTCCAACGGTGTACCCCAGGCGTGGGCTAGTTGAGCCAGGTCAACATCCTGACAAAACAAATGGTCATTCTCGATATGCAGAAATTCGGGTAAAGCAGCGTTTAGCTGGTTAAGGTGAGTGGAGTTGAGACCTAAGCGGCCTCGCAGGTAATCCAAATAAGTTGGCGTAGAAATCCCGTTAAGGGTGTTGGTCATTCTCTAAAATTCCTCTTTCTTAATCACACGACCGCTAACCGGCAGTGGTAGATGGGTGACGGGCAGCGTCATAATATTTGGTCAAAGTAAATAGATTACTTAACATCTTGGTAATCATGGCAGTTTCTTTACTTGTACTAGCAGGGGAAGCTAAACAAATTGACATACACAAAACTCCTTTAATAATCTTTAGCCCGCGCCAATCTCTGGCCTTGATTTCAAGGGCAAGGCTGGCGTGGTCACACTATACACCGAGCAAGCTGTGACCAGAACTAAGGATGTACGAATAACATGAGGCACAAGTTTCACTTCTACTTCAAATTTCCCATTTTATCTACAAAATAAGGCAAAAAGGCCATAGACGCGAAAAGGGAAGTGGCTTCTTGCGAGTGCCACCCCCCCGTCCTGCGGTTGTAAATTGTAGCACAAGCCAACCGATTTAACAAGAGAAATCGGCCTATGCTAAGGGCTATGGTTTTACCATTGGCTGCTACAATTCAACCTAAAAACTAGCCTGCGGCCCGTTTGTAGTCGTCGGGTGGAAACGCTCCTGCCTTGATACATTTTTCTGACCAGGCGTTAAGTTGAGCCAACAGCGTTGCCAGGTCTGCTCCTATTGCCTCGACAATAGGTTGTTCCATCGCGTCGGTACGGGTTTCTATCTCCTGGCGTAGCTTGTGACCACTTTCGGTTAGCTTCCCCTCAACTACCAGTTTTTTTTGATCCAGCCCTGCGATAGCCTCATTAGTAGCCGCTTCGTCCCAGGCGCGAGTAGCTGAATAAGTGCCGAGGGGCATTCCCAAATACAACTCGGTCAAAATGTTCATCTCTATCGGGTTCAGACCCGCCGAAATATAAGCAGCGATATGGCTGTCTCCTCGATGTTCCCGCACCAGGTCACAGGCCCGCCACAGTTGCCCGACTGGTTCAGTCGGCCATTCCCGCGCCGCCAAACCCGCGAAGAGTGGTCTGCCAGTCGGGTCAGCCGCCGCCAGACCACGCCGCAGCATAGCCACTGCTGCATTTACATCTTCCCCAGCCAAAATTTGGCTCAGGCTCTCGATGGTAGTCTGGTCGCGTGCTGATAGCAGTGCCCCGCGTTTAAGTTGGGCGCGTCCCTCATCGTACAAGCTAATTACCAGAGGCGGGGAAAAAGCCGCAAAGGTGGCAGCCACTACCGGAGCGGACGGTTCTCCCAGGGCGGCAGCCCGTCCATACACGTAAGCCGTTAGAAAGTTCAAGCCTGATTTGGCAAGTTGGGCATTCGTATGGGGCGACCAGACGGCGTGCATGGCGATTGGCTCACCTGCATCGCGCAATTGACGGGCCGGACTGCCTTTTGCTACAGCCTCAATCGGGGTTAGGGCGTGGGCAGGCTTAAAAAAAGCTTCGACTGCAGCAGCATATTCCATCCTGAATTCCTCCTTGAATTAGTTAGCTTGAAATTAAGCTATTTGACCTGTTACAGCAGCCACGCTAGTTGAAACAGGTCTATTAAGTCCATTATACATCACAAGTGCTGTCAAAAGTCAATGGTGACTTAAACTCATTCCAGGGCTTATGCGGATGCCTGAAAGAAGCAAGCACCAGGAGCAAGAAAATTTAGCTGGTGTTATAATGTTCATAATATAAATTGCGTTATGCACCTGAGGTAACGGCAAAAAGTGTGGATAAGTGTGAGAGGGGACAAAAGGTATGACAATTAAAGGAAACCTATCTATCTGGGAGGCTGAAAGTCAGGGAGTGGAGTTATTAAACTCGACCATCGGAGATATGCTTGATCGGCAAGCCCAACTTACTCCAGACAAGGAAGCACTGATCTATAACTACCCTGAAATCGGTTTGAATCTGAGGCTTAGTTTTAAGCAATACCGTGAGGAAGTAAATAAGGTAGCTAAAGGCTTAATTGCACTGGGCATCCAGAAGGGTGAGCACGTGGCAATCTGGGCTATTAATGTGCCGGAATGGATTTTAGTGCAATTAGCTTTCGCCAAAATTGGGGCAGTTTTAGTCACCATCAACACGAGCTACCGTCCGGCAGAGCTTGAATATGTCCTGCGCCAGGGAGATATTACCACTCTTTTTATGACGGAGACTTTTCGTAAAAACTCTTACCTTGAGACGGTATATGGCCTCGTACCGGAGCTAAAAGAGATAGCTGACCCGGTTAGTTCTAGCCTGAACAGTCCAGAGTTGCCCAAGCTAAAGCGTGTAGTGCTATTTGGTGACAAGCCCCAAAGTGGCACCCTGCTGTTTTCTCAAGTGGTGGCTCTAGGTGAGCAGATAAGTGATGAGGTGTTGCAGCAAAGGCAAAGCAATGTCACCCCTCAAGATGTGGCTCTGATTATGTACACCAGTGGTACCACGGGCTTTCCCAAAGGAGCTATGCTAACCCACAACAACATCTTGAACGAAATCCATTGCTCTATCCGTGGTGTGGATTACTCCAGTGAACGCTATGTGGGTACGATGCCTCTTTTTCATATTGCTGGGTTGAATTTTATGCTCAGTGGCATTATCTCAGGTTATACTGTGATCTCAATGCTTGGTTTCGACCCTACCAAAGTATTAGAGTTGATAGCCCAAGAAAAAGCTACAGTTTCCTTTTTCGTACCTTCTATGTTGGTGGCGATGCTTAATCATCCCCGCTTTCTGGCCGGAGAATTTGATATGTCTTCCCTAAATTGGATTGCTACCGGCGGTACTGCTGTCCCCGTAGTCCTAATGGAGCAAGTTAAGGAAAAGTTTGGGGCTGATTGCAAAATCTACTTTGGTATGACTGAATCTGCTGGCGGCGGCACCACAACTTTAGATGAAGACCCTTTTGAGTTAAAATCTTCTACCGTCGGCACCCCTTTTCCCCACTTGGAAGTAAAGATTGTCAACCCGACGACGGGCGAAGCCGTACCAATAGGCGAACCCGGTGAGTTACTCATGCGTGGTTATATAGTGATGAAGGGTTACTACAATATGCCGGAAAAGACCGCCGAGACTATTGACCCCGAAGGTTGGTTGCATACTGGCGACCAGGCGGTTATGAACGCGCGAGGTTACGTCAATATCGTGGGCCGTATCAAGGACATGATTATTAGAGGCGGGGAAAATGTCTATCCAGCCGAGATTGAGCAATTTCTGATGCGCCATCCTAAAGTTTCCGAAGCCCAGGTGGTGGGTGTGCCGGACGCATATATGGGCGAGGAGATGGTAGCCTTTCTCAAGGTTAAACCGGACGAGAAGCTTACCGAAGCAGAGGTGCGACAATATTGCCAGGCTAACATTAGCCGCCACAAAATACCCAAGTACATCCGGTTTGTGAGTGATTATCCTATGACCGCCAGTGGTAAAGTCAGAAAAGTTGAACTACGAGAGCAAGCCATCAAGGATCTTGGCTTGTAGGTTATAGCTAAAACTAAGAACGCTTAAAACCTTTTTAGTACGTCGCTAACCGAGCGAGTGACCCGTTCCAGCGGCGTGCGTTTGAGGCGATGAGCCAGGGCCATTTCCGCTACCTTTGCTACGTGACTTCGGTTGATGGCAGTGGCATTGTTATAGGCGGCGTAAGCCTGGGCCGCTTTGAAGGTAACAATGTCGCCGCGATGCCCATCAGTATCTAGTTCGATATTGACACGGGCAATCAGTTCCAAAATCTCTTGCGTGGGAGGCAGTTCGGGCAACCGTTTGGTCGCTTCGACAATCTGTTGGGCCAGCAGTTTTTCGGCCTGGTCGTAAGTGGCGGCAAAGCCTTCCGGGTCAAGCTCAAAAAGCTGGCGTTGCGATACAATTTCGACGCGCAGAGCCACGTTGCGAATACCGCCTATTTGGACTGACAAGCCAAAACGGTCAAGTAGTTGGGGACGTAAATCGCCTTCTTCAGGGTTCATTGTTCCCACCAGCAAGAAACGGGCTGGGTGTGCATAAGAAATACTTTCGCGCTCAACGATGTTGACACCCATCGCGGCGGCATCTAGCAGCAAATCCACGATATGGTCGTCTAGCAAATTCACTTCATCCACATACAAAATGTTGCGGTTGGCCTCGGCCAGCACGCCAGGGGCAAAATGTAACTCGCCGTGTTGCAAAGCTTGTTCCAGGTCTAACGTACCCACCACCCGGTCTTCGCTGGCATTAATCGGTAGATTGACCACCCGCATCTTGCGTCGGGCGCGTGGTAAGGTTTCTCCCGCCTCTATCCGAGCCGTGCAGGTGCGGCACATATCTTCGGGTTTGTCAGGATGACAACTATAGGGGCAATCGGCTACTATATCAATTTCTGGCAGCACGTTTGCCAGGGCGCGAACGGCGGTACTTTTGGCCGTGCCTTTTTCGCCTTTAATCAACACGCCACCGATGGAAGGGTTGACAGCGTTGAGCAGCAGAGCCAGCTTCATTTCTTCCTGCCCGATAATGGCGGTAAAAGGGTAAATTAAGTTCTTCATCCAGTTTTCTTTGCTAACGTGATTATAAATCTCGACAAATAATTTGGTATCGCCAATATGGAACGCCAATGGATACACCCGTGCCAGGTGTAGGCATCCATCGTCTATACAACCCAAACCCACTAAAGTGGGTTATCAAATACCTCTAATACTTACTACATAAAGGGAATTTCTAACCTGATTTATCAGGTTTGGGTTGTATAGACGACGGTTTACCTGTACCCGGCACCGGTGAACCGTTGGCGTTACTCAAATACCATCAATTAGAACTTAATCACGCCACGCAGGTTTTTGCCAGCTTTGAGGTCGGCGTAACCTTCGTTGACTTGATCCAGCGTGTAGGTGTGGGTGATAAGCTCTTTCAACTTGATCTGACCGTGCGAATACATATTGAGCAATTTTGGAATCTCGACCTGTGGGTTGGAGGAGCCATAAAGAGTTCCCAAAATAGCTTTTTGGTACAATACCAGCATCAGCGGGCTGACCGGGATAGTTTCGGCGTTGGCTGGAGTAAGGCCAATCACTACGGTTGTGCCCCCTTTGCCTGTGGCCGCGAACGCCTGCCCAATGGTAGCCGGGGTAGCAATAGCCTCAAAAGCGAAATCCACGCCTTGCCCATTGGTAATTTCCATTACCTTTGCCAGCAAATCTTCTTTTTCCGCATTGATGGTGTGGGTTGCGCCGAACTCTTTGGCCCACTCCAGCTTGTTGTCCAAAACGTCAGCAGCAATGATGATGGAAGCGTTGGAGGCTTTAGCTCCCTGGATAGAGTTTATGCCAATGCCACCGATGCCAATCACCAACACGCTGCTGCCGGGAGTGACACGCGCCCGGTTGACCACCGCTCCAAAACCAGTCGCTACGCCACAACCAACCAGACAGGCAACATCTAACGAATAGCTGTCGTCTATTTTGCAAACCGAGTCCTGGTTTACCACTGTGTATTCGCTGAAGGTGCTGATAATACACATCTGGCCTACGTCCTGACCGCCTTCGTTGTGCATCCGATAGGTTCCGTCCATTTGTGGCCCCGCCAAAATACCTGCCCCCAAATCGCATAGTTGGGTCATACCGGAAACGCACCAGCGACATTTGCCACACGACGGGATAAAGGTCAATACTACATGGTCGCCTGCTTTGACCCGCGTGACACCCGGCCCAACCGCGTCAACCACGCCCGAACCTTCATGACCGAGGGCCATCGGGGTCATGCCAACGGGCAATTCGTCATCCATCACGTGCAAGTCGGAGTGGCACAAACCCGCATAGGCCATCTTTACCCGCACTTCACCAGTTTTAGGCTCGTCCAGGGTCAATTCCTCTACTTTGAGGGGTTGACTTGCATCGTAAAATACCGCAGCTTTAGTCTTCATAGACTTTATGAACCTCCTGTTTAGTATGCTCATCACTGAGCAGGATTAATTAGCAATTAGTTGTCAGTAATCAGTCGTCAGTAAAAACCGAGGTTTTCGCATTTTACTGATGACTGATTACTACTCAAAGATATTGTCCTTTTTCAAGTTTGAAAGGATGTAATAGCTTCCCTTCATTTGTTCGGCCAATAACTTACAAATGCCTTCTTGTTCTGCACCCCCGGAATTGTAATGTACACCCGTGTCTATGACGGTGGCGGTGACGTGGGCATCAGCTACTTGCTGCGAGAGGCGCAAAGCATCTAGGGTGGGGATATTCCCGTTCATATTACCGTTCAGCCCGACATTTGGCAAACCATCTGTGAACAGCACCAGAGCGGGGTAGATGGTCGGGTCGCGTCTGCGCTCCTTCTCAACCAGACGCAGACTCTCAGCAATCCCCGTTGCAATCGGCGTGCAACCGCCCACAAATATCTTTTCCAGAGCTTCACGGGCCTGGGTCATATTGTTGGTGGGCGGCAAAACCACCCGCGCTTGAGCGAACCGGAAAGTAATCATAGCTACCCGGTCTCGCTTTTCATAGACATCTTGTAGCAGGGCCAGAATAGCCCGTTTGGTGGCTACCATTAGCTGTTTGGACATCACCGAGTCGCTGGCATCTATGGCGAAAATCAGCAAAGCCCGACTTTTGCGCTGGCGTACCTTCTGGCGGAAATCGTCAGGGTGTAGTTTCAAGCGTTCGTCGGTACCAGGTAGCCAGCCGCGCGTTTTTTGATGGGGAGCAGCCGCCCGCAGGGTCGCGTCCAGAGCCAGGTCGGTAACGGGGCGGCGGGTCTGGCTGCGGACGTAACGGCCCGAATGCAGGCTGGTACGCGACTGGAAACGTTTGCCTGTGTATTCGCGCTCGTGACGGTCACGCGGCAGCTTGAGAATAGCCCGTAATGGGAAGCCTTCTTGTCCGGCCTTGATTTTGCGCGAGATACCAGCCAGACCCGGCTCAAATTCTTCATTGGTGGGCGCGTCCTGCTCTTGATAATCTTCTACTTCGGCCAGTTCGGTGGGTTCTTCGGGCGATTCTCCACCCGGCAATTCTTCCTCCACCATCGTAGCGGCTATCTTTTTCAGGTCAGGCAAAACTTTGGTGCGGTGGGCCATCGCCAGTCGCAAAGCCTGTTCTGCGTCTTCCAGTGTAACCTCGGTACGGCCATCCAGAGCGGCCAGAGCGCGGGCGGCGCAATCTACTACAATATCGCCCCGATGTCCATCGGCCCGCATTTCGTAGGCAATCACCTGCGAAACCGCCATCCGTATCTTTGTAGGTGTAGTAGTGTGCGGATACAATTCCAAAGCCCGCGCTACCTGTTGCTGTAAATCCGCCTGGGCCTGGGCAAACTCGGCTTGCAGCTGGGCCGGATTGGTTTCTTGCCTCAAGGCGCGTTCGGCAATCAAGGTGCGGCTGGCGACGTTTCGGATGTTTTCGGCGGACACAGCCAGGCCGAAGCGGTCAAGCAACTGAGGGCGCAACTCGCCTTCTTCCGGGTTCATCGTCCCCACCAACAGGAAACGGGCCGGGTGCATTTCGCTGATACCTTCGCGCTCCACAAAGTTGACCCCCAACGCGGCGGCATCCAGCAAACTATCTACCAGGTGGTCGGCCAGCAAGTTTACCTCATCCACATAAAGCAGATTGCGGTTAGCTTCGGCCAGAATACCCGTCCGAAAAACGCGCTGACGAGCGTGATTATGCAACGCCGCCGTCAAGTCAAAACAACCCACCAAACGGTCTTCGCTGGCGTTGAGTGGCAACGTTACCACGCGCAAGGGTCGCCAGGTTTGGGGCAAAACTTCGCCCTCGGCTCGACGAGCCGCACAAGCGGTACACAAACGCACGCTTTGGGTTGGGTCGCAAAAATACGGACAATCGGGTACGCCGAGTAGAGGCGGCAGCACCTGGGTTAGACTGCGTACCGTCGTAGATTTGGCCGTGCCGCGTTTGCCCAAAATCAAGACTCCGCCCACTTGAGGTGCAACCACGCTAATCAGCAGCGCGGTCTTTATATCGTTTTGCCCAACTATAGCACTAAAAGGTAGAGTAGTCATTTGTTCTCAGTCGTTAGTTATTAGTCAACAGCCGTCAGCTTTTCGTAGTTATAGCCGACAATGGTTTATGAACTTTAATTACTAAAACTGGTACGATGCACCGATGGTTGAAACCATTGGCAAAGAGATTCTAAACCTGATAAAGTAGATTAGCAGTGCGCTTTAGCGTACTTGGGTTGAATAGACGTTAGATTTATCCAATGGCGTTCCCGGACCGAATTATTTTCTAAAAGTTCATCAACCATTGGCAACCCTTGTGTTAGCTGACGGCTTGATTATACTCGCAAAGTCGGAATAAGCGGCCTGAGCGTGCGACATTCCAGGCATCGCCTGAACATACCAACTTGATGGGCAACCAGTTCTAGCCAATATAGAGCCGCGAAAACGGGCAACGACAACGGCGGCTTACGTTCCAGATAGACGTGTAGGGTTGGGTATGCAAAGCAAAACAAGGTCAGAGCCAAAAGCGGACGACATAGCAAACCCAAACCCACCAAACCCAAACCATAATAACGAGCCAGATTGCCGCAGACATGAAAAAACATCACGTCATAGTTACGCAGCACCGTTTTGAAAACCAAACTCCAGCCGATGTGTGCGCCAAATTTTTGCAGACGACGCATACTAAAACCGCTTTCGATTAAAGGCACACTGGCGGCAACCGCCACCAAACCGATTTTCTTGTTTACAACGGCGGTCAACAACAAAGCTATAAAGGGCAGACGCTGGCGCGGAATGTACAGTATTTTACGCTGTAACGGATGTTTACGCAACAAGAAAGTCTCCGAGCCGCCATAAAAAGCCTTGCGTCGGGCGAAATTGACCAAACGCGAACGATATTTGTGACGAACTGTACCGCGTGGCACATACAGTACCCGTTTATCGGATTGATGCGCCCGCCACACCAAATCTACATCCTCGCCAATCGGAAAAGCCGGGTCAAACCCGCCCAATGCTTGCCATAATTCGCGCCGAATTAGCAAATTAGCCGTTGGCAAGAAAGGAATAGAGGTATTGGGGCGGCAATCGCGCTCGTCCTGGCCCATATAAAGCGAACTAGCCACGCTTTCGTAACGTTCGATACTGGTATCCAACGAAAACGAATTTACCCGCCCGCCCACAATCCCGATGTCTTGATCGGCAAAATGCGGTATCAGGTCACGCAACCAGCCCGCTTCGACTTCACAATCGCTATCAGTGTAGGCCAGAATTTCCCCGGTGGCTATGGCTGCTCCAGCATTACGGCAGGCTGCCGGGCCACTCCAGACTGGGCGACAGATGGCGTGGCTAATAGGCAAATTTTTTACAACCTGGATTGTATTATCTGTCGAAGCGTCATCCACCACAATAATTTCCAATTTCGTGGCTGGGTAATCCAGCTTTTGCAGCGAACGCACACAAGCCACAATCTCATCTGGCCGATTGCGTACCGGAACAATAATCGAGACCGTCGGCCAACCGTTGGACGGGGGTGTAAGCGGTTGGCGTTCTAGTAGTTGCCTCGCCGCCAGATTTGCTAACAATTTTTCTAGCTGAGTCTGGTTCATTCGTAAACGTTGGGCCAGTTCGCCCGCAGTTTGCCAATCCTGACAGCTTTCCAACACACGGGCCGCTCCTGCGTTGAGGCGTATTGCTAACAAGGGATTGTGCGAAACCGCGATTATATGGCTTTGTCCACGCTGGATTTCAACTTTTGGTCGTGAGCGATAAGCGTATTCTAACACTGGCAAAGTTTCTCCGTTGTTGTCCAGTTATAGGGGGCGCGTCCCCTACAATTTGGCTGCTGTCAAGCGTTAAACAAAGGCATCATCAAATCGGTGGGCAGGTGCAAATCGGGTCGCACCGTCTGCAAAACGCGCCCCAATCCGATGTAATCTACCAGGTGATAGATTGGCAGTTTGTCTAGCACGCCTGCGATGTTTGAGCAATCCCTTAAAAGTTCGTCAAGGCCCAAATTGTTGATGCCCTGCGTGGCTACCTCGGCCAACAGTGCAGTTTTTAGCTCAAGCTGGCCCGGCGCAATCAAACCCGCCCGCTGCTCCGGGGTTAGAGGCCAGCCCTCTAAAACGTGTGCGTTGCGTGGGTAGCTGAGCAGAGCGTGATGAGCGGCACTATCAAAGGCGTGTGCAAAGTCGGCGGTCAACTGAAAAACTTCCGGTTCGCTATAATCAGCCTTTCGCTTCGCCAGTTTCCCTAAGCGGCTGGTAGCCTGGCCCAACTGATGCACAAAAAAATAACGGCGCAAGCTCAAACTTTCCGGCCCGGTCACGCGCTGCCTGAATTGGTTTAAGCGGCCCTGCTTATCGCTCAAAATCTGACCGTGAACATACTTAGCCCCGATTTCTAATTCCCAATCGGTGGCCCGCCAATAGGGGTACTTGACATAATCTTCAAGTACTGGTTGTGTGATGTATTCAATCTCGCAGCGCATACCGAGCGCGTGGTTGACCCCGTAAAAATGTACATACTCGTTTTTTGCCAGCAGTATCACAAAATCCAGGTCCGCCGGATTGGTTTTCCACAAACTGCTACCGTAAAGTAAAATCCCTTCGACTTCGGGGTGGTTCGCCGCCTGGATCGCAAATGCGATTAGCGCGGTACGGGCGTGACCCTGGATGGGCAAAGCCTCCACTAGCCTTTCAATCAGCCCGTCAGTTGCCACTGTTGCTTGCTCCATAGGTGTTGATGGCCGCCACCAAAGCTAGGGCCACTTGTTCCAGATAGATTTTCCCACGCGCCGCTGTTGCCAGGGTCGGGTCGCCCAACACTCCGTTGGCAGTAACAGGTCGCAATCCTGCTTGTTTCAAACGCGGCATCAGGGTTTGCATATCCCCAATGTAACCTGCTGCAGCCCGCTCCATCTGAACCAAATCGGGCCGCAGATGCAGCATTTGGGAGGTCTCGCGTTCGCCCGCGTGCCAGCCCATTACGGCTTCGGGTAAATCGGCAGATTCTTTATTTGTGACGGTTTGCATTGCCTTGATTAAATCCGTGAAAGCGATAACTTCCAGGTCAGCTACGTTTTGGCGCAATTGGGTAACTCCCTGCCTGATAGCTTCATAATTGCCACCGTGCGAACTCAAGACCAACAAGCGTTTGAAACCGTGTCGGGACGCGCTAAATCCTAAATCGTATATCAGCCCTGCTAACGTTGCTTTAGATAAACTTAACGTGCCACAAAATTCTTTATGTTCGTCCGACGTACCAATCGGGATAATCGGGGCAACCAGAGTTTGACCGAGCCGGGCCGCTATGTCCAGGGCCAAAGCCTCCGCCAATATGGTATCGGTTGATAAGGGTAGATGTGGCCCGTGCTGTTCCGTCGCCCCCAGCATCAGCAGCAAAGAATCGAAGCCCTGCTCAAGCAATTTTTCAACGTCAGGCCAGGTGTAATCGGCCAGCCATAAAGATGCCATTAAACCTTCCATATTGTCCATATCGGCTGACGGAGCAGCCTCCAACTTTTCTAAATTCTCTGCGTTCTCTGCGCCGTCAACTGGTTGCTGCGGTGAATATTACTCAAGAAAACCATTTTGTTCCAAAAAATCTGCAATACGAGCGGCTTGTTCCTGGGCCGAACCCTCGACAGGGCCAGCCTTTTTTTGTTTAATGGCCGCCCCGCCGCTCAAAATTGCCTCGATACGGGCAGCAGCCGACAAATTCGGGTCGGGTATAAATATTTGGCGCGGACGCGGGCGGGGTGCGCTGATGCCAACCCTTCGTAAAGCGGTTTCCGGCTTATTGCTGAATGTGGCTTCCACCACCGGGATAGTGGCTTGTTGCGCCGCCAAATGGCCTGGAAACGAAGCGTAACGCAACTTGGCGATACCCGCTTCGACGGCTAATAGGGCTGGCAAATTTATTAGCAAACGCTGCCGCCTCCCTCGTTCTAATTTGCGCTCGACCTTAATTTGGTTCGCGTCCGACTGGAAATTGGCCTGGGTAACACCCGTCGCTTGGGCCAACCCTAAGTATTCGGCCAGCAGTCCCGGCACTAGCCCCGTTGCCATATCCGCACTCCGGCTGCCGCATAACACGATGTCAGGATTGAGCGGGCGTAAAACCGATGCCAAAGCCTCGGCAGTCCGTTTAGGCGAATGTGATATGCGGGTTACGCTGTCCGCACCCACCGCCAGAGCCTCGCGCAATATCTGGTCTGCTCGCTCCGGCCCGTAAGTTACCACCCGCACCCACGCATCGGGGGTGGTTTCGCGCCAACGCAAAGCCAGTTCCAATGCCCCTGCGTCGGGAGGATTGGTAATATAAACCAGCCGGGCTTGATTGATCGCTCCGGTCAATGGGTCAATCTCAACCGCGAGGGGGTCAGGCACTTGTTTTAAGCAAACCGCAATCGTCAACATCAGCTATGCCTTATGCCTCTCTAAACGACACGCCAAAACCGCCTCGTGGATACGTCCAGGTAATCGCGCCTTCGCGGTTGCACGCCACGTAGCAAGTACCGCACTCGAAGCATTGCTCGTAGTTGAACAAAATTGTGCCATCTGAAAGCGGGGTGAACAAATTGGCTGGACACGCATAAACGCAAGCCTGGGTCGAACATTCTTTGCACACGGCGTTATTTACCTGGATATGCGGCTGGTTGTCCACCCGAAAACGGGTATTCGCCAGACGTTCATCTACGCCCGCCAGATTTATTTCGTCGGTTTGCTCCAATTCGTCCAGGATGGCTTGATTTGTCTGGTTGGCGGGTTGGCTATCTTCACGCTTAACCCGTCGCACTATTTTTTGGATTTGCTCTAACTTGAGCATTGGTTGTTTCCTCAATAATCGCCAAATATTCACCAACGGTTAAAACCGTCGTCTAGCCACCCCAAACCTGATAAATCAGGTTGCCGGGCCGTCCGACAACACGTTTCAACGTGTTTGGGTTGCATAGACGACGGTTTTAACCGTTGGCTCTACTTACGAAGCCTGTCACCACCCGAAGGCCCGGCCACCATCCCATAAATCACGGGCCAGTTGCAACGGCGATACTTTCTGGCGGCGCAATTGCTGCCAGGCCACTTCGAGCAGTTTGCGTTTGGGCTGCCCTTTGGAAGTAAAGATTTCGCTTGCTCCATCGCATAATAGCTGTGGGTAAAAGTTTTGCAACCGCGCACTGTTGACAAATTCGGGCGTGTGCCGAAACCGTTTGAAATCTTTGAGGACAAAGCTTTGCTCCAGCGCGGTTTGATATTGTTTTAAGTTAGCTGCTCCAAAATCCTGAACTTTGTGAGCCGCGATTGCGGTTCGGGCCGCCGCCGCACCACTCGCAATCGCGTAATTTATGCCTTCCAGGTACAGCCCCGTCGCAAAACACAACCCGGCAGCGTCGCCCGCCACCATCAAACCGTCGGTATAAAGTTTAGGCAAAAAATTGTGACCCGCTTCCGGTATCATGTGGGCCGAATATTCGCGCCGTACCGTGCCGCGCAGCAGAGGTGCGACGCTAGGGTGCTGTTTGAAAATATCCAGCAAATCGTAAGCCCTCGCCTTCTGGTCAACCAGCGACGAAATTTGTGCGATTACGCCAATCGAAAGGGTATCCTGGTTGGTATAAAGGAAGCCGCCGCCGTGAACTTTACCCGTAATCGTACCGATAAACTCGTTGACCAGCCCCTCGCTCCCGGTCAAGCCAAAACGTTCTTCCAACCGCTCCCGGTCAAGCTCCAAAACTTCCTTGACCCCCACGCTCATCTCGTCGGACTTGAACTCACGCTGCAAACCCGCCTGCTTTGCCAAAAACGAATTTACCCCATCCGCCGCAATCACGACAGGTGCGTATATATCGCCTTGCTCCCGCCGCACTCGCACCCCAATCACGCTTCCAGCTTCGTTGCGAATAAGGCTATCCACCACGCTTTCGTTGAGCAGTACCGCCCCAGCTTGTTGGGCCTCACTCGCCAGCCAACGGTCAAATTTGGGCCGCAGCACGGTAAAGGCGTTGTAGGGCGGCTCGGCAAATTTGGTAGTTTTGAAATCTACCGATAGAGCCGAGTCCTGACTCATAAAAGAAAGCACGCGGCGCGTTACATAACGTTCGACAGGAGCGGTCAGCCAGAAATCCGGTACAAGCTCGTTCAGCACCGCCGTGCCGTACATCGCCGCCCCCGAACAATTTTTACTACCTGGGAACTCGCCGCGTTCGAGCAGTATCACCTTGAGACCAGCACGGGCCGCTACCAACGCCGCCGCACTTCCGGCAGGGCCAGCCCCCACCACGATTACATCAAATCGGTTGACATTTTCCACTAAATACTCTTTCCAATTCTTATAGCCACGAGCTAAAACCAATGGGGAACGCCAACGGTTGAAACCCACCCAGGGGGTACCCGCTAGTCACCCCAAACCTGATAAATCAGGTTGCCGAACGGTTTGGTAACACGTTTTAACGTGTTTGGTTTGTTTAGACGACAGTTTCAACCGTTGGCGTTCCCCATTGACGGTACAAGGATTATTTTGTAAATATTTGTAACTGTTCAGCCTTGCATTGTCTTCTGTAGGAGGCTGCTCCGCCAGCCGATTTGACGGTCATTTCAACTGAAAACCATCGGCTGGCGGAGCAGCCTCCTACAATTGACCTGAATAGTTACAAATATTTATCTATTGGTGCTTCCCGCTCCGATTGGCAAAGCCTGTCTCGTCTCCACAAAACTATCATCAACAACTTTGGGATGACGGGCTGCGAGAAGTTTAAGCAGGAGCGGCACGATTTCCGCCGCGTCGCCTACGATTGCCAGGTCAGCCAGAGCCATCAGGGGCGCACTTCGGTCAGGGTTGATAGCGATAATCGTTCGCGCTCCCCGAATACCGCCCGTATGCTGGCTGGCTCCCGAAATACCTATCGCAATATACAGGCGCGGGGCAACCGAACGGCCTGTCGTCCCAATTTGCCGCTCGAACGGCAGCCAACCTTTATCCACAATTGGGCGCGTGCCACCCACCGCCGCCCCTAAATCCGCAGCCAATTCGTAAGCCAGCTTTACCCCAAGCGGATGCGGCAAACCCAAACCTACGGCTACAATTCTTTCGGCTTCCACCAGGTCAACTGTGTCGGGGGCGGGTGGCACGATAGCCAGCGAACGAGTACGCACCTGGGATGGCTCGATAGTTACGTTGACAATTTGCAAGTCGGCGGCTTGTGACTGCGGACGCAAATCCACGCCACGTGCGCCGGGTCGGAAAGTAGCTATAATTTTGGCAGTGGCGGCAGGCTCGAAATGATAATGGCTGTGCAAACGGTCACTATAAATAGGCCGGGTCAGGTTCAAACCACCGTCAGTCGTGGCTGCCAGCCGGACGCAATCGCTGACAACGGCCACCTCTAAACGCGCCGCCAGCCTCGCCACGAAATCGGCAACGTTTGCGGTAGCTGGGGCGAAGAAGGCCGTCCAATCCTGCTGCGCCAGAACTTGAGTCAATGCCTCCTGGTAAGCATCGCTCTCGTAAGTGGCAAGTAGCGGGTGAAGCGCGACCAGCACGGATTGCGTGCCGTATTGCCCCAACTTTGCCAGCCACGCGGCCTGATTATCAGCCGTATCGCTTAAAACCAAAGCGGTTAGCTTGCCATCCCAGGCGCGGGCTACTTCGCTGGCTTCGCCCAAAAGTTCCAGGCTGGCGGCGGACGGTGAACCATCTTCTAATTCAATCCAACAAATTACGTTTTTAGTCATCGTCTATTAGTTGTCAGTCGTCAGTTAGCAGTAGTCAGTAAATAAATACTGCCGTTGGTTGGCGTTTCCGGTTGGCACACGTTGTATCAAGCACCGTTGGTTGAAACCATCGTCTATCTGATTCCAAACCCACTGAAGTGGGTTGAAAATTTATTTATTTGTGGCATCGTAACCTGATTTATCAGGTCTGGTTCGATTAGACGACGGCTTCAACCGTTGGAGTTCCCAATACCAATTTTAATATCTAATGCTCATCAACCATTGGCGTTTCTGATATACAACCACAATTCTTTTGCTTTTGCTTTTACTGATGGTTGAAGACTGCTAATTACGTGCTGGTTTTAACTGAAAACTGAAAACTGACGGCTGAAAACTATATCGTCCTACCTATGCGGTGGCCTTCGTTGACGGCGTGGCTGGCCCGACGCGGGGCGAGTGCATCTCCGGCCCGGTATAGTTCCGGCACGCAGCCCATCAGCGCATGATAAAGATCGTCCCGCGCCCGTCCGTGATTGGCAATCACAATCAAATCGAAAGGGCCAAATTCCAACATCTGACCCGTATAGTTGCCAATAGCCTGGACGCAGTTATTTTGGAAACCCAGTGGCGAAACATTTGGTATTACGGTCACGCCCAGGGCCGCCGTGCGCCGATACCAGTTTTCCAGGTCAAGGGTCAGGCCCAAATCTTGCCCGGCATAAAGGGCGGGGGTCAAGACCGTGACGGCTGTACCACGAGCCGCCAACCATTCTACCGCGCTGGTAGCTTGATGAAAGCCTACTTGGTCAATCACGGCAGCGCGTTCGACATGAAGCGGGGCGCGTCCTTCCAGCAAGTCCCACACACTTAGGACGTGAGGCTGGTCGCAGCCAGACAGAGGCGGGAGTTGGGCTTCCGCGCCCGTACAAATCACCACTGTGTCAGGCTTTTCGGCCAATACGTTTGCAGGTGTAGCTTCAAAGCCAAACCGTATCTCAACGGGCATAGCCTCAATTTCGTGTACCAAATTTCGCACAATATCGCCAAATTCGACCCGGTTCGGCACTCGGATTGCCAGTTGCACCTGTCCGCCAAGTTCTCGATTTTTTTCCAGCAAAACCACCTGATGACCGCGCCCTGCCGCGATTTTAGCACATTCTAGTCCGGCAGGCCCACCGCCCACAATCACTACCTTTTTGGGTTTGGTGGCGCGAAGTAACGTACCGCGCCCAAACTGCCGTTCGTAGCCCGTCGCTGGGTTTTCGATACAGCCAATATCCAGGTTCAAGCCCGCCCGTCCGATACACTCCTGGTTGCAGGAAATACACAAACGGATATTTTCGGTTTTACCAGCCCGCGCTTTCTCGGCAAAAAAAGGCTCGGCAATTTGTTCGCGCACCATCCCAATCATATCAGCATGACCGTCAGCCAAAATCTGCTCGGCTTGCCAGGGGTCTTTGATGCGGCCTACCCCAAACACGGGCAAATCCGTCACCTGTCGCATCGCGCTAGATACAAAAAGCTGGTAGCCCGGCGGCACGTGCATTGAGCCTTCCACCATAAAAAGGGTGTGGGTGGCCGTGCCGATGCTGGTGTTGAAGTAGTCCAACATTCCGTGCCGCGTCAGCATCTCACAGGCAGCGATGGTCTCCCTTATGGTCACGCCGCCGTCAATCAGTTCATCGCCACATAGCCGCATACCCAGGACAAACTCGCGCCCGACCTCGGCCCGAATCGCCTCAATAATCTCGAAAGCCAGCCGCAACCGCTTTTCGATGCTCCCGCCGTAAGCATCGGTGCGTAAATTGGCGCGGGGCGAAAGAAACTGGCGCAGCAGCGAACTATGCGAAGCCTGCAACTCTGCCCCGTCAAAACCGCCCTGTTTCAAATAGTTGGCAACGCGGGCGTAACCTTCCACCACTTCCCGGATTTCCCTGCTTTCAATTTCTTTAGGCATTTCCCGAAACATCGGGTCAGGAATAGGTGACGGCCCCCACACGGGCAACCGCGAATAAACGCTGGACGCTTGTGCGCCGTTATGGTTGATTTGGGCCAATATTTTACTGCCGTGTTTATGCACCGCCTCGGTCATGTGGCAGTAATACGGAATTACTCGCTCGTCGAAGGCGTGGATTAGTTTTTCGTAGGCGTGGTCTGTCGGGTGGACGGACTGCTCCTCGGTAATGATGAGGCCGCAACCACCCCTGGCGCGTTCGGCATAATAAGCGGTCAAGCGTGCGCTGGGCAAATTATTTTCGGCCAGATTGGTCAGGTGCGCCGAAAACAGCACCCGGTTCGGTACTACCATCGAGCCTACTTTGATTGGACTAAATAAATATTTGAATTGAGTATTGTACATAAAAAGTTATCAGTTATCAGTCGTCAGTTATCAGTAAGTGTCTATTGGCGGAGCAATATCCAACAAACGTCCGTGTGCTTGTGGGACATTGCTCCGTCAATGGACTGTTCCGAACGGCTGGTGGGACAGCCCCCAACAAATCCATTTAAATCAGCCTACCCACCCTTTGCCCTTCCAAAATAGCGTGCGTGACCCGACGTGGGGCAACCGCGTCCCCTATGCGATATAGCTGGATTTCGGGCTGATTTTGCAAGGCTTGATAAAGTTCGTCGTTGGGCAGAGCGTAGTTAGTCAGCACAACGGCATCTACGTCCTCAATGATGCGTTCCTGGTCAGGTGGGGCAAAACGAGGCCGCACCCGTACCCGATTTGATTCAATCGCTATTACCATCGTCATGGGCGAAAAGACAATCCCCTGGGCGGCGGCCCGACTGTACCAGGGCGTAAGCTCTTGCAACCCGCCCAACTGCATAGCCACGAAATTATCTTCGGTCACGATTTCGACTGGCCGACCCTGGACTGCTAGATATTCCGCCGCGTTGATAGCAGTTTGATAGCCTTCGCTGTCAATTATTACCACCCGCTTTGTTCCCGGTGTGTGACCCATCAGCACATCGCTGACCCCAACCACGTGCGCCATATGTGCCCCGGATATTTCGGACGGGCGGGGTTTTGACCCGGTTGCCAGCACCACCACGTCGGGTTTGAGTTTGCCAACCAGTTCGGGCGTGACTTCCACCTCTAGCTCGATAGGTACGTTGAGCCGCTTCAACTCGTGTAGCCGCCAACTGATTACGCCCGCCATTTCGGGTCGGTTGGGAGCATTAGCAGCCAGAGTCACCGCGCCCCCCGCCACCTTTGCCTTGTCATAAACCACTACTGCGTGACCGCGCATTGCCGCAACACGGGCCACTTCCAAACCTCCCGCCCCCGCGCCTACTACCAACACCCGACGTGGTTGGCTGATGGCTGGCAAATCTCCAAATTCGCGTTCGTGTCCAGCCTGGGGATTATGAATACAACTGACCACCTGATTAAGTGGGCTGCGGACGACGCAATCCTGGTTGCACCGGATACAAGGTCGAATTTCCTCAATTATATTGGCCCTCACTTTCACCACCAAATCGGGGTCGGCTATTAGGGCGCGGGTCATATCCAGGCCATCGAGCTTGCCTTCTGCCACGATATTGCTGGCAAAGGTTGGGCTGACGACGGTATCGCCGCCAAAGACTACCACTTTGTCGTTGACTGTCTGCACCGCCGCCCGGACTGCATAGGCCAGTTCCAACGTGTTGCCCGCCGGAGTGTGCATGGCGGGACTGGTGGCAAACGGCGTGTAAATGCTACCTGTCACCACTACCAGATAATCAATTTCGCCACTTTCACATAACAAGTGAGCGACTTCGATGCCGTCGTGCGGTTGTATTCCGGCCCAGGGCGCGTATTCGTCGCAGGATAGACGCAGCCCTACGATAGCGGTGGGGCCAACCGCCGTCCGTACCGTTGTAATCACCTCGCGGGCGAAACGCAAGCGGTTTTCCAATGCTCCGCCGTATTCGTCCTGCCGGAAGTTGGTCAGGCCCGAAATAAACTGACGGATAAGCGAATTTTGTCCGGCGTTGATTTCTACTCCGTCCAGGCCACCCTTTATCGCGAACTCGGCGGCGCGGCCAAACCCCGCTATCACGTCTTTGATGTCGGCGGCTTCCATCACCTTTGGCATTTCCATCGTGGCTGGGTTCGCTATGGCCGAAGGTGCAAAAGTAACGTGTTTGTGGACGTGACCACTGGCTTGCATTCCATTATGGCCGATTTGGGTCAGCAGTAAAGCTCCGTGCAGGTGTACCGCCGTTGCCACCAGCCGAAAACGCGCCACAATATGCTCGTTGTAGCCCTGAATAGCTTTTTCGTAAGGCCAGTCCGAATGATGGACGCTGGCTTCTTCCATCACTATCAAGCCTGCCCCGCCCCGCGCCCTTCGCGCATAATAAGCCGCGTGCCGCTCGTTGGGCAGGTTATCGGTAGCAAAATTTGTGCAGTGCGCTCCAAACAAAACCCGACTAGGGGCAACGCGAGAGCGTAATTTTAGGTTATCGAGCATTTCCGGCATAATAAATCTAAGCTTTCACCCCAGAAACCGCAGGAGGGGAATGGGTTTTGTGGGACATTGCTCTGTCAATGGACAAATCGGCTGGCGGAGCAGCCTCCAACAAGCTACGGGTTTTTGTGGGGCATTCTCCGTCAATGGACAAATCGGCTGGCGGAGCAGCCTCCAACAAGCTACCAGAACAGTCCATTGGCGGAGCAATGTCCCACAAATTACCCTCTGCGGTGAATATTTACACAGGCAGTAGTTGGATGACGCGGCGGCTACCGTCTTCGGGAACATAGACGCATTCTGGGTCGGGGTCGTCCAGGGGCGTGCCAGTAAAATGCTTCACGGCCATACACCCACTATGGCAAGCTCCCCACGACTTACAACTTTTACAGGCAGTTCCGGCTTCGTAGTCTCGCAAGTTTTTGAACAAAATTGAGTCGTGCCAGACGTTAGCAAAACCGCCTGGGTCGCGGACGCTGCCGCTCTTAAATTCGGGTGCAAGCAGGAAAGGACAGGCATAAACATCGCCCACCGGGTCAACCAGACAGACAATCCGGCCCGCTCCGCACATATTGAGGCCATCGAGGGCTGCCCCGAAAGCTGAAAGATGGAAAAACGAGTCGCCAGTCATCACATCGGGCCGGGCCTTGAGCCAGAAATATAATTCGCGGTTTTGGGCCTGGGTTGGGTGTAAATCGTGCCAGACATCTTTGCCCCGCCCGCTAGGTCGCAAGCGTGTCACTCGCAGTTGTGCGCCATAGTCTTGGGCCATCTGCTGTAAGGTGTCCAACTGCCCAAAGTTTTGGCGCGTCACCACCACATTGATTTTGAAACAAAAGTTGCGCTCGGCCAACAAATCCATCGCTCGTCGCGCCCGTAAGTAGCTGCCGTTGCCGCGTATCGGGTCGTTGGTAGCTGCGTCCGCCCCGTCAACGCTGATTTGTACGTCCAGGTAATCGGTACGGCTAATCCAGTCCGCCGCTGCCCGGTCAATCAGTGTGCCATTGGTACTAAATTTGACACCGATGCCGTGCTCCACCGAGTATTCCATCAACTCAAAGAAGTCGGGGCGGCTCATCGGTTCGCCCCCGCCGACGTTGATATAAAAAACCTGCATTGCGGCGAACTCATCTAATAAAGCTTTGGCTTCGGCGGTAGTCAGTTCATCCGCCCGCTTTGCGCCGCTAGACGACAGACAGTGGACACAGCGCAGGTTGCAGCCGTAGGTCATTTCCCAGGTCAGGCAAATGGGCGCGTCCAGCCCTTTGCGAAATAGTTTATAACTCACTAAGTACCTCCATCGCTTCAAGTTTGTTCAAGGCCCGCACGAAAACGGGTTTGTTGGCGGGGGCTAGTTGATGAGCGGCCAGAAACCGATCCAGAGCCGCGTCCAGGGTTTCCGAACCGTCCAGCCCGCTTACGAAATCCACCAGGCGCGGGTCATATAGGAAGTAAAGTTGGCGTTTGTGGTAGCTATAGAGCAACGCCCCGAATTTCTCAGGCCGGATGGATACGCCTTTTGCCAGACGATAGGTGCGTTCAAGTTGCATTGTAAATCCTTTTAATGTCATCAGCTGTCAGTTAGCAGTAGTCAGTTAGCAGCCGAGAACAGGGCATTTGTAGGAGGCTGCTCCGCCAGCCGATATGTCCATTGACAGAGCAATGTCCTACGAAATATCCCTGTAGGAGGCTGCTTCGCCAGCCGATATGTCCATTGACAGAGCAATGTCCCACGAAGTATCCCTGTAGGAGGCTGCTCCGCCAGCCGATATGTCCATTGGCGGAGCAATGTCCCACAGAAACTAGAACCGCCGATATGTCCATTGGCGGAGCAATGTCCCACAAGCACAAGGGCATTTATTGGATTTTACCACTCAACAGACGTTCCCGGTTTTGGCTGATAGCTGTCTGCTGATAGCTATTTCTGCATAAAACCAGCATCTATCGGTAGAGCCAGCCCGGTCACGTAACGGGTGGCATCGCTGGCTAACCACACACAGGCTTCGGAAATATCTTGGGCTTCTAACAAAGTCGGGAAGAGATGATAGCTGGCGAACGTGCGTTTGGCTGTTTCCCAATCCATCCCGTAAAGCTCACCTTCGGCCCGTAGCAGGGGCGTATCTACGCTGCCCGGACAAATCGCGTTGACCGTAACGCTGTGCGGAGCTAATTCGATTGCCAGCGAACGAGTCAAGCCGATTACTCCGTGTTTGGCGGCGGCGTAATGTGACATCAAGCCGATACCCTTCAAACCTGCCGCCGATGAGATGTTGATGATACGGCCTTGTTTGCGCCCGATAAAATGCGGAGCAATCGCTTTGCAGCCGTGCCAGACTCCGCTAAGGTTCACGTCCAACATTGTCTGCCAGGCGGCGTAGCTCAAGTCCCAACTTGGGCCGATTGGCCCACCAATCGCCGCGTTGTTGATTAAAATGTCCACGTGGCCGAAGTGGCTGATGGCTTGGGCGACGGCCCGCTCCATCGCTTCGCCATCTCGCACATCGCAGGGTATAGCTAACACTGCTCGGCCTAACTTGCTCACGTCCTGGGCGGTAGTTTCCAATTCGGCTTTGCTACCGAGGGCATATGGCACTCCCTCAATATCGTGGCAAATATCGCACAGCAGCAGGTCTGCCCCTTCGTTTGCCATCAACAAAGCGTGGCTACGCCCTTGCCCGCGTGCCGCTCCGGTGATGATAGCGACTTTGCCTTGCAAGCGGTTCATCGCTTAGTAAACGCCGCACATACCGTCAATATTTACTTCTTCTATCAGCAGTTCGTCGAGAATTAGAGGTTCTTCCTGGTCTTGGACAGTAAGGTAGGTTTCGGGCGGGTCGGCAACCGCTATCTGGTTCTCTGGCAACATCAGTTGGTCAGCTTCTTGGTTGGTTTTTTCATCAAACATAGCAAATCTCCTCATTAAAATTGTCTATGAAATGGATTTTATGGTAGTATAGCATTTCAAACATATTTGGCAAGAAGTTGGCTTTGTGGAGAATTATCAATGGCTTTTAGTTTGTTGAAAATTAAAGCGCGGGTGGGTGAACTGGCCCGTTTGCAATATAGCGCGGTGCGTCCGCTTGGGCCGATCCTGGCTCACCCTATCGAAAACTTTGACGAAAATGAGACCCAACTGGTGTTACGCGAAGGTGAACGCTGGGGCAAGCGCGATACTCTTTACCAATTAGATTTTGAGGTGGAAATCCCGACAGATTGGCGGGGTCAGACGGTGGCCCTGCATCTGGATATATCTGAAGCAGTCAATGACTTTGTGATTAACACGGTGGAGGGGCTGATTTTTATCAACGGGAAGGCTTTTCACGCCCTTGACCGCTATCATCGCGAGATTATCCTGACACCAGGGTTAGCAGCTCGCCCCAAATTGGAAGTGACTATCCGAGTGTGGACGGGTATCAACGAAGATTATCATACGGTGGGCAAGCTGGAACTACGCCGGATTGACGACGCAGCCTACCAGTTGCATAGCAGATTAGCCCTCACGATTGAGGCTGTCGAAAATTTGTCCCCCACGTCGCCCAGCTATTATGCGCTGACCGCTGCGCTAGAAGAAACTGTGGCGGCCCTGGACTTCCGACATACCGATGAAAACACTTTCTTCGGGTCTTGCGAGGCGGCGTTGGAAATCCTGAAAAAGCGGCTGGCTTCACTCAATGCTCAATTTCCAGTTGTGGAAAACGGCCCATCTCTGCAACCGCACGTCACGGCTATCGGTCACGCCCATATTGATGTAGCGTGGCTATGGCAGTTGTGGCATACCCGTATCAAGGCTGCCAACACTTTTAGCACCGCTTTGTATCACATGGAGCGTTACCCCTACTTTACCTTTGTCCAGAGCCAGCCCCAACTTTACCAATTTGTCAAGGAAGACCAACCCGAACTTTATGCCCGCATCAAACAAAAGGTGGCGGACGGCCAGTGGGAGCCGGAAGGGGCAATGTGGGTGGAGGCAGACACCAACATTACCGGAGCGGAAAGTCTGGTGCGCCAGTTTTTGTATGGGCAGCGTTTCTTTCAGCGCGAATTTGGCTATCGTTGCAAGGTTTTGTGGCTGCCGGATGTGTTTGGCTACAGCGCGGCTCTGCCCCAAATTATTAAAGCGGCGGGGGCGGATTATTTCATCACCAGCAAAATTAGTTGGAACGATACCAACCGTTTTCCCAACGATACTTTTTGGTGGCAAGGGTTGGACGGGACAGATGTTCTGACCTACTTTTTGACTGCCCAAAACGACGATGTGTGGCCCGCTTACACCTACAATGGCGAGATGCGGCCCGGTGTGCTGGCCCGTAGTTGGAAAAACTATCGCCAGAAAGATGCAAATCTGGAAACGTTGGTGGCCTACGGCTGGGGTGATGGTGGCGGTGGCCCGACGCGGGAGATGGTGGAGGCGGCGGGAGTGATGACCGAACCGTTGAGCCGCGAGTTACCTACAGCCAGGGCGGGCCGGGTAGCTGATTTTATGACGCGGTTGGACGCACAGGTGAAGGGCAACCCGAATTTGCCCCGTTGGGTGGGCGAGCTTTATTTTGAGTATCATCGAGGGACGTACACCAGTCAGGGGCGCGACAAACGCAATAATCGGCTGGCCGAGCGCGATTTGCATAATGCCGAATGGCTGGCGAGTGCGGCTCAAGTCTTGACAAACCAAGCTTATCCGCAAGCGCGACTAAACAAAGCCTGGGAAACGGTTTTGACCCATCAGTTCCACGATATTTTGCCCGGTTCTTCGATTGGCGAAGTTTATGCCGATGCCGAGCAGAATTACGCTGTGGTGCGGGAGACTACAGACGAGGTTAGCCACGCCGCTTACACGGAGTTAGTGAACAACATTGACGCGTCTGCTGGGAGTTTGGTAGCTTTCAACGGTCTTAGTTGGGAACGAGACGATTTGGTGGAACTGGACGGCGTAGGGGCGGCTGGCTTAAACCTACCAATTCAGCAACTTGAAGGTAACAAGGTTTTAATGAAAGTCTCCGGTGTTCCGGCTTTTGGCTATCAAGCTTTCGCCCCGCAAAGTGCCAAAAATCAGGCTATTTCGTCCGGCTTGAAGGCTACGAGTCGCAGTCTGGAAAGCGACTTCTACCGGATAGAGCTAAACGAACACGGTCAGCTTACCCGACTTTTGGACAAAACAGCCGGATGCGAGGTGTTAGCGAAGGACGCGCGGGCTAACGTTTTTCAGCTTTTCGAGGATAAGCCCCTCCAGTATGATGCCTGGGATATTGATGCTTATTATGAACAGAAAAGCTGGGAACTGGACAGTTTGGTTAGCTGCACGGTGCTTGAGCAAGGGCCGTTGCGGGCTGGATTGCAACTGGAATGGCTGTATAACAATCGCACTCGCGTTATCCAAAAGTTGTATATCTATGCCCATTCGCGCCGGATTGATTTTGTGACAAAGGTAGATTGGCAGGAACGCCAGACCTTGCTCAAGGTGGCCTTTCCGGTAGCTATACATAGCGGGCGGGCGACGGCGGATATTCAGTTTGGCAATATCGAGCGGCCCACCCATCGTAACACCAGTTGGGACGTGGCGCGGTTTGAAACTTGCGCCCACAAATGGTTCGATTTATCCGAAGGCGATTACGGGGTGGCGGTTTTGAACGATTGCAAATATGGCTATGATGTACAGGCCAATCTGATGCGGCAAACTTTGCTTAAGGGAGCAATTTATCCTGACCCAAACGCCGATTTAGGCCAACACGTCTTTACTTATAGTTTGCTGCCCCATACGGGCGGCTGGTTTGAGGGGGGCGTACATCGGGCCGCTTACGAACTGAACAATCCGGTGTTGACCGCAGCTAAAACCGCGAAGGGTGCGAACGAGGGTTTGCCCGCCAATTGGGGTTTAGTCCGTCTTGAGCCTGATAATTCTAGCGTGATTGTAGAAACGGTTAAGCGGGCCGAAGACAGCGACGACATAATATTGCGTTTGTACGAATGCGCTAATCGGCGCGGTGCAGTCCAGGTGCGGCTGCCTTTTGCCATCGCCCAGCTTGTTGAGGTAAACTTGCTAGAGGAACAGGTGGCTAACTCCGAAATTACGCTTGGGGCTGACCAGATGAGTTTTCAGGCCAGCTTTCTACCATATCAGATCAGAAGTTTTAAGGTGAGCGTGGCCTGAAATGCAAACCGAACGTAACTTGTTGTGGTACATCTTCCAAATAATTGCTTTACTGCTGGCTATTTTTGTGGCTGGTTTGGTTTTGGTGGCGGTGGGCGCACTTTAGACAGCCAGCAGCAGATAGTAACCAGTTTTAGCTGTTAAAAGGCGAAAAATGTTATACTGAGCCGATTTAGATGTACCCATAGGCCAGCCAGCCTCCATCAACCGCCAGCGATTGACCCGTGATAAATTTGGCTTCGTCTGACACCAGGAAAATTGCCGGGCCAACTAAATCTTCAGGTTGGCCCAACCGTCCCATTGGGGTGCGCTTGATTAAAGCCGTCGGGTCTAGCACGCCTTTGGCAATCAAACCTTCCATAATATCGGTTTTGATATAGCCTGGTACCAGGGCATTGACCCGTACTCCCCGCGCCGCCCATTCTACCGCCAGGACGCGGGTAAATTCCAGCACTCCGCCCTTTGTGGTGCCATAAGCCAGACGTTGTGGTACGCCAATAAATGAGAGCAGCGAACCAAGCGTCAAAATCGCGCCGCTTCCCTGGGCCAGCATCCGTTTACCAGCCGCCTGTGCCGTAAAAAATACTCCGTTCAAATTGGTATTCAAAACTTGTTGCCATTCTTCGGGCAACAAATCTTCGGAAGGGCGCACCTGGGGGATGCCAGCATTCGCCACCGCAATGTCTATACGTCCAAACTCCTGGTTAGTGCGGGCCATCATCGCTTCGACCTGGGTTGCGTCGCTCACATCGGTAGCTAAAGCCAACGCTATACCGCCCGCTTCGCGTATCTGAGCCGCTACTGCTTCGGCTCCTTCCAAACCCCGCGCTGAAACCACTACCGATGCACCTTCAGCGGCAAAACCTTTGGCGATAGCGCGGCCAATTCCCCGACTCGCTCCGGTGATGACGGCTACCTTACCATCCAACCTACCTCCCATAATTTCCCCCTTTGTCGGCTACTTTGGCAAGGTAAAAATCGGCTTGCCTCCGAACTGAAACACTTTAGTGGTATCGTTGTTGACAAAAAGAGCTTCCAGGCGCGGTACTAACGAGGCTGGTAACGGAGCGAAACCTGGAGGTAGGTTTTGCTGTCCAGTATGGATAAACCACCACACGAAGTTGCTCAAAGCCTCGGCCTTTGGCTGGGTGGAGTTTGGCAAGTTTTTCAAATCGCGCCAGGTTATCAACCAGGTAAAGCCTACAATCGAATAAGCATTTTCGCCCTCTGCATTCACCACGAAAATCCGAAAATCGTCCGGTATCGAGATACCCGTGGCGGCGGCTGTCACCGATTCTACCGACGGGGCAATGAAACGCCCGGTCACGTTGCGAATAGCGGCGGTAGCTAGTTTCTTGTCCAGTGCCGCGTTCAAATCCACATAACCAACCGCGCCGTCATTTTGGCTTATCAAATCGGCAATCTCGTTGTTGCCTGGGCCTTGCAAAGTGATGGCATCAACCCACTTAGGCGCACCGCCAGGGCCAGGGTTGTTGCGAAAATCCGGGCTAACGACAGACAAATAGCGGGTAAAAATCTCTGTCGTACCACTACTGCTGCCGCGAGTACGAATAATGGGTTTGAGAGCTTTGTTAGGTAAAGCCGCTCCATTGTTATCGTCAGTGATTTTCGGGTCGCTCCAATTGGTAATACGACCCAGGAAAATATCAGCCAGCGTCGAACCGCTCAAACGCACCTGACCACTATAACCATCCAGGTGATAGGCTACGGCCACACCGCCCAAAGCTATCGGAATATGCACGATGTCGCCCTTGTCACGGGCCGCTACCAGTTGTGGCCCGGTCAAAGCCGCGTCCGAATCAGCAAAATCGGCAGGTACTTTAGGTTGAATGGGAGTGGGCAAACCAGCCGCAGCCGTAATCACGACTGGTGTACCCAGAAAAGCATTCCTTCCAGCCCCACTTCCGTCGGCCACGTAATTGATTTTGACGTTAGGTGCGACACTGGCGACCTGGAACAAAGGAATCCATTTACTGTAAATTGGGTTAGCAAAAGTCGAGCCGCTCCCGTTCAATTCGGCAGTAACATTGGTCGCCCCAAATTGAGTAGCACCATAGTTAGGTAAAGCCGCTACGGGGGCGGGCTGCACGGTGGGAGCAAGTGCAGTTACGGCTGCCGGGGTCAACAGTGTTTGGTCAACTGTATTTCCGCAGGCCACCAACACCATCGCCCCAATTAATACCATTACTAGCAAGCTGGAAGGTTTCAAACCGCCCGTGCTACCAAATTTAGACATAAAATTGCCTCTTTTATTAACTACCAGGCCGTCCAGCCACCATCTACTAACAAGGTGTGACCCGTAACCAGACTGGCGGAGTCACTGGCTAAAAAAACCACAGCCCCAATCACTTCTTCCGGTTCGCCAATCCGTCCTAACGGAATACGCCCAATCAAGTCGTCGGCGATAGATTTATCTGCAAAGGTCTGAGCAGTCAGGGCTGTACGGATAAAAGTTGGCCCCACTGCGTTGACGTTGATACCATATTCGGCCCACTCGATTGCCAACACGCGGGTCAAGTTGACCAGCCCCGCCTTCGCCGAACAGTAAGCCGCCCGCCTCATATAGCCTACTACGCCGTTTTGCGAGGCAATATTGATAATACGACCACTCTTTTGTTTGACCATCTGCCGACCCACGCTTTGAGCGCAGAAAAAAGCTCCTTTGAGGTTGGTATCTAACACTTTGTCCCAATCGTCCTCGGTCACTTCCAAAGCAGGTTTGGCAATCTGAATACCAGCATTGTTTACCAGCACATCGATCCGGCCAAATTCCTCAACCGCCGCTCCGGTCATAGCATTGATACTGTCTAAATTAGGCAGGTTTAGCGGCAGGGCCAACACCTTGCGCCCATACTGCTGGTGCAATTCACTCGCGGCTTGCTCGGCAATCTCCATCTTAGCTGGCAGTTCGGTAATGACAATATCTGCGCCATAATGGGCCAGTCCTTCCGCCATCGCCCGGCCCAAACCGCTCCCGCCGCCGGTAATCAGGCAAACCTTGTTATCCACGCGCATACTTGGAATGTTCATTTAAGCCATCTCTCCCGCGATAAATATTGGAGTTGTCCTTTAAGATACGTGTTAATTGGTCAGGAGTTCCATTGAGATTTAAGCATAGCAAGATAAGTCCACTTATCTTGCTATATACGTCTGTATAATTAGGACAAGTGGACGACTCGCGAGTCGGCCACTTCTCCTAATTGGCGCAACTATATCAACTGTGGACAGCATGGCTCGATGAAACATCAAAGCATCAACCCCATACTCGCCAGCAGCTCTCGACGTGCAATCGCTGGAGTTATCTCTGATAGTTAATATAGTAGCAAGCCTTGTTATACTTCTGTAACTATTGTAGGCTATAATCCACTTGAACGTATAATTCGGTGAGTTGGTCAACGCAAGCCTTAGCCTAAAAACGTGCTTTGTACTAAACCGAACCATATTTGCTTTATATGTTTGCTAACAATGAAGTTAGCAAGCGTGTAAAGCTCTTTTGCTGTTATGACCTAATATAAAAGTAACTACTCATTTGTCATTACGAGTGGTGGCTCTGCGAAATAAGGAATCTGTGGCTAAAGTTTGCGGAACCCTACGATGGTTTCAACCATTGGCATCAAGGGCTGATTTTGATAGTGGTAGGGTTGATATTGTTGCGAACGTTTTTGACCTGCTCCTGGAGCAAACCCGCGAAAAACGTCTGCTTGGTATCATTCTCGTTGACCCGAATCTGGCCCACAATAGTAACCTCCTCTCCCGGCTGCAAATCGTGACCAAAGCCCCACCGATACGGGTAATCGCTGCTGGCGTTGCTGCCCGTGCCAACTCCCACCCGCCAAAATCCGGCCTTGTAATCGTACTCCCCATTCTCGATGTTGCGGTAGGTATCGCGGCTGTCGTAGGTATAGCCGCTATCCGGGCCGTGTGTGCGAATTGTAACCTTGCCCGTATTTTTAACCTTAATGGTAGCGGTAATGATGCCGCCTTTGATTACTTCCTGTGGGCTAAACTCGACAGAGCTAATCGTTGCGTCGGGTCTGCCACCTCCTTTGACCGTCACGATGCTGGCGGCACGACTAACGTTGCCCGCTTTGTCGCTGGCTTGCACCGTATAGGTATAAACACCATCGGGTAAAGGAGCTTGCTTCACATCCAGTCCATCAAAAGTGATTGCATCTGGCTGGGCCGGTTCAAATTTGGTAGCTTTTTTGAGTACGCGACTGAAACCGTTCGCACCGGCGATGGTCACGGTTACGCTGGCAGGTTGGCTGACCTGCCAACTAAGGCGGGTCACATCGTCCACCGCATCGAAATTCGGGCTAATAATGGTTGGATTGGCGGCAAGAGTGGAGATAAGCGGCGGCGGTTGGTTAGCCGCACTCACTAAAACCGTGAACTGCCCACTTTGCGGTTGAGCGTGTTGCCCATCCCCGTCGGCAGTTGCGCCCAACTGAAACTTATAAGCTCCAGCAGGCAACAACCGTTGTTGAAGCAGACCATTTTCCTGGGTGTCCACCACGCCGTTAAATTTCAAGATATAATGACCAGGGGTACGGGCTTCGTTTTGGCGTAAAATGTAGCTTTTTCCGTCCGAGCCACTCAAAACCAGCTGGATATGGGAACTCTGACCGATGTCATAGGCAAGCTGGATAGGGTTGGAGGCAGTACCGGGTGTCAATTTTGCTTCGACAGGTGTGAGTTCGACATTGCTCAAAATTGCGCCACTATTTCCGCCGCAGCCGTTCAAGCACAGCAACAAAGCCAGACCACACAGAAAAGGTAAAATAAATTTCATTTGCTCACTTGACACAACTGTTTTAAAGTTAGCGGTAAAACTGGTTTGAGAACAATCAAGCTATCACCATCAGGTAAAAGCTGTCTGACCGATTATATCAATAAATATAGAATTGCACAAGGCAAGCAAACAAAAAAGCTTTAGCTGACTGATGATCACTTAACGAAAAATGTTGCACATTAATAGCGACAATAGCAGTGACGTGGTTGTGCAAGCACTTATGGCAGACCTCAATACTACTAAGTTCAGAGTGATTTCAAAAACAGCCTGTAATTGGGTAAACGGTGGCCTAATTCTTGATTAGACTAAGGTCAGCCAACAACTCTCTGAGCCTTGTTAATTGAAAATTGTTGCGCCCCGATTTGACCGAAAAATGATTTTGGGATTGGAGTTAGAAATGGCCCACGTAACTGCCCGCAAAGTCGCAATCTGGACTGCCACCGTCGTCTTGGTGCTGCTGGGCTTCGAGTTCTTGTGGATTATCCGCGATATATTGTTCCTGATTTTTTTGAGCATCTTGCTGGCTACCGGCATCGAACCCGTCGTGCGGTGGCTACGGCGCGGCCCTTTTAATCGCGGCACGGGCATCTTGATTGTTTATACTTTAATTATCGGCGTGTTGAGTTTGATAGTTTATTTGATGGTGCCGCCCATCATCGAAGAAGGTCAAAATCTGGTGCAAAGCTTTACCGACCCCAAAGCGACCCAGGCTGCCATTAACAAAATAGACAATGGTTTTCTGAAAGGGCTGGCTGATACCGCTTACACCAGTGCCAGCGGCTTCTTGAACAACTTCAAGCCCACCACCGATGCTCTTAGTGTGGGTCTGACCTTTGTTGGTTCTATCTTTTCGGCTGTCACCGTCTTTGTGATCGCTTTTTACTGGCTGACCGAACGCACCAACATCAAGCGTTTTGTCTTTTCGTTTGTACCGAACGATAAAAGGCCGCGCAGCCGCTTGATTTGGGATAGCGTCGAGGAAAAGTTAGGGGCGTGGATGCGCGGTCAGCTAGTTCTGATGCTTTTCATCGGGGTGCTGGCGGGCGTGGGTTACACCATCTTCGGGGTTAAATATGCGCTGGCTTTAGGGGCATTCGCGGCGTTGGCCGAACTAATCCCGCTAGTCGGGCCGTATATTGGGGGCGCACCCGCCGTATTGATTGCTCTCACTCAGAATACGACCCTGGCTCTCATCGTGATTGTCTATATCGTGGTTATTCAGCTGGTCGAAGGCAACGTTTTGGTGCCGCGTATTATGGAAAGGGCGGTGGGCGTTTCCCCGTTGACCGTTATTATTGGTATATTGATTGGTTCGACCTTGATGGGCGTGGGTGGAGCATTATTAGCTGTGCCAGTCACGGCGGCCATTCAGGTTATTTTTAACAATATCTTGAGCTTCGGCTCAGACTCCACTTCCGCCGCCGATGCCCACGCTGGAGCGGGGGACAGCCGCAAAGCCCTCAACAATGCCACAGTTGCCCGCGAAGAAGAGCGTGACGACCAACTCCAACCAATATCCAGCCAGGAGCATCGTGGTAGTACCCCTACCTCTACAACTGACATCCAACCTCCAGTTCAAGCCAGTAGATGAACTAGCAAGGCTTTTTGGGCGTGCAGACGGTTTTCCGCTTGCTGGAACACGGCACTTTGGTCGCCCTCAAGCACTGCTTCGGTTATCTCGCTCCCGCGATGAGCCGGTAGGCAGTGTAGCACTAAAGCCCCAGGTTTGGCCTGCGCCACCAATTCGGCATTAACTTGATACGGCATAAAAATTTGGTGGCGGGCTTCGGTTTCGTCTTCCTGCCCCATACTGGCCCACACGTCGGTATAAATAATGTCGGCTTCGGCAACACCCTTTGCCACGCTGTTTGTCACTTTGACATAGCTACGATTTCCGGCCAACTGGCGGGCCTGACTGATTAAATCTTCGTCGGGCCAGTAGCCGGGCGGTGTCACCAGCATCAGGTTCAAACCAGCCAGAGCCGCCCCCAACGCCAGACTATGCGCCATATTGTTGCCATCACCCACATAGACCATCTTGAGACCAGCGATATGACCAAAACGTTCCTGAATAGTCAGCAAGTCGGCCAAAATCTGGCAGGGGTGTTCCAGGTCACTCAAAGCGTTGATAACGGGTACGCTCGAATAAGCTGCGATTTCCTGCAAATCGCTATGCCGAAAAACCCGCGCCGCCATTACGTCGGCCATACTACTAACCACCCGTGCCACGTCCTTGATAGCTTCGCGTTTGCCCAACCCCACTTCTTGCGGGGCTAGATAGACGGCCCGCCCTCCCAACTGGTACATCCCTATATCGAAAGAAAGGCGCGTCCGTAACGAAGGCTTTTCAAAAACCAAAGCCAGACTGCGGCCCGCTAAGAGGTGATGGGTGCGTCCGGCCTTGAGGTCTGCTTTCAGGCGCACGGCGGTAGCCAACACCATCACCAGTTCGGGGGCAGTCATATCCGCGCTGGAAAGAAAATGGCGGCTCTGTAAGTGGGTCGCCGTACCGTTTAGTTCATCATTCATCGTTATATCAACGCGCCTCCCTTATTAATAAAGCTTGTCACCAGTTGACCCCGCTAAAGAGGCAAGTGGTGACAAATCAAACGTTTATATTTGCTTTTATTTTTAAGGCTCGATTATAGCATACTATTCGGCTGCTGTGCCGAGATACCCGAAGATTAAGCCGCACCTTTACAACCACCAATATCTAGCAACAAATTCCTCGGCTACGCCGCAAGTAGTCGACTATGGTAAAATATAGGGTCGAGCCGCCAATCAAAAAGGAGAAATTACTATGCCGAGTGAACGCCGCAATACCAAATCGCCCAACCGCCCCCGGCCCCGTCCCACTAAGAAGGGCAAAGACCGCTCCCAAGAAGATAATGTTTGGAAAGAGGCCCTGGACGACCTGCTAGAGCAGTTTATGGATTTGCTATTTGATAATTATCACAAGCTAATAGATTGGACTAGAGGGTACGAACGCCTGGACAAAGAGATGATCGAAATTAGCGAGGAAGGGGGCTTTAGCAAACAGTCTGCCGATAAATTATACCGGGTCTATCTCAAAACAGGGGACGAACTACTGGTGCTGCTACACGTGGAGGTACAAGGCTATGCGGACAAGCAATTTGCCGAGCGAGTCTGGAAATACAAAAATCTGATCCAGCGCAAATATCGCCAGCAGGTCTTGAGCTTCGCGGTGCTAACCGACCCGGACGAGGATTTTAGACCCAGGGAGTATCGGTGGGAGTTTGAGGAGCATCTGGAACTCTACAGGTTTCCGAGCGTGAAGATATTAGACTACTGGCAAAAGTGGGAGGAGTTAGAGGGAGAGAAGAACCCGTTCGCGGTAGTGGTGATGGCGCATTTGAAGGCCCAACGCTTGAGAGACAGACCGATAGAGTTAAAAGAGGCGCGGTTAGAGTTGTTAAAGCTGCTGTTTAAGGGTGGCTATGAGCGAGAATTTATGATAAGATTAATCCAGTTTATGGAGGGGTTGGTAAGACTGCCACCCGTTGAGGAAGTGGAGTATCGGGTAGCCGCCAGGGAGCTAGAGCAGGAGGAGGTCAAGATGGCATTGGTATCGGTGTTTGAGCGGATTGCCAGAGAGGAAGGCAAGCAGGAAGGCAAGCAGGAAGGCAGACAAGAAGGGCTGCGGGAAGGTGAGCAGAAAGGACTGCGGAAAGGTGAGCAGAAAGGGATGCTTGTGCTGACTGTAAACTTGTTAGAGCAGCGATTTGGCCCGCTTGAGCCGGAATTGAGCCAACCGCTTGGGAAGCTTACTACTGATCAGTTGCAAGCCTTGAGCCAGCGATTGTTGAGCCTGTCGAGCAAAGACGACTTGAAGGCGTGGCTGGAAAAAGAGCCATTGCAAAGTTAGCCAGGGGTCGGGCCAACCCTCAAGTCGGCACAGGCAGACGCAGCCCCTCCCACAATCCGCTCTTTGTCAAGCAAGTGACCTTGCAATGGCCCTGAAGCTGAACCGCACCCGTTTGACACTGCCCAAACCGACTGCTAGACTTGGCTGATGAACACAATTTCCGATAAAACCATAAGCGGTCAGCCCCGCCCCACCGAGCTAACCTTCGACCAGATTGATGCCAACGCTTCCGTCGAGCAAATTGTGGCTGGTTTTGTGCCGACCCCACGTTTCGCCCAGGTTTCCTTCGACAACTATCGGGCCGACCCTGCCCAACCCTCGCAAGCTGCCGCCATCGTCCGTTTGCGCCAATATATCGCCACGATGCAAATTGGCAACGAAACACGTGGCGGCTTTCTGCGGCTGCGCTCCCGCCCTCCCGAACGCATTGGCCCGGCAGGTTTGTACCTGGACGGCGGCTTTGGAGTAGGCAAAACCCACTTGCTGGCTGCCGTTTATTTCGCCGCCCTCACTCCCAAAGCTTATCTTTCTTTCGAGGAATTAACTTATACTATCGGTACGATGGGGATGCAAGCGTCTCTGGCGGCCTTCGCCAAATATCGCTTGATTTGCATTGATGAGTTTGAACTGGACGATGTAGGCAACACTATGCTGGCAAAAACTTTTATCCGGGGGGTGATGCAAGGGCCGAGCCGCTTTATCACTACTTCCAACACCTTGCCCAGCGAACTGGGTCAGGGCCGTTTCGCTGCCGACGATTTCAAACGCGAGATTGGCGAAATCGCCGGGGCTTTCGAGACGGTGCGGATCGAAGGCGACGACTTCAGGCAGCGTCCCCGCGAGGCCAACCAAACCGGGACTGGCCCCCTAACCTCTGCCGCAGCTTTGCGCGACAACTATCAAGCTTATCAGCCCACCGCCAAAGCCAAACTTTATACCACTTTTGGGGAGCTATGCGAACGGCTGGCGCGTTACCACCCCATCCACTACGTCCAACTGCTTGACCCGCTCGAAATCGTCTTTGTGGAGGGGCTAGACACGATTGAAAACCAGATGGTGGCCCTGCGCTTTGTCCACTTCATAGACAAACTTTACGACCAGCAGGTGAAACTGGTAATCAGTGCCAATTGTCCGCTGACGGAGCTTTTCGCCGCCGACTACCGCGACAAAGGTTACGCTAAGAAATATCGGCGGTGTCTCTCGCGCCTCCACGAACTTTTGCAGGAGTCGCGCTAGTAATTATTCACCGCAGCGGGCGCGGAGAGGGGAACAGAGGAAGGCAAAGCGGACAAGAGAATTTGTGGGACATTGCTCCGTCAATGGACTGTTCCCGAACCATCGGCTGGCACAGCAGCCTCCAACAAAGCTAACTCTGCTTTTTAAGAATTACCTTCTTCTGAATTTCCTCTGCGCCTCTGCGTCCTCTGCGGTGAACAATTTTAATAATCCACCGGGCGCAAATAATAATCGTTGATGCTGGTGTTACTGAGCATAGCGGTAGTGGGCAGGTGACGCTTCCAGTGAGTTTTGTCCAGCTTGCTTTTGACCAAATCCACCTCGGCAGAGCCAACCCCCATCTCGATAATCCGGTTGCGACTGTAGCCACGCAACAGCAAAGCCAGAATCAGGTCGGCCCGTTGATAACTGATACCAAAATCACCCTCGTCGGTCTGGCCCTCAATCAAATCGGCACTGGCGGGTTTCTCCACAATCACCGACGGCACGCCCAATAAACGGGCCAGTTCCCACACCTGGCTTTTGTAAAGGTCGCCCAACGGGTTGATAGGCGGTGAGTCGTCGGCGTGCCAGGTGAAATAGCCGAAAAGCCGTTCGCTTTTGTTGCCCGTCCCGACAGGCAAACCGTCTAGCTTGGCCGACTGGTCGAACAAAATAATCATCCGCATCCGGGCCATTACATTTCCGCGCCGCCGCCCGTCCGCCTCGTTTTCAAACTGCTTGATATAGCCATCTACCGCGTCGGTAATCTCGATGGTGCGCGAAGGCAAGCCCAGGGCATCAATCACCAGTTGGGCGTGTTGGAGGCTTTCGCGGCTGCTGGTGCGGTAGGGCATTCGGATGGCAGTCACGTTCTGGGGGCCTAACGCCAGAGCGCATAAATAAGCCGTCACCGCCGAATCCACCCCACCCGACACACCCACGACGGCCTGGCTAAAATGGCGACGACGAATAAGTTCGTCCCGCAAAAACTCTAGCAGCCAGTCGCGCACCAATAACGGGTTCATTTTTAAAAGGTTGCGCCCGATAGTTTCCGCGTCCGGGGGTGGGCTGTCAATCAATTCAAAACGGTCAGTTGCAATCAAGGTCATCAACAAATCTCCTTTAACTGCGCTCTATCGTTCGCAATTCGGCAATCAAATCGGGCAGTCTGGTTTCCAGGTCGGCCAAGAGCGGGTTCTCGCTGCGGGCAACCATAATGTCTGCCAGGTTTAGCTCGGTACGCACTAGACATTCCTTTGCTACCGGCGCGTTCAACACCACTTCGCCAAAAGGATTGGTCACAATCGAGCCACCGATAAAACCTTTGCCGCCTTCAAAACCGCATAAATTAGTCAGCACTACGAATAAGTTATGCTCACTCGAAATATCGCGCACCAAATCACGCCAACGGGTCAAGTTGCCCGGCTCGTCGTTGGCAAACTGGCGGGCTGGGCTGGCATTGCCAATAAAAATTACGTGTGCGCCTTGTAGTGCCAGAATTGTCGCTGCTATCGAGTGCCAGGTGTCCTCGCAAATCAACATTCCCGTCCGGCCAAAACGGGTATCGAAGGCTTGTACCCGCCGCCCTCGGCTGACAAAACGTTCCTCGTCAAACACACCGTAAGTAGCCAGAAAAAATTTGCGGTGATTGTGTACGATGCCGGGCTGCCAGCCAGCGTGGTTTGAGGTAGTCCCCAGCGTGGCATACAAAGCCGAATTGTAAAATGCGCCCCGATGCTCCTCGTAGTAGCCGAGAGTTATGTCAAGTAAGGGCGCGTCTGGGCCAAAGCGTTGCAAATATTCCGCCTGCAAATCGTCAAAAACCACCTGCTGGCGACGAGCCGCCTCGCGCACGCCCCCCTCCAGAAAGTAGCCGCTCAGGGCTGTTTCGGGTAAGGTCAAAACATCGGTCTGCACGCCGTTGGCGGCCATCTGCTCGAAAATATCGCCCACCCGCCGCACGTTCGCTTCGTAGTCCCCTTTTTGGGGTTGGAACTGCGCCAACAGTACCCGCAGCCTGGTGCGTTCTACCTCGTCTTGGCTCACAAAATTGGGTCTGGTTGTTATTTGGGTCATAGTTGTTGCGCGTTGCCGGGCTACTGACGCGCCGCTCCTTTCTCAAAATTTCAGCTAATTCTCACCCGGTTTCGGAACATTTGCAGGCCGTAATCCAGCACCTCACGTAGCAATTCCACCTCTCCCTGCGTCCAGGTCGGGTCATAATGCTCGCCCGTCATACTCACTCCCGGCAGATTATTACCCAAAAACAATTTCTGGTAAAGATTGTTGGTTTTCTGAGGCTGGTTATCAAAATTTTCGTTGCCTACCGATTTCGCAATATCACCAAACAGATTCCAGGCATTTAGAAAATCCACACAGTTGACCGTCTGGCGGTCAGGGCGGGCTAACCAGTGCTTGACCGTATCCAAATTATCAAAAATTTCGTCTTGTCCATCAAAAAACAAATGATGGCTGATTACGTACTCGCGCAAGCTGGCCCGGTCTTGAAAAGCTGGCACCAAACCAGACGGGTCAACCACTACCCCGTCCGGTTTGCTATTGAACCAGATTAAAAATAATTCCTGTTGGTCAAGCCGATAGGCACACACATAATGTATTTTCACGCTTTACTCCTTTGCCTCGATTGCCACGACTGTTTCAATTTCCGTTCCAGCCTGAGCCAAAGATAGGTACAAAGTAGAGATTTCGGGGTCGTAATGTAAAACCTGTAGCTCCTTCAGGTTTGTAACAAGATTGGTGAAATCCCCTGGCAGCACGCGAGCCACCATTTTGCCCAGGCTCATCTCGACTAAAGCCACGAAAAGCACCGAGGCTGCCACTACCAACATATATTGACCGTTCAGAGCTAGATACGCGGTTTCGCCGCCCACGAAGAAACAGCGCGATTTGCCCGTTGCCACATCGAAGCCAAACCAGGAGTCCACATTCAGCCGCGATATATCGTGATAAACCAGTTCGCTTGTCCCGGTGTACCAGAAACTAAAAATGATGTCGGCGTGCTGGAAAAGGGCCACGTTCCCCGAAGCCAGGTCTATAATGTGAAAGGTCACGGTCTCCGGCCCTGCTTCTTCAAAAACATACCAGTTCAAAGCCGCGTTAAACGGTTCGCCCCGATACAGCAAAGCGCGGCCCCGCAAATAATCGCTAATAGCGTCGCCATGCGGCCCGGCAACCCTGACCCGGTAAGCGTCAACGCCTGGGTCATAAAAAATCGTGTGCGAACCGACTGTTACGCTAAAAGCTTCGCTAGGGCCGTGCCTGGACCGTGTTTGTAGCGTCTGCACTAGCGCGGCTCGCTGGTCGGGCGTTAGTATGGTTGTAATTAGCTCATTGTTCATCGCGTCACTCACGCCTATCTAAACCCGCGCACGATGCGGTCAATCCTGTCCAGGAAACGATAAAGGCGGGCCGGACGGTGGCTGCCTTCCATCTTGGTCTCGCTGGTTTCTTCCAACATCGGGCGTTCGTCCATCTCCATCGCCAAAATTTTCTTGCGGAAGTTGCGTTTATCAAGTGCTTTGTGCAGGATAATTTCGTAGATATGTTGCAGTTCGGTCAGGGTGAAGGTGGCGGGCAGCAGCGCAAAGGCCACATTGGTATATTCGAGTTTGTAACGCAGACGGGTCAGGGCGTAATCCAGGATTTTGGCGTGGTCAAAAGCCAGCGGTGGCAAGGCGTACATCGAAAACCATTCGGCTTGCTGGGCATCGCTGCCCGCCTGGATGGTTTTGACCTGGTTAGCTTCCACCAACGCAAAATAGGCCACGCTGATAACACGGGTGCGCGGGTCACGTCCGGGGTCGCCAAAAGTGTAAAGCTGCTCCATATATACGTCCTGGACGGCAGTTTCTTCCTGTAATTCGCGTTTAGCTCCGTCTTCCAGGCTTTCGTCCATCTTGACAAAACCGCCCGGTATCGCCCACATCCCTTGGTAGGGGTGGCCGCCGCGTTGGATTAACAAAACCTTGAGGTCGCCTGCACGTATTGTGAAAATCACCATATCTACCGTGATCGAAGGCCGCTCGTATTTGCTGGCATCGTAGCTGGCAAGAAATTTGCCTTGCTCATCGTCGGGCTGGTTAGACTGTTCTGGATTGGTTTTCTTAGCTGTTTGTGTCATTGAACCTTTCTCCAAAAGAATGTGTCTCCGCAACACTAACAATAGCTGATTCTAGCTGGTTTGTCAATTCGGGCGAACCGAAGACCAAAGTTTATGCGTTCTCCCCAAAATACACTACGGAGGCACGGAGTTCACGGAGAAAGAGCAAAAAGTAGTTAATGCAAGTGATCACGTTTTGTGCCAGGATGAAACCAACCCTCTGCAACCGTGTGTTCCTGCTTTGCCACCTTCCGTTCCCTCTCCGTGAACTCCGTGCCTCCGTGGTGCAATCAAGTATAAAACGCATAGTTTTGGGCCAAAGAGAATATCAAAAAGGGTATTGACAAACGCTTGCAGTTGTTTTATTATAGGTCACAGAGACATATCATAAAGAGGCATTGTCATTCTGAACGGAGGCATCAACTGGTTGCTGCGAAGTGAGGAACCTGTTCTTTGACACATTTTAATAGACCCTTCACTCCGTTCAGGGTGACAAGCGAAAGTCCTAAAAAGAAGGGTCTGATTTGTACGAGCTTATTATTCTTTCACATTTAGTACGAAGGCCATCACACGGCTATTTGATTGCCAAGATTATCAACGATATTATTGGCCCTTATGCCAAAATCAGTAATGGCCGTTTCTACCCTTTGCTGGCGAAATTGGAACGCGAAGGTTATATTGAAACGCAGAGCGAAGCTGCCCACGAGCAACACGGAGACCGTCACGCACGCCAATACATCATTACCCACAAGGGGCGGCAACGGCAGCATGAATTGATGATGGATACTAACTCCAACCCTGGCGAGTATTCCAGGCTGTTTTTGCAAAAAGTTTTCTCTTTCGATTTGCTCCAACTCGAAGAACGGCTGTATCTGATTGACCATTACATCAACTATTGTCAGGCTCACGTGCTACATCAGCGGGCCGAGCAAGAAGATATGCTGCGGAACGGCCTTGATTACGGTTTAGAATCAATCTTAATTGCTGCTATCACCAACGCGCAACAGCATCTGCGGCAACAATGGCAGCTAGAAATGGATTGGGCGGTTGGGCTACGTCAGCAAGCTACAGCAACGTCGGGCCAGTCCGCGACCTTGCCAGAGTTTTCCAAAAACTAAAAACTGGCATAAAGTACAGGGAAACCTGACCTTGTGGGTATTTTGCCAAGTCCGCACAAGGCTTATAATAACCGGGATTAGAAAAAAGCTTAAACTTAAAAGGAGAATTTTGATGGCCCAGGTTAAGAAACCAACTGAGACCAACACCACAGCCGGGGGCTGGAATAGCAATAGTAATGGCGCAAAAGCTACCGCTCCGACTGGTGGCGGTTGGGGTGGCCCGCAACCCGTGCTGACCTTGCCCAACGGCAAAACAGTCAATCCTTGGCTGGTGCTGCTGTCCATCGTCTTCGGCTTTTTTATGTCACTACTGGACGCGACTATCACTAACATCGCCCTGACCAATATCCAGAACGACCTCAAAACCGACCTGACTACCGTTACCTGGGTCATCAACGCTTATAGCATCGCCTTTGCCGCCCTGCTGGTGACAATGGGCCGTTTCGCCGACCAGTTCGGACGCAAACGTATCTTTATGCTGGGTATGGTAGTCTTTAGTATCGGCTCACTTTTGTGCGCCATTGCCCCGTCCGTTCAATTTCTGATTGCCTTCCGGGTAATCCAGGGCATCGGCGCAGCCGCGCTAAACTCGGTCAGTCTGGCGATTATCACGGGCGTGTTTCCGCCTCAAAAACGGGGCGCGGCTATCGGTATTTGGGGCGCGTTGGCGGGACTGGCTGCCGCAGTTGGGCCGGTATTGGGCGGCTTCCTGCTCAACGTCGGGGTGGGCAACCTGGAATGGCGTTGGATTTTTTATGTCAACTTGCCATTCTGTATCATTGGCTTGTTCCTGATTGCCCGCAACGTACCAGAAATGCGTGATGCCAACGCTACCCGCAAACTAGACCTGGTGGGGCTGCTAACCCTGTCTGCCGGAATGGTTTGTCTGTCGTTGGCTCTAATCGAAGGCAACGATTGGAAATGGGACTGGCGTATCATCGGGCTGTTTGTGGGCGCGGTGGTGGCGTTGGGTTTGTTCGCCTTTGTCGAGTTTCGCCAGCAGCAACCTATTTTGGATTTCAGCTTGTTCAAAATCCGCAGCTTTAGTGCCGCCAATATCGTGATGTTTATGTTTAGCGTGTCATTGCAAGGCGCGTTCTTGATGCTAATTTTGTACTTTATCAACGCACAAGGCTACAAAGAATTGGACGCTGCTTACGCCCTCATCCCTTTGCCGTTAGCTTCGTTTGTGGTGTCGGCCCTTGCCAGCCGCGTGGGAAACCGGGTCAGTGCCAAGTACCTGACTATCGCGGGGATGGCAATTATCGGTATCGGTTTCCTGTCGTTCTACACGTTGGACGTAAACTCTGGCTATCTGGACACGGCCTGGCGCGGTGTCATAATTGGTATCGGGATGGCCTTGTGCTTCAACAGTCTGCCTAATATGGCTCTGTCCGAAGTACCGCGTCCCAAGCTGGGAGTTGCCAGTGGCGCGTTCAACACCTTCCGGCAGTTTGGTTTCGTGATTGGGGTGGCCCTTTTAATCAGCCTTTTTAGCGGCCAGATTAGCAGCAAGCTGGGGGATGCCCGCGCCGCCGCCATCAACGACGTAAAAGCCTCCACTGTTTTGCCAGACGCAACCAAAAACCAGATTATTACGGGTTTGCAACAGTCGGCCAACCAGCCTTCTACGGGGCGCGGTGGGGCCAGCAGTAATGCTGCCCAATACGGCAACACGCCCATCGGCCAGCAGATTAGCGGGGAGTTCAAGAAAGCCTCGGTTGACTCGTTTACTACGGTCTGGTTTGCCTCGGCTATGATTGCGCTGTTCGGCATCATTCCGGCCCTGTTTACCAGTTCGCCCGCCCATATGCGACACGGCGCAGCCAGCCGCGAAGGAGCAGACGAATCCGCCGCAGCTGCGGCAGCCGTATAATTATTCACTGCCGAGAACGCAGAGGTCACGGAGAGGGGAACAGAGGAAGGCAAAAAGGACAAGGGTATTTTGTCGGAGATTGCGCGGGTACCCCTGGGTGTGGTTGCCGCCAATAGACAATTCGCGAAGTCCATTGACAGAGCAATGTCCCACAAAAACTTTGTTCCTGTCTCCGCGCCCTCTGCGTTCTCGGCGGTGAATAATTACTGCAAGAGGCCGTGCTTGAGGGCGTAACGTACCAGTTCCGAACGATGGGCCAGACCGAGCTTTTCCATCACCCGGCTGCGGTAGGTATCCACCGTTTTGGGGCTAATCGAAAGCTTTTCGCTGATTTCGGCACTGGTAAAGCCTTCCGCCGTCAGTTTCAAGACCTCGGCCTCGCGTTCGCTCAACTCCATCCGCCGTTTGCCGTCACCGTCCATATCTCTGGCTTTTTCGGTCAGGAAGCCGCTAATCAAACGCGCCGCCGACGGGTACAAAAACACCTCGTCGCGGTTGACCGCCCGAATCGCCTCCAGCAAATCGGTATCCGCCGAGCTTTTGAGGACGTAGCCCGAACCACCCTGTTGCAACACTTTGAAAAGATAGCGTTCCTCGTCGTGCATTGTCAGAATCAAGATATGGGTAGCCACACCTAGTTCGCGCAAACGGCTCATCGCTTCCAGCCCTCCCATCTGGGGCATCGTTAAATCCAGCACCAACACGTCCGGCTGGAGCTTTTGGGTCAGAGCCACCGCCATCAAGCCGTCACCCGCCTCACCGATTACCTCAATGTCCGGTTCGGCACTTAACAAAGCTTTAAGCCCCGCCCGTAAAACAGCGTGGTCATCGGCCAACAGCACCCGGATTTTGGGCGGGCTTGGATTTGTTCCGGTAATTTCAATCACTTGTTGCGCCTGAACCAGCCGGGCTTTTTATCACTCTTAAAATCTCCCGACTCGATTACTATCTTCTCACCTGTATTCAGGGACGGAGCGGATTGAGCCGACGGCGACGAGGATGGCGGTGGCGGAGGCATGGGTCTGGCTTGTACAGAAGATGGCGGCGGTGTTGTCATCCGTGGCGCAGGGGATGGGGGTGGCGGCGGGACTTGGGACTGGGGCGGGGCGGCCTGGGCTGCTTGCGCTCTTACCGCCTGTCGTAGCACGGCCCGACGGGTGGGGCGCATAGGGGCAGGCGCAGAGCCAGGGGTAGGGGTAGCTGGTCTAATCCGCACACGGCGAATCCGCCCACCTCTGGCTGCACCGCCCCCTGGGAAAACGAAGGCCCAACGGCGCAAACTAAAAATATCCAACACATCACGCCAGATTACATTATTGGTAGGATTGCCGTCCAGGTCACGATTGAGGCGTTCGACAGACACGGCCATATCTTCGACAGCCAGCGTACACCAATCCAGAATATTCGGCCTAGCCGTCCGGCGGCTCTGACCTTCAATCACTTCCTCAACCTGGGGGTCTTGCCTTTGTGACATCTCTTTTCCTCCTTGTTTTGGCTGTTATTTCGCTTCATGCGTCTAAAGTTAGAATAACAGGCTTAGAGCCACCCGTCAAGCTTTTAGGGACGAAATTGCCGAAACAAAGCGTGGCCGCCGTTTGTCTTACAAGTGGTGATGAAAAGGGCTATAATTTGTATGGTAAGAGGTTATTGGGAAAGGCAAAGAGTTGAAGCGATTGGGTTTCTACTTCAAGTATGCGTGGCGTTCGGTATTACGGGGTAAGTCGCGCTCTTTTTTCGCCATATTATGCGTGGCGGTGGGGGTGGCGGCTCTGGTAGCTATCCAGGTCTTGGAACAAAGCATCAACGATACCTTGATTGGTGACGCGAAAGGGCGGGCCGCAGGCGATTTAATCGTAACCAAAAATGGCAATGCCGACATCAATGACACCAATATGAACACCAGAGGCTTTAGTGCTGACCGCCTGGCTTACTTTGACCAGCTAAAAAGTCAGGGGCAGATTCAGGATTGGACAAGTTTTGACTATCTTAGTAACGTGCGCGTCAAGGGATTTTTCCTGGGTTCTCCCGATTTCTACATGGTTGACCCGGCCAAATATCCACTCTACGGCCAGTTCAAAATCTTCCAGCCAGCTAACGGTGACTTCCAGCAACTTCTCAAAAATAACCCCAACGGCGTAATTATTGGCAAAACCCTGTGGGATAAGCAGCACTACCAACTAGGCCAGGAATTGACCGTTGCCAGTGGACAGACGGGCAAAAGCGTTAATCTTAAAATCGTGGGCGAAACCGATGTGGACGTGCCAGGAGTGCAGTTTAGCTTCTTGGGGACAGGTTTTATCAGCCAGCAAACTGGCGCACAGTTTTTGAGCCAGACCGAGGCCGCATCTACTAAAGTTTTTGTCAAAACCGCCACCAATGAACAGGCGGACAAACTTAAAAACGTCATTCAGCAAGCCGGAGAAGGCCAGACTACCATTAGTTTGCCTCAAGGCAGTACCAGGATAGCCTATTTTAACTATTATAATGTTGAGACAGCTACCGAAGTCCAGGCTCAACTTCAAGAGGCACTGGATCAGGTTAAACCGCTTTTGACCTATGTGGGTTTGCTGTCTCTTCTGATTGGGGGCATCGGTGTAGTTAATACTATGCTGGTAGTAATCGGGCGGCGCACGACGGAGATTGCGACGGTCAAGGCGTTGGGCCTCAAGAAATGGCAAACCGTCCTGATTTTTACCATAGAGGCTGGCTGTATCGGCGTTATCGGCAGCGTGGTGGGTATAATTTTGGGCGAGATGTTGAGTTTAGTCTTCAATCGGGTAGCAGAAGGTATCTTCTTGCGCCCACTCGTCTGGAGTCTGTATCCCTTACCTATCTTAACGGGGCTGATTGTGGGAGTAGTGACGGCAATGGTCTTTGGCTTTTTGCCTAGCTATGCGGCGGGGAAGGTGCGGCCTGGTGTAGTATTGCGTCTTCAAAGCGGAGCGTTGCCAGGGGTAGGAGGGATTGCCTCGGTCTTAATCGTGCTGCTAATGACGACGGCGTTGGGTCTGACTGCCGGACTAATTACCAACAACGTCCTCCTCGGTCTGGCTATCAGTTTTGGTACACTCATCGCCAGCCTGATACTGATTGGCCTCTTGTGGGTGCTAGTGTGGCTGGTGGGATTGCTGCCCGCCCCGCTCGGCCCAAGCTTTAAGATGGCGATGCGAAGTTTCAGCCGCCACCGGGGACGTACCGCTACGACGGTGGCCGTGATTGTGGTCGGGATTTTCTGCGTCAGTTTCGTAGTTATTCTGGCCGAAGGCATCAAAGAAACCTTCAAAGAAGTTTTCGACGTAAACTTAGGCTACAATGTAGTGGCCCTCAATCTCGTTCCGACAGACCGCACCAAACTGCAATCCAGCCTGGCCCAACTACCTGGCTACCAAAACGGCTTTGTGGGCAATCGGCAGGGGGTGGAAATCCAGCAAATCAATGGGCAAGACTGGCAGGCTTACTACAGCAAGCTGCAAAATTCGGGTGGAGCGCAGTCGAGGGTGGACTTATCATCCGACATCCAGTTGAGCGGACGCGATTTTATCAACGGACAAGTGGCAGGTGCAAGCGGCAAGCAAAAGGTGATAAACGGGCGTAATCTGGAGCCGGGCGATGCCGACAAAAAGGTAATGGTAGTCAATTTGAAGCAAGCTACCAGCTACAACCTCAAAGTGGGCGATAAACTTAGTGTACATACTGCTGCTACTTTCGGACGGGGCGTACCTTCGGGTACGGCGGCAGCCAACGATAAGTCCGATACCTTTGAAATAGTAGGTATCCTGGACAATGGCAACCAGACTATCAGCCTGGAGTCGCCTTTTATTGTGCCTTTCCAGGCGACGGCGGCGTTGGGTTCGCAGCAAACTTTTGTCTATCTATTAATAGACCGCACGCAACTCACCCAAGCTCTCAACCAGTTACAAACCACCCAACCCACCCTGTTTATTCTTAATATCAGCGATTTTATTGACGAGTTTAGCCGTCTGCTTGACCAGTTCCTGGCTTTCCCCACCATGTTGAGCTTGTTGAGTTTGTTTAGTGGGGCGGTACTGATTGCCAATAACGTGGCGTTGGCGATGCTGGAACGCCGCACCGAGATTGGGGTGCTGAAAGCGATTGGGGCTAAACAACGCCGGATTATGACGATGATTTTGTGGGAAAGCAGCCTGACCGGATTTTTGGGCGGCTTGTTGGGTGTCGGCCTGGCCTTGCTCATTTTGCTGGTATCGGGAGCGGTGGGCAGCAGCACCGGAGGTCGTAACGGCGGCGTGACTATCAACTGGTCGCCCCTCGTCGCGGGCTTGCTGGTACTGATGAGCATCGGTCTGGCGGTAGTGGCTACGATAGCCAGCGCGTGGAGCGCGGTACGGGAAAAGCCCCTGGTAGTTTTAAGGTACGAGTAGTTGACATCTTTAGAGAGGATTTTATCGAATGTCTGAAGCAAATCAGATGCAATATGCCAATGGACGCACGCCTATTTTGCAGGTGCGTAACCTGACCAAAGAGTTGCCGATGGGCCGCGAGAAAATAAGCATCTTAAAGGGCGTAGATATGGACGTATTCGCGGGCGAAATTGTGGCAATCGTCGGGCCGAGCGGTAGCGGTAAAACCACGCTCCTCGGTTTGATTGGCGGTTTGGATACGCCTACGTCTGGGGAAGTGATTTTGGCGGGGCAGGAAATCGGCCACCTCAACGAAGATAAGCTGGCTGATGTACGCAATCGCACCATTGGCTTTATTTTCCAATTTTTCAATCTTGTGCCGACCTTATCGGCTCTGGAGAACGTGGCTCTGCCCGTCCAGTTCGACAACCGCAGCCGCTTCCAGCCCGAAAAACGCGCCAAAGAGCTTTTGACCCTGGTGGGCTTGGGACATCGTCTCAACCACAAACCCAAAGAGTTGAGCGGCGGCGAACAACAACGGGTGGCGATTGCTCGCGCTCTGGCAAACCAGCCCGCCCTACTGTTGGGCGACGAACCAACGGGCAACCTGGACAGTGCGCGGGGCGAGGAAATCCTGATCTTGATCAAAAAACTACGCGACGATATGGGCCTGACTGTAATTATGGTAACGCACGACCCGAAGGTAGCCAACTGGTCTGACCGCCGTTTCGAGATGCAGGACGGGCGTTTTGTCGAACCTAGCTCGGTTTATCAATAGATAAAGTTAGCGCAGATAGCGCATATTTTTACTGATGCCGTTGAGCGAGATAAATTCCTCGTGCAGAGCCTGTACCGCCGCGCTTTCGTCCTGCTTGCTGACTACCAGGCTGACGTTTATCTCGCTCGAACCCTGGGCAATAGCGATGATGTTGATACCTTTACGCCCCAGTGTGCTGAAAACGCGGCCCGATACCCCCGGCCTGCCCCGCATTCCGGCCCCCACGACGGCGATAATGACTACCTCGGTATCGGCCACAATGTCGTCAATTTCACCGCGCTCGATTTCACGCCCAAACTCCTGCCGCAAGCTGCTGACTACTTCGGGCATCGAATTGAGGTCTATTACAAAACATAAATCCTGACCACTACTGGCGTGCGAAATCATAAAAACGTCGGACTCCTGGTGGGCCACGACTGCAAAAGAACGCACCGCTACTCGTGATACCGTCAACACATCGCTACCGGAAACGGTAATCAAAGCCAGATTTTTAGCCGACGTGACCGCTTTGACCACGCCATCGGTTTCTTCCAGGGGGCGATGAATGAGCGTGCCTGGGAAATCCGGGTTAAAAGTATTTTTGATATACAGCGGGATACCCTTCTCGATAGCTGGCTTGACCGCGCGGGGGTGTACCACTTTGGCCCCAAAATAGGTCAACTCACCCGCTTCGGCGTAACTCAGGCGACGCAGTGAACGCGCCCCGACCACCATCCGTGGGTCGGCAGTCATTACGCCATCAACTTCTTTCCAAATCCAAATTTCGTCACTATTGAGGGAAGCCCCGATGATGCTGGCACTGTAATCACTACCATCACGCCCAATAGTAGTGGTAATACCTGCCTCCGTCGCCCCAATAAAGCCCGTCACGACAGGAATAATGCCTTGCTCAATTAAGGGTAACAAATGAGCGCGGGTACGGGTCTCGGTCACGGCCATATTGGGGCGGGCGTGGGTGAAAGCGTTGTCGGTCAAAATCAGTTCCTCGGCACTGACCGCCTGGGCTGCAAATCCGGCTTCGCGCAACGCTCCGGCCAGTAGGTGGCTGGAGATTTTCTCGCCAAAGGCGGCTGTCGCGTCCAGAGACCGGAGCGACAATTCACCCAAAAGCTCGATGCCCGTAAACAAGCGTAACAATTGCTGGATGTGTTTTTCGACAGTCGCGCCTACCTCGTCCCGGATTTGCGGGTTGGTAAAAGTTTCCGCCACTACCTTTTGATACCGGGCGCGAAATTCGGCTATCGCGCTTTCGGCCATCGAACAATCGGCAAAGGTGGAATTGAGCAGGGCGCGGGCGGTAGTGAGCAGCCAATCGGTGGTTTTTGCCATCGCCGAAACGACTACGACGGGCTGAAGCTCCTTGAAACTACCTACCAACCGAGCCACGTGTTGATAACGTTCGGGACTGCCCACCGAAGTACCGCCAAATTTCATTACAATCATCGGTCTCAAAACTCCTGTTACATTAAAAGTCAATCACTTCCGGGCCTAAGCCGCCTAGTTCCAAACGCCGAAAATAGTTCAAGGCCGCTTCGGGCGTACCAACCGGACGCTTATACTGCTCCTGGAGACGAACCGTGTGCGCCGCCACCTCTGCTACTGCTCCTCTGACCTGGGCCACGTTGAGGTCAAACCCCATTAAGTAGGCAGTCAGCCGCACCCAAAACAGCCGTACCCGTTCGCGGTTATTAAATCGTAACAAATCCAGCGTCTTGAGCCAGCCCCCAAATTGAGAGGTGTGGATAGCCGCCAGCAGCGTCCAGGGCGAGAAACCAGCCTGGACAAAAAAGGCGAAATCCGGGTGTATCCAGTGTATCCAGCGTCCCTTGATATTCTCGCGCCCCTGAGAGCGGGCAAAAGTCAGGTCAAAGCTAGTGGCTTGCAAATACCAATTTTTCTCGAACTGCGGGCCGTAAGCGGCGTACCAGCTATGGGCAGCCTGGGCGAAGTCCAGCAGTTCGCGCGGGGCGGTAGGCGGCCCAAAGGTGGCAGCGATGGCCTGGCGATAGTTCTCAATCTCCTGCCAGATAGCCTCGGCCTCGGCGTTGGCAAAGCGTTTGCCCAAAATCGCCAGCAGTTCGCGCACGTGGAATTTGTTATCCTGGTAGGGACAACGGACATTGGTAAAGCCCGCTACGTCGTTGGAGGTTAGCCAGTCCCCTACCTGCATATCTAAAACACCGTAGCCCAACGGCACGCTGTTTTCAAGGTTAATTTGTTGCATAGTTTTGACTTCCAGTTACCTTCATTGCCTATCCAAAAGTCAAGCTAAATATAGCACAAATTGACCGCGCTTGCCTGGAAGATTATACTGTACTCAAGTATAGAATGTGGAGTAATGGTTATGAGATTGCGTAAGAAACCCTTACCTCTGGCGGCAATTGGATTGCTATTGTTTTTCGCGGTGGTGGTAGTAACTTTGATTTATGAGCTTGGGGTGATGCTGACCTCACCTTTTGGCTTCGATTGGCTGACCGCCTTAATGTTAGGGGTGACAGTGCTGGTTTTTGGGCTGATGCTGGTGGGCGTAGGGCTGTTCGACTTGCAAGCCCAAATGACCCTCAACAAGCAGGGTATTTACATCGAGCCAGCTTTGTTCAAGGCGTTCAATATTCCCTGGGAAGACATTGCCACTTTGAGCCTGCAAAACCGCCAGGGTATGAGTTTGATTGAATATAAATTGAAACCCACTTCGGACAGTTTTCAGGCCCAATCCCGCAAACACGCGCGTACCGCCCAACGTTCAGGCGGTTTTCACGGCTGGCTACCTGTCCAAAGTTACCACATGGAGGTCAATTCGCCGCACGAGCAGTACGAAGTCAAAGTCAATCGCCTTTTTCCAATGCTGCGCCGCTACTGGCTGAACCCGCAGACCCGCGACGAACTGCCGGAGTCAGTGGTCAGTTAGCAGTACGGCAAGGAGTGATGGCGGCTGAAAAATGTGTCCAGGGTTATAGGATTTTCGCGGGGATTTGTCTTTTATTCTTCATCTGTAACCTCTTTGGGTTTGGAAGGCTGTTTGGGAACGAGGTCGGGCGGGACTGGTGCAGATTTATCGGCTTTGCCACCCTTGATGACTCGCAAACCTTGAGCTTGAGCCTGTTCGCGTGGAGCGTGGCGGTTTTTAGGATTTTGATTAGGCGAAGGCAAAGTTTCAGGTGGGGTCAAAGCTTTGAGGGCTGGGGTAGCTGTAACTTTGGGGCTATCGCTAGGTTCGGGGAACAAAGTTAAATCTTTGACCAATGGCGACAGACCAACGTCGGCGGCCCGGCGATAAAACTCGAATAGGCCACGTAGCTGCACCTCACGCAACTCGTAACGCTGCTGGCGAAAATGTGTTTCCAGAGTGGCAATCTCCAAACCGCTTTGTTTTGCCGCTTGCTGGCACAAGGTATCTTGTTGTTCGCGACTATGTTGCAAAGCAGTTCGCAAACTTTGGATTAGCTTGCGGATTAGACTTTCGGCCTCGCTTTGGTGCGTTTCCACCCATTGGCGGCGCAACCCAAACAAACCTACGGGCAACGGCACCCCGGTCAAAATCCACCACGCCTTTGTCAAATCCTCGGCAAAGTAGCCCCGCGCCAGGGCCGCCCGCGACGCTTTTAGACCTGCTTCGCCACTCAAAATACATATATCGCTGCCATTATTTAGGCTTTCCAAAGCCACCGCTTCGCTTTCGACTGCCTTAAATTCAGGCTCAAAACCGAAATAGCGACTGCCCACCAGTTTAAGCAAGACCTGCCCCATCTGGCTGGACGGCCCACCTGCCACGATAGGCTTCTCAAACTGGTCGGGCCTCTTTTTGGAAATAATCGTAATGGCATCGCTGGACAACTCGCTGGCCCGCACTGGAGTGGGCAACAAATATAAAGCTGCCTGGTTTTGGGCATAGACAAGCGGCGTAATCATAGCTACGTCAATTTCTCCAGCCAGCAAACGTTGTTGGTTTTCGTAAGCCGAACCCGCCACCAGTTCCACCCCGGACGGCAAAAAAGCCCAGCCCGCCTGGAAAGGGAAAAATATCGGCCACACATCAATATCTTTAGTCGAACCAAATTTCAGCATAATTTTTATTATCGCCAGCGCGTCAAAATCGTCTCGCGTTGGAAAATCCGTAAAGCCAGCCACATTAGCCCAGCGTTGAGCGCGATACCTATTATCACCCCACCTGCTAATAAAAGCGGAGTTATCTCTATCAGCTTGACCCCGATAGCCAGCACCAACAGCACTTCGGGCAATACCACCAAACTGCCCAACTGTTGGGCAGCCCGTGCATCGCGTACCCTGGAACTAATCGCCACACCCACCAGGGTCGAAATTCCGGCCATCAGAGGTGTCCAGAGCAGAATCAAACTCAGCCATAAAGGTAATTCCAACTGGTCAAAAGCAGCGGGTTTTAGCACACCGCGCACTATAATTAACAATAACCCGAACGCCAGCCAGGTTATTAAAACGGCAGGCAGCAGAGCCGACAAGCCTTTGCCCACCAACAAATCCAGCGTTTTGACCGGAGTAACCAAAAGCGGCTCAAGACTGCGCCGCTCCTTTTCGATAACCACGCTGGAAGCGGCAATCATCATCGGCAAAACGGCAGGTATGGGCAGGAAAAAGCTAAAACAGATTTTTAGCAGCGAGGCCAAAATATCTTCCTGGGTACAGCCACCTACCGCCGCCACGTTTAGACATTCAGAGCTTTCGGCGGTGCCAATCGAACCCGACGTATAAACGCCTTGCAGCATCACGTTGAAAAAGATGATTACACCCATCGGCAAAAGCACCAGTAAAATCGGCATTATTGCCATCGTCTGGAAGATCGTGCGATTTTTGCGTAGCTCTTTGAACTCGCGCCGGAAAATGACCCAACTTCGTTGCATAAACTTTGACCTAAATTTTAATGATTATGGTTGCGCCCCCATCAGCCTGGCTTGGCTCAAACCAGAACGAGCCACCCAAAAGCTTTACCTGTTGCTTTAGCACCTCCAGGCGGGCTTCATATGTGGGAACAGTTTCATTATCACCTGCCATCTCGTTTACGTCAAGCTCATTCTTTTTAGAAACGCTCAGGTAGGGTACGCGCTGTTCCGCCACGTTCAATAATTCTCGCGTAGCTACTGGAGCGGCTAGTAAATAGGAGTTAGAGCCTTCCCAATATTGGATGCTCAAACTCAACTGCGGGCCTTGCTCTAGTTTTATCAGCACTTTGACAGTTTGGGTATAAATACATAAGTCACTCAAAATAACTTGCATAAAACGAAAGATGAGGACGGCTAAAGCGCGGTCTGTGGGCGAACTCGCGCTCCCGACCCCATCCGTGTCAACCTTCGGGTAGTCCAGATATGCTTCCCAACCTTTGGCCTCCGCCACCCGCTTTAAATAAGCACGGGAAACTGAGGCCAGGTCAGTTGGTTCAAAGGCTGCTTGCGGCTCGGAAGTTGGGTTAGTCAATAAAGCCGTCACCAGCGCGTTCAGCCGTGAGTTGATCTGAGCCAGTTGTTCGCGCTTTTCCCGCTCCGCATTATATAACTGGCGCAAATCTTGAGCATAACTCACTACCAGCGATTGCATTTGTTGAAGCTTTTGCTTGAGTTGGAGGGGGTCTTCCCACACCCGATAAGGCAGTTTGATGGTGAAAAAAGTGCCATCCGTGTCCGAACGTACCTCTACCTGGCCCGACAAAGAAGCCACCGCCCGGCCCACTATAGTTAGACCGATACCCAGGCCACCTTGATGACGGCGCGTGACCTCCTCGACTTGTCGAAAAGACTCAAAAATCACGTCCAACTGGTCTGACGGAATACTCGCTCCCGAATTGCCTATTTCCAAAACCAAAGTCTGCGTTTGGTTGTCTATTTCCAAATCTGGAGCGGGGCGTGGTTCGGAGTGGGTTTGCAAATCAATTTTGATCCAGCCGTTTTCAATATTGAATTTGACTGCATTGCTCAAAAGATAACGCACAATCAGCCGAAAGCGTGTTGGCTCGATATTAGCCAGAGGTAACGTCTGGGGAGCTTGCAATTCAAAGTTGAGAGGCTTGATTTCAGCGGCTGTGACCGCTTCTAGCTCGGAACGTAATATGGCGGCCAGGTCGCCTTCGCTTTCCATTTCAGAAGACGGTAGCTGGGCGGGCAAATCTGTAGCAAACTGGCTAAACTCGGTTAGCTGTTGCACCAACACACTTAGATGTTGAGTCTGCCGATAAATCGTCTTCAAAAAACCGCTTTCAACGTCTGCCAACCGTCCGGTCAGCATCTCGTCTAGTATCTCTACATACCCGGCGATAACGGCAACGGGAGTACGAAGTTCGTGACTAACCAGCTGCACGAAATTGCTTTTGGAAGCATCAAGCTCGTCCAAACGCTTCAAGGCTTCGTCTAGTTCAGAGGATTGATAGCGGGCGGCTTTATAAAGGGTGCGAAGTTCCTCGGCGTAAATCATCAGTTGGGAAACAAGCAAAGTATTGGGCCGCCCCTCATTCGTCATAATTCTTGTTCGCCTAAAATTTCATCTATCTTATGTAGCAAACTTAAAGGACTAAAAGGTTTGACGTAATAACTATCTGCACCAGCCGCAAAACCCGCTTCCACCTGCGCCCGCTGCCCCATAGCCGTGATCATAATTACTTTAATCTCACCATCAAACTGGTTTTTAACCTGCCGACAAACTTCAAGGCCATTTAGGGTGGGTAAATCCACATCCAATAGGATAATAGCCGGTTTTTGGGCCAGAGCTATATCTAAACCAACCTGACCGTCGGCGGCTTCTAACAATTGATAGCGAGTATCGTTCGCCAGGGTAGTGTGCAATAGCTCTTGGATAATTGGCTCATCTTCCACAATGAGTATTTTATACATATCAGGTTCTTCTCAAATCCAATTCTAATACTTTTCCGGGTTGATTTAACAGTGTGAGGTTATGATAGCTTTGGAGGGCTTAAAAGTCAATGAGCAAGTAGTCATGGGCAGCCTCATATTTTCTCTATTTGAATCTCGTCAAATTTAACCCACAAATAACAACTCGCTAACGTCGCGTTAAAAACATCTTAACAAGTCAGGCTTATACTAAAAGTGTCAAGCAAAGTTGTGAAACGAACAACGAAACCTGATATACAAGTTTGAATTGTGCGACTTACGCACAATAGCGTGAGTAAGTCGGGTCTTTTGTCCCCATCCCCCTGGCAAGGCTACACGCCTTCTACTCCTACAGCTTAACTGCCGATGCGCTCTTGCAGCCATCGGCGGCTTTTTTTCATATTTTTCATAGTGGTTTTTCTCTCGTGGCTCATTGCTCAAAGCTCGTGGCTGTAAATCAAAGCTTTTTGGTAGAGAGCTAGATGACGGGCAGCTATTTGGGTTTGGGTAAAGTGTTCTTGAACACGCTCGTAACCGCGCTCGATTAGGATTTGACGTAAGCCAGCGTCATCCATCAGCTTTTGCAGACACTCAGCCAAAGCAGCCGCGTTCCCTTCGGGGAAAATCAGACCCGCATCGCCGATAACATTAGGAATTTCGCCGCTATTGCTACCCACTACAGGTACGCCCGCCGCCATCGCGTCTGGCAGCACCCGGCCAAATTGTTCTTTCCAGTTAGCCCGTGTCAGACTTGGCAGCACTAATACGTTCAACGCCTTAAAATACCCAGGGATAAGTGTGCTAGTTATTGGCCCTACGAATTCGACTTTGCTTTCAACACCCAGTTGGACAGCTTGCGCCTGGAGGCGTTCCTTGAGTGGGCCAGCCCCGATTAGCACCAGCCGCCACTCGCCGCGTAGCTGGCTAACCGCGGCTACCAGCGACTCCAGACCTTTTTCCTCGATTAAGCGGCCCGCGAAACCGATGGTAAACAAATTGGGCTGGGCGAAAGCAGGAGGCAGTTCGGCGTTTTGAAAAAGGTCTGGATCAACTCCAAATTGCGGCACGATGTCCAGCGGGTGAGCAAAACCTTTGCGCCGCAAAATATCGGCGGCTTCCTGGTTACAAGCAAACGCCCCTTGCCCGTGCTTAAAATTATACTTCTCAAAATAGCGAAACGGCTGTGGATAGTCCCGAAAAATATTGGCGTAGTTATAGAAAACCGAGGCAATATTGAGTTGGTGGGCTAGTCGAATACCCTGGAACGTTGCCAGATTGAACGACTCTTCATCAACGTGAAAAATATCTGGTTTGAGCCGCTTGACCCATTTTGCCAACCCGGGGTAAAAGTGCAAATGGTACGAACCGTTGAAAGCCATCGGCTCGACTATCAAATCGTAGCCCCGCACGAAAGTTTTTTCAAGCTGGATAATTTCGACTTTTTTCTCGCGCCAAAAGGGAGGCACAATCACGGTCAACTGTTCTACGCCGGGCAGCTTTGCCATTTCCTCAAGCTTGCGTTGGTAGCTGCCGCGCATCAATGATTTGGACAGCATTAGTATCTTCACGGATTAGCGGGCCTTTCCACGTGTCACCAAACACTCCAGCATATTATAAAGCTCCAGGGTGCGCTCGGCGGTTTTTTGCCAGCTAAAGTGGGCGGCCTGGATAGGAGCGCGGCGGGCATAATCCTGGCGCAGTTCGGGGTGCAAAGCCATTGCTAGAATTGCATCGCGCCAGGCTTCCAGGCTGTCGGGGCTGGCAAGCAGGGCCGCGTCACCTACTACTTCCGGCAGACAGCTGGCATCACTGCAAATCACGGGTGTGCCACTCGCCAACGCTTCCAACGGGTCAAGCCCAAAGCCTTCATAGCGGCTAGGGAAAACGAAGAACTGCGCGGCCCGATAAAGTAGGGCTTTATCGCTTTCGCTTACCGCCCCCAAGAAACGCACGCGGCTAGGGTCGGTCTCGTTGATAGCGCGGGCCGGAGCGCGTAAATCAGGGTACATTGGGGAGTTGGCGGTGTGAGGTTTCCCGGCCAGGGCTAATGTCCAGCGTCCACCACCGTCGGCAGCTTCACTTTCGCGCAAGCGTGGTAAAGCCCCCTGGAAAGCTTCCAACAGGAACGGGACATTCTTGCGTTTGTCAAAGCCGCCAATATAAAAAATTAGGCGTTCGTCGCCCCATAGCCCCAAACGACGTAACAAAGCGGCCCGTTCGTGGGCTGGGAGTGGTTCGGGCCGATATTTTTGGCTGTCCGCCGCCAGATATACCACCTGCACCCGTTCCGGGGGGACTTTTAGCAGACGCAAAATATCCTGTTTGGAAAATTCCGAGTCGGCCAGAATCAAATCGGCCCGACGCACGGCTGCCGCAGCCAGCCTAAAATAGAGCTTGAGGGCCAGAGTAGAGGCATATTCGGGCAGAGCCATGGGTATCAAATCGTGAACGGTGACAACCAGTTTGGTGGGCGCGGCCATTCGGCGCAGCGGAGCAGCAAAATAAGGATAATGCAACACGTCAAAAGGTTTAGTGGCGTGGGCCTGTTGCACTAAAGCGGGCAAACCTGCTTGCTCCCACCACACTTTTGTACCATTTTTGCCAGCGCGAGTGATTAAGCCAGGAACATGGGCCAGGGTCAGGTCGGATGGGTCTAAATTGTCTTGCACCAAACCCGGTGCGTCAAAACCCAAAAGTCGAAACTGGTCCTCGCCAATCCCAATAGAGGCTGCGTCGAGTTGTTGAAGTGCGTCCCACAAATGGCGCAAATACTGGCCGCTGCCAGTGCGTTCCTGTCCCCAAAATATTCCGTTGATTCCAACATTCATAAAGTTAGCTTCGAGCCACGCGCTTTGGGCTAAATACAAATCCAAAAATTAAGGGCAACTGATTTTTATTCATAGTCCAAAGTTCATTGCTGACTGCCACTATAGCCGGGCATCAACCAAACTATAGTTGAGGGCTGGCTGGTAGTACCACACGCTGCTGACCGGCTTGGGTGTAACAATCGGTTTGGCGGTAGTGTCGCCAGACGAGTTTATCCATTCGAAGACCAGCAACCCGATAGACAAAATTACAACCAAAGATAAACCTAACAATAGCACCAAACCGAAAATCTTGGACACAGACAAACTCTCCTCTCGCCTTTGTGGGAGAAAGCTCCCGCATCATATCATCATACCGCAACTTTGAGGTAACTATCCAAAGTGCAGAAACCTGGCTGTAATTATAACATCAGAAGGTGAGCTTGTCACTCTGATTTGGAAGGTGGAAAGGCAACCTTAAATACGTCAACTGGAGAGATAAAAATCTGTTAAAATATGCTCTGCGTTTGATAAATCTCAATATTTATAGGGGAGTAACCACACTTATGCCTTCTATAGTTTTGATTGGGCCGTCTATGGTTGGGAAAACTACCGTTGCCCGCTTGTTGAGCGAACAAACAGGGGTGCCACTATGTTCTACCAGTCAAATCAATTTTGATGACTATACCGAACTGGGTTATGACAAAAACAAAAGCTCTGATATATACAACGAACAGGGAGAACAGGGCTATCATAACTATATGGTGACTTTCTATGCTCAAATCGTCCAGCGATTTTTGGCCCAAGCAGGCGAGGCGATTTTTGACCTGGAAAGTGAGTATGTGGCTTTTGAAGATGCCAACCTGCTCGTGCAGCTAAAAGAATCCCTCGAACCTTTTGTTAATGTCATATTGTTACTACCTTCGCCTCAATTAGAAGATTCGGCCCAAATTTTGCGCCAGCGTGAAACTTCTCGCTTCCACGCGAATTATGAGATCAATGATTTATTCGTGGAACACCTCTCCAATCAAGTTTTGGCAAAAAAGACCTTTTACACTGCTGACAAAACTCCTGAACAAACTTTTGAGGAGATTATTGCTCATTTGGATTTGAGCAAACAGCAACCCATTATCTTAATTGGCCCTATGTTTACAGGCAAAAGCACCCTGGGTACGCTCCTAGCCAAAAGGCTCAATCGAAGCCAGGCATCACTGGATATGTTGCGGTGGGGTTACTATAAGGAAATTGGCTATGATGAAGCAGTTGCTGGGAAAATCTATAAGAAGGACGGGTTTCATGGGTTGTATTTGTATTCACAGCCCTATCACGCTCACTCGGTAGAACGTATTCTGGCAGATTACCCTGATAGTATAATAGATTTTGGGGCTGGTCACTCGGTATATGTTGACCCAGCTTTGTTGGAAAGGGTGCGGGCTTTCTTAGACCCCTATAACAATGTGGTGTTACTGCTGCCTTCAGCAGACTCCACCGAGTCCAAACGCATTCTCAAACAGCGCAGCTTTGAGGCGATGAAAGACTACTTTGATTTGCACGAAAGCTTTACCCGTAACGGTTCTTTTGGGCAAGTGGCAAAGCAAACTATTTATACCGAAGACAAGACTCCCGAACAGGTCGCCAAAGAAATTCTCACCCAGGTTTCGGCCCATCAAGTTGAGGGGATTTAAGGTAGCCGATAGCAGTAGAAGCCGCTTCCGCCACCCTTCTTTTATCAGGCAATCTACCCCTATCACTACTCGCTAATACCTCAAGCTCAGAATTACTTGTCTTTCCTCTCCCAAAACGTAAAAGAGTTATGTAAAGTTTGTGACCACAAACCTTGCGAATACTGGATCGGCTGGCTGCCAGATGCACTAAGCTGCTCGAAAGGGCCAAACTCCTGGAAGCCAAGTTTAAGGGCCAGCTTTGCCGAAGACTGATTTTCAGTGTCGCAGTCCCAGGTGGGCATCAAGGAGTGTTGCGGACAATATTCCACGAAGGCGGCGCAGGTGGCGGTTGCCAAACCTTGTTGCCGATAGGGTGGGGCTGTCACCACCCCGATATTAGCCTGACTTGCACTGACCGTTTCGGTATAACAAACGCTGGCAAGCGTATCGCCAAACATGATGCAGAAACCGAAACCGTCCGCCTCGAATTTATCGTATCCTTCCCACATCAAGCCGATATGCTCGTTTAATTCGCGGTCAATGCGTGCGGCCAGCTTGCCATCAATCATTTTTATTGTCGCGTCTGGTGGTAACAAAGTGCGCCAGTTGGCTACCGCAGCATTGGCAGGCCCAAACCACTTGAAGCCGCGCCGCCCAATCGCATATAGGCTGCCAGCATAAATCTCCAGCAACGCCCTTGACCAGGTTACATTAAGCGGACAGTAGCCGTACATCGCCTCAAATATTCCTGCTTCGGTAGGAGCGTCTTTGATAAACTGACGCATTGCGGCTGACGAGGCGTTCCCAGCCACATAATATTCAAAAGTGCGCGTCATCAAAGCCGCCGTTGGATGCTCTGGTTTATCCACAAAAATCCGACCCTTCTGCCGACCCTCAAACACTGCCTGAATAAACGCCTCATCAAACCAGGCCGGTTCAAACAAAGGCGCGGCCCGCTCGAACAAATCTGGCGGCAACTCATAAATTTTCATCTTCTAAACTCCTTCAAAACCAGGTTCACCACAGAGACACGGAGGACACGGAGAGATAAAAGTTGTTATATAGGGAAGTACGTCTAAGGTTTGTTATCTCGCTTATCTTGTAAAACAAAACTTGAACTTTCTCCGTGTCCTCTGTGTCTCCGTGGTGAAAAATTACTCTTTGCCCAACAATAGGCGCACATAGCTTTGGTGACGACGTACCGAAATTGCTCCGGCTTCGACTGCCGCTTTAACCGCACAGCCCGGTTCGTGGTTGTGGCTACAGCTCGCGCCCAATTTGCAATTGCCCAGGTAAGGCCGCATTTCCCGAAAGGTATAAGCCAGTTCGCGTTCGCCCACTTCCCATAAAGCGAACTCGCGCATACCGGGCGTATCTACGATACTGCCGCCTCCGTCCAGGCCGAACATCTCCAGACCCGTCGTAGTGTGTTTGCCCTTGTTATTTTGTTTGCTCACTTCACCTACCTTCTGCCCCAGACCCGGCTGCACCGCGTTCAACAAGCTGGTCTTACCCACACCCGATTTGCCCATCAGCACCGAAACCTGATTTTGTAACCCGGCCTTGAACTCGGCAATACCTTCGCTATTCTCGGTACTGGTCAGCACCACAGAGTAACCAAGCCGCCGATAATTTGCCACTTCGTCCGCCAACGTCTCGGCTTCTATCAAATCCATTTTGGTAATGCAAATCAGCACGGGCAGTTCCAGCGACTCCCCCGCCGCCAGATAACGGTCTAGCAATTCCCATTTAGGTTCGGGCCGCGCCGCCGCAATCACCGCCACCACCTGGTCAAGATTGGCCGCAATCACCTGTTCGAGCGGCTTTGACCCGGCGGCTTTGCGTACCAGCTTGTTACGGCGCGGCAGCACCTGGGTAATCAGGCCCGTTCCCTCGCCCGTTTCCACTACCTGCACTATATCGCCCACCGCCACCGGGTCAACCAGCCGAATGTCGCGCACGGCTATCACCCGATGATGCAGCGAAGACGGGTCAGCCGTAGGGTAGAGTAGTTGTTTACGCAAGCGGTTAGAAATGGCGCACCGCAACAGCTTCCCCTCCAGATTGGCCCAATAATGGCCCTGGCTCTTACGATAGACCGTCGCCTGCTGTAGCTGCTCTGGCTGTTCGGTTTCGTCCTGTTCAATCAAATCCAACATCCTTTCAAAAACTTTTTTACCGCAAAGGGCGCAGAGAAAATCACAAAATTTGATGACGCGCCTTGATTTCCTTAATGGCTTTGGTAGTTGCTTCCCTAAACCTTTGGCTTGTTTCATCTTCTGTAGTATTATTTTTTATGGCAGCTTCTAAATCAGGTATAACTTGCTCATCTCCGAGGTTGCCGATAGCAAAGACAGTCCAACTTCGTATTCCTACATCTTTATCCTCAAGCTTATCTATTAAAGCAGGTATAGACCGAATGTCGCCAATTGTAATTAAAGCTTCAATCGCCCACCAACGTACTTGTCTATTTTTGTCCTTGAGAGCCTTAATGAGCGCATCAATACTAGCAGGGTCTGCTAAATCGCCTAAAGCGTGAGCCGCACCTGCACGTACCCCACTACTTTTGTCTTTATATAAAACTTCGATAAGCTTAGGTACAACGTCTTTATTGGCTAGATGCCCTAACGCATTGACAACCCAATAACGTACCCCGCCATCTTCGGTTTTAAGTGCATTAATTAGGGGCTGCGTAGCCCGTAAATCGTGCATCACACCTAAAGCATAAGCAGCATTTTCGTGGATTGCAGCAGACTCAGTGACATCGAACAAAGCAGTCACAAGCGACTCGAAACCACGTTTAATTTCTAGTTCGCCTAAAAGCCCCGCCACATCATAGCGCAAATCATCGTTTTCCGTTCTATCCATAAAAAGAGCAAGCAATAAATCATCTATTCGTAGCTCATCGTAATAAGAAATGCCTTCAGCTGCACCCCGACGTACATCAATATCTTCGGCTCTGTCTTTAACCAACTGGTATAGTAAATCCACAACCGAATCGTCTTTAAACCTACCCAAAACTTCGACGGCACTTGCCCGCACCGATTTATTTATTGCTTTCTTTTCAACAATCTCTACTAGAGGTTTGATAGCCCGCACATCTCGAAACTCAAGCAATGTCCAAATGGTGCCAAGTTGCACGTGCCAACTTATATCTTTGAGCATCTGAATAACTGGTTCAACAACTCTGCTATCACCAATTTCTCCTAACGCTTTGACAGCTTTACATCGTATTTGCCATTCTTTAGCTTTGAGCAACTTTAGCAGGCGTTCGATTTCCTGCTCATTATTCATTGCAATTTCCTCGATGTTCTCCGCATCGTCAACTGGTTGCCGTGGTAAAACTAAACTGTTTTAGCTCGTTACCAATTCGCCTGTCCACAGATGACGCATTTCTTCGCAATTTATCAAGAGTTCGTCTAGCGTGCCTTCGGCCTCTACCCGCCCGTCCTTTAGCACGATGATATGGTCGGCGCGGCGTAAGGCAGCCCGACGGTGCGAAACCACCAGACAGGTGGCGGTCTGGCCTACAAAAATACGTTGCCACAACGTCTGTTCGGTTTCCACGTCCAACGCACTCGACAAATCATCAAAAACCAGCAGCTCTGGTTCGCGCACCAACATTCGCGCCGCCGCTGTGCGCTGCATCTGCCCACCCGAAAGCTTAACTCCACGTGGCCCAACCAGGGTCGCTAAACCATTTTCTAGCGTTGCCACGTCGCGTTCCATTACCGCCAGCCTGACCGCCCCGCTTACACTGACATACTGCTCGGATTGGCCCATCAAAATATTGTCCAGCAGCGTATCGCTAAACAAACGTGGTACTTGCGGCGTATAAGCACAACGCGGCGGCAGCAGGAAAGTCGAAGGGTCGGCCACCTCTGTACCGTTCCAAAGGATTTCACCGCTATCGTGAGGTAACAAACCCAACAAAGCCCGTACAAAAGTGGTTTTGCCCGCCCCGATGCGCCCCGTGATAACCACAAACCCGCCGCGTGGCAAGTTCAAACTGATGTTTTCCACCCCTCGTTCCGTCCCTGGATAGCGGTAGGTCAAATGCCGAACTTCCAGCCTATCCAGCAAATGAGCAGGAGTTTTGGCAAGCTGCGGCACCTGGAGCATTGGCCCTTTGGCGTAAATCGGTTGGTGTTCCACCAACTTCCCGGCGGGCGCGTCCTCCATCAGTTTTTGCATCCGTTCAATCGAAACCGCCGCCCGCTTGTGTTGGGCCAAAAGGCTGCCCAGGAAAAACATCCGGCTGGTTATCTGGTTGATGTTGAAAACGAACAGGGCAAAGTCACCAACGGTAAAACTTTTGGACTGCATAGCCGACGCAACCATCAACAAAACGATGCCTGTGCCAATATTTATCATATTTTCGTTGACCGAACGCAACAGTTCGTTCAGCAAACTATCTTTGAGAGCGGCTTTGCGACGGATTTGGTTGATTTTTTCAAAGTGACCGATAATTTTAGCTTCGCCGTCCGCTACCTTAATCGCTTGCACCCCGTTACAGATATCGGCGATAAATTCGGTCACGTGGCCTGTTGCGGCACGGCTGGCCCGACGGTATTTTTTGATGCGACGACCCATTAGATGCACGATTAGCACCACCATTACCAATGGCACAAATACCGCGACAGTCACAAAAGCGTTGATACTCGCCATTACCACTAAAGCCAGCAAGATAAAAATAACCTCGCCGCTAAAATCCACCCAATTATCTAGATACTCCACAATTTCGGTTACATCTTCCCGGAAGCGACTGACGGCTTCACCCGATGAAACCGCCGCCCGTGCGCCCGGCCCTTGTAGCAACCAACTTAACATATTAGCGCGTAGCAGAGTTTCACCCACTACGTAAAAGCGTATCCAAATTATACCCCCAAAGAAAAAACAAACCATGCGGCTCAATTCGATAGCGACGGGCAAAGCCAGCCAAAACCACACCGTCAGGCTCATCTGACTTTCACGGGCCAGCGCGTCGAAGAAAGCCGCCATCGCCAGCGAAACCCCAATCGGCAGGATATGAAACAAAGCCCACAAAAAGCAACTAAGAGCGAACACTCCAGGCCGATAAGTTATTATTCGCCACATAAATTTCCCGGTTTTCAACTCAATAACTCCTTTAGTAGCCGTCAGCTATCAGTTAATCATCACCATAGGCTTTCGCTCGATCTGACAAATTGAGCAGATGTCTTACTGTTAGCCGATAGCTGTTAGCTGACGGCTGTTAGCTGATCGCTGTTAGCTGTTTGCAACAAATGGTAAAAATGTGAGGCTGGATCATTCCCCAAAACTTCACGTGGCCCAAACTCCACAATTCGCCCTGCTTCGACCACCATAATCAAATCGGCCCGTTGGACGGTTGCCAGTCGGTGCGCGATAATCAACCCCGTGCGTTGGTGCAACAGTTTATCCACCGCGCGTTCGATCAAGCTTTCGGTAGCGGGGTCAAGCCGTGACGAAGGTTCGTCCAAAATTACCAGACCTGGGTCTTTCAAAAAAACTCGCCCACAAGCCAGCAGTTGGGCTTCGCCCGCCGAAAGCCCGCCTGCGCCTGCTTCCAGCCAGGTATCCAAACCATTTGCCAGCCCTGCGAACCAGCTTTGCAAACCCAAATCTTGCAACACCGCCAAAATTTGCTCGTCCGCGATGCTATTATCAAAGAAGGTCAGGTTATCGCGTACCGTCGCGTGGAAAAGCTGGACTTCCTGCGTTACCATCCCGATACGTCCACGCAAATCGCTCAAGGTCACCTCCTGCGTCAGCACATCGCCCAACCGAACTTCGCCCGTCGTGGGGTCATACAGCCGGAACAACAAGCGGGTGAGGGTGCTTTTGCCACTGCCAGTACGTCCCAATACCCCCAAAACTTGCCTTGGTTGCAGCCGGAAATTGATGTTTTTAAAGATCATCTCTGCGGAGTTGTAGCCGAACGATACGTCCCGAAACTGCACACTCAACGCCCCACCGGGCAAGGTTGCGTCCTGGCCGTCCTTAATAGTGCTTTCCACTTCACGCAACTGCTGAACCCGCCCGATGCCCGCCGCCGCTTTTTGCAATTCCTGTAGCTGGCGCGAAATCTGCTCAATCGGGCTACGCAACAGCATACCGTACTGAAAAAACAGATAAACTGTGCCGAGCGAAATCGAATGTTGAGTGAACAAAAACGCTCCGACAGTCAGGGCCACTGTTACGCCCAGCGTGAACATAAACATCGTTATCATCCAAATCAGGGTACGCATTACCGAGGCCCGCCACGCTTTTTGCAACAAATCCCGCGAGACCTCGAAGAAACGCCGCATCGAATAAGTGCCGCCACCATTGGCCCGAATATCCTCAATTCCGGCCAGCCGCTCTTCGACAAAGCCAAACAGATTGGCGTTGGCCTGACGTTCGTCGCTCATTGCTGGAATAGCGATGTTGCGTATTTGGTTCAGGAGCAGCAAAGCCCCAAACGCGAAAACCATCAACGCCAGACTGACCCGCCAATCTTCCAGCCATAAAAGCCCTAACACGCCAGCCAGCAAAATCAGGCTGCCCAACACTTTAATCACAAACTCCGCGAAGAAAGTCGAAAGTAAGGTCACATCGCCATCAATCCGTTCAATTAACTGACCTGGAACAGTGCCATTGTGAAAACTCATATCTAGCCGTAGCACGTGTTTCGCCAAATCCGCTCGTAGCATATTGGTGGCAGTCCAGCCTACATCTGCGCTAAAATAGGTGGTGAAGGCTGATACCAGTTGTTGGGCCAGACCCACGCCCACGAACAGCAAGGCCGTCAGGAGTAGCGTATGGGTCGCATTTGCTTCCGTACCCGTCGCCACGTCAATAAAATGGCGCACGATTTGCGGATTCAAAAGCTGCAATCCGATACTACCCAAAAGCAACGTCAACAGCCACGCCGCCTTTACCCACTGCGGTCTTAGATAAGTTACCAGCAACTCGCCATAGTGTCGGAGCGGTATCTTTTTCATCATTTTTCCTTATAGTTCATAGTTCTAAAGATAGTTCTAAAGTTGGAAGATCGCACCAAAAAAAGGCAAACAAAAAGGCGCAAATCTCCTGCACAGCCATAAATAATGCTGCCAGTAGGTTTTGCTCCTTTTGCCAAAAAGCCGTAAATGCTTGGAGTTTGGGGTAGGCACATTTTCTATGCCGGAGACCCAAAAACAGGGGATAGAAAGAAAGGCCAGCTAAATCTAGCTGCTTCTCACAATCGAGGTTAGGCCAGTAGTTAATTTCAAAGGAAACTACGGCTACCTAATGGCAAAAGACCTGAGCAGCACTATTCAATCCAGCGTTGTTTGTAAAAATCATGCATATCATCAGAAGGCACCTCCGTCGTAAAATAATATCTATAAATCATAAATCCAGGCGCAACTTGCTTACCTGGATTTACTATATCAAAGAACGCTCTGGTTGTCAATAAGTCTTTGGGCCAATTTCAGCTGATTAATCCAATTTGATGACCAAAACCTTCAAGTAGCCCTTGGCCTCCCCGAAGCGTGGGAAATCCAGTTCCGGCTCGTGATACACGCCCGCGGTGATGGCTTTGCGCCCAGCTTCCTACAAGCCTTTACCATCTAAGCACGACCCGCACTGTTGTCTGCCGTTCCAATTTGAAGCCCCGCCCGGTCCAAATCAAAAACATTCAGTTGTTCAAGCTAGGGGATAAATAAGGCAGAGGTTCTATACTCAATTGCACCCCACCAATCAGTTGACGGCACCGAGTTTAATCCGTCTTTTGAGCCAGTTGCGCCAGGGTATCAGCCAGATAGAGGTAGGCGGGACTTCTATAGAGGCGGAAAGTTTGCTGATTGAGGCCCAACTAACTTTTGGGCTGGAAGACGATGTAACGGCTTTGATTAGCCAGGTCAGCCGGTTGCTAACCCAGGCCCAAACCGAGTCGCCAACTCTTGGGGTAGCTTTGCTAATTTTACGCGGTAGGTTGTGGGCGCAGCAAGGCGCGTGGGAGACGGCTCAAGACGATTTCAAATCAGCTATCAGCCAAGCCAAACGCGACAAGCGACCACTGCTCCAGGCTCAAGCTTATTTTTATTATGGCAAAAGCTTATTGGAGCGCATCAACCAGGGCGATAAAAAGGTGGGGTTGCGTTCCCGCGCCTACGGAATGCTGGCCCACGCCGCCGAGCTTTACCAACAGGCCCACGCTGTTTTAGATTACGCCAAAGTCAACGCGCTCTTGACCCAGGCCCGTTCCAGGCAATAATATTATTATATCGCGCGGTGGCGGGCCGTCAGCCAGGCCAGACTCCAGCGACGACGACTTTGACCAGATACATCAAGCAGACGAGAGCGCAGAAATTGGCCGCTTATATCTACCAGCGTTACGAGGATTAGCAGAGCAATCACATCGGTAGCTACTTTATCATATTGATAAATCTTCATCTGCAAAATTAGTTCGTTGCCGAGTCCACCCGCCGCCACAAAGCCCAAAATAGTAGCCGCCCGCATATTTTCTTCCCATCGGAAAAGCGTGCTACTAACTAGCGAGGGCAGGGTGAGCGGAATACGGCCCAGGAACAAAACCTGGCTCTCGCGTGCGCCACTATTACGCAGAGTTTCGACTAAGCGTTGGTCAACCGCTTCAAAAGTTTCGGCGTAGATTTTGCCCAGGCTGCCAGTCGTGTGCAAGGTCAGGGCCACCACACCAGCGAACGGCCCTAACCCGACGAACACAATCGCCAGCAACGCCCACACCAGTTCGGGTACGGCGCGGCCAATATTTAGCAGCGTGCGCGAAAAATAGTAGCCCACCCATCGCAACAACCAGCGCGGCGTTCCCTGCGCCACCCGGCTCATTTCTTCGCCCCGCAAACGCATCGCCAGCAAACTTAGGGGGAAGGCCAAAACCAGACCCAGCGCAGTCCCGGCGATGGCGATTTCAAGTGTGCCGACAGCCAGCCCCGCCACCTTCCATAAATAGTCGGAGTCTAGTTCGGGCGGCCAGACCGAAGCTAGAAAATGTCCGGCTTGCTGCAAATTGCTGGCATCAAAAAAAGGTTCGACAGCTACCTTCGAGTCGTTCTGGCTGCGCCAGATAATAGCGATTACAACAGCTGCCAAAACTAGCAACGACCAGCGAAAGGGACGGCGGGGCGGTATTTTGATTTTAGCTTCTTCCAAACCAGCTTGATTGAGCATAAAGTTCGCTTTCTATTTCTTACACACCAAATTTTCCCCGATTATAACACACGAGATTACCAATAAGCTTTTTGAATCTGGGAACTTTTGGGTTGGTTTTGGTGACTATATATATGATAGATATGTAGTGATTACTCTCATTGTAATGGGTATAGGGTAAAGGTCGAGAACACGTTTTGACAAAACAGCCTGATACAGCTTTTGATAATGATGAAATAGTGTTAGTTAAGGCGATGGCGGCGGGCGACCACGCTGCCTTACATACTTTGTATTTGCGCTATGGTCCATCGCTTCTTGCTTATCTCATCGGACAATTGCAAAATCGCTCCTTAGCAGAAGAAATTTTACAAGATGTGATGATGGCAGCGTGGAAAGGGGCGGTCAGCTTTAGAGGTGATAGCAAAGTCTATACCTGGTTGTTGGTTATCGCCCGCAACCGGGCTATTACCGCCCGTAAACGCTTGAGTGATTACAAATATCACCCGCTTACACTCGACGCTATTGACACAATGCAAGGCCACGATACGCTTGAAGCAGGAGTAGAGCGTAGGGACGAGCAGCAGGCACTACGACAAGCTTTACAAAAACTGCCCGTCGAACAGCGGGAAACGTTAGAATTAATTTTTTATCACGACTTATCGGCGGCTGAAACTGCGGCAGTATTGCAGGTGGCCTCTGGCACGGTTAAGAGTCGGCTGCACCGTGCCAAAACTGCCTTACGCAAATTACTTGAGGGTAAATTAAATGACTAAACACGTTTCAGAATTGCTGCCGTTCTACGCTGCCGAAACGCTTCTTGGTAGCCAGCACAGTCTAATTGAAATTCACTTAAAGCACTGTAGCGAGTGCGAGATGGAATTACGGCAATGGCGCACGCTCAGAGAAGCTATACGGCTGAATACCTCCAGTCGAGTTTCGACGCTGCCACCTCTGGCAACCTGGATAACATCCACCTCCAATGACTCGGTGCGGCCTGTAGCTGACCAAGTTATTGTTGAGGAGTCTGCTCAAACCCTGGCGGCAACTCATCAGAAAGAGGAGATTAAGAAAATGAGCCAAAAAATAGCTACTCAAGCAGCACCACGCCGCTTCCTGGCATTAGCAGCGGGTGTGGTTATAACAATCATCATCGGTATGGTGGCAGTGCTGCTGATAAAGTCCGGTGACAATTCACGCACCGACACCTCGGCACCACCGGCGGCAGTTGCAACGGCGGCAGTAGCGACCAAGACACCGATAGCTAACCAGATTAGCTTGAGCTATCCTGGTGCGACCAAATTGGTTTATGATGAAACTGCCATCAAAAAAGCAGTTGGGAATAATTTTACCCCTGAACAACTCAAAAACTCCACTCTCAGTGTGTCTGCCAGCAACGACGACTATCTCAAAGTGATCGCCTATTACAAGCAACTGCTGACCAGCTTAGGATATAGCTTGCTCGGCTCTGATAACTCTCAGGAGGGGCAGGCCACCATTATTGCTACTAAAGGTGATAAAGTAGTTTCCTGTGGTGTCGTCCCTTACCAGGTCTTGCAAACAACCTCAAGTCCCGCCCCTTTTGATACGCTCGTCAAGCAAGTTAAACCCGACCAGACTTTGATTTATTACTTGAGCTACGTTGGCAGCCCAAGTGACCTCGAAGACCCGGCCACCCCCACGCCTTCCACCACCCCCAGGCATTAAGGTCTGGTGCAAAAATATGCGCCACACCCGTGACGATTTAGGGTGCGGTGCATATTTTTGCGGTGCTAACGGTTTGAATGTGATTTGACGACACCGATGGAAATGCACCGATGGTTCACCCGTGCCGGGTACAGGTAAACCATCGGCTAATAGACTCTAAACCGGATAAATCCAGTTGCCGAACGGTTTTTTAACCTACTTTCGATACACTCTATTATAGCGAAAAATCTTTAACTTTACTAGATAGGAAATGAAACCACCAACCGAAAACCGACCCTGCTGCCTTCGAGAAACGGATTGTCGTTGCCGCGCATAGCACAGGCGACGTAGCGAGTGCTGCGGAAGAACGCCCCGCCCCGCAGCGCCCGCCTATTTATGCTATTATTCACAATCATTATTTTCGGGTTAGAATGTTCGTTCTGACACCATTCGTATACCAGACCGCTCATATCTTCTGCGCCACACACGGCGGCTCCATGTGGATACATTCCCACTGCTATCGTCTGGCCTAATCCCGCCTCCCTGGTATTGGCATAACCTTCTTTCCAATCACCCCAGGGGTATTCCCGTTGTTGGGCGCCTCCCTGCGCGGCCCATTGCCATTCCCATTCCAGGGGCAAACGCACCTGAGCGTTCTGACCTACTTGCAGAGAAGAACCGATCCCGCCCGGCGCGGGCAATTCCAGACCATTGAGCCGGTGATGCAACCAACAGGCAAACGCCACACTCTGATACCACGACACCATCTCACGCGGGTTATTCCAGGCTTTATTGTTTTGTTCAGTCAGTTTTTGTGGCTGGTACTCTTGCGGCATCCTGTGCCACCACTCTAAATTGTTAAACCCATCCGGCGCTCTTACAAAAGCCTCATATTGAGCATAAGTAGTCGGGTATTTGGCGATATAGAAAGGGGCGACATTGAAGCGTTGATTCTTAATCAAAAGCTCACCACCCGGCGCTACTGGCAACCAGACTAGCTCCGGGGTAGCGTTCTCGTCTCCTACCACGCCGGGGCGGAGGTCGCCGATTTTGTTCAGGCGGTCGCCGATGTCGCGTCGTCGCTTGTGGTCAATGCGCGAGTCGGTTAGTTCACGCGATAGGCGGTCTTGTTCCGTTTCAGTTTGGGAAGGGTCAAATTGGTCTAGCATTGCAACATTATACCAGCTAATCAAATTTTAGAAAAGCCCCGAATTATTGGAACGATACGTTGAAACCATCGGTACTAACGCGCAAAAGTCCGCGTCACCCCCAACCCTCGCACCCCAGTTCACCAGGTATGCTATACTTGACCATCACTTTCGACACGCACTACAAAAGTTAATGCTGTACCAAAAACTCAGTTTTGATTGCCGCCTCCTTGGGCTATAAGTGGTTTTAGCTCATTGCTCGCGACTCATTGCTCATTGCTTTTAATGACAACTATGCTAAAAGACAAACATATCTTGCTAGGCGTGGCGGGCGGCATCGCGGCCTACAAAGCGGTACAGGTGGCCCACGATTTGACCAAAGAAGGCGCAAAGGTGGATGTCTTGATGACCCTGGCAGCCACGCGCTTTGTCACGCCTCTAACTTTCCAGGCGTTGACCCATCGGCCCGTACATACCGATGTCTTTGAACCCTGGACAGAAGATTTTCAAGGTCACGTGACGCTGGCGCATCGAGCCGACGCAGCCCTGATTGTCCCCGCCACCGCCGATATATTGGCAAAACTGGCTCATGGTCTAGCTGACGATGTGATTGGCCTGACGCTGCTTTCATGTATCGCGCCGCTGCTGCTTGCTCCGGCGATGGAAAGCAATATGTACGCGCACCCGGCTACCCGGCAAAATTTGGAAACCCTGGTCGGGCGGGGGGCAACATTGGTTGAAGCTGAATATGGGGTGCTGGCATCGGGCGCGACGGGTTTGGGTCGTCTAGCCGAACCTGCCAGTATCGTGGCGGCGGTCAAGCTAATGTTAGGCCGCAAAGCAGGCAGTTGGGTGGGCCAACGGGTTGTAGTGACAGCGGGTGGTACGCAGGAGCCGCTTGACCCGGTGCGCTATATCGGCAATCGTTCGAGCGGGCAGATGGGCTATGCGTTGGCCCAGGCTGCTTTGTGGCGCGGCGCAGATGTGACCCTTATTTCCGGCCCGGTACAGCTTGCGCCGCCCTACGGGGTGCATTTTGTGGGGGTGCGGACGGCTCAGGAGATGGAAAAGGCGGTACACACGGCCCTGGACGGGAAGGCGAACGAAAAAGGGGTGGACGTTTTGATTATGGCGGCGGCAGTGGCGGATTACCGTCCCACTCAGGTCAGCGACCACAAAATCAAGAAAACTGGCAACGCCCTCCACCTGGAACTGGAAATCAACCCTGATATTTTGGCAGGTCTGACCACTCGCTCCGGCCTGGAAAATTTACTGCGCGTCGGGTTTGCCGCCGAGACCGATGACCTGCTGTCCAACGCCGCCAAAAAACTGGTGAGCAAAAAGCTCGATTTGATTGTCGCCAACGAAGCCGTCAGCAGCATCGGCGCACCCGACAACGAAGTAACCTTGATTGAGCGGAACGGCAAACAGACTCCGCTTCATCGTCTGCCCAAAGCCCAGGTTGCCGAGGCTATTTTGGACAAGGTGGGCGAAATCGGCAAGGGGCGGCGGGCTACGAGCAATAAGCTTTTTTAAGCGCGATATTGTACAAAAAATAAGGAGGTGTATTGTTGACGGCGCGTCCTCGCGCCCGCTATATTGCTAGACTGCCGATGCGGGCGCGAGGACGCGCCGCCTACAGCTTATTTGTACAGTATTGTTTTAGGTGATAATTTTGGTAGCCGTGATAACTGCACTGGCTAACTAAGAATTGTAGAATGTTTGTAACTATTCAACCTGGTAGGTACTGTCACGGCCCGCCACACCTTGCGGGTACCCGAAGCGGAGGCACAGAGGAGTTATAGTGGTTATGAATATTGGTATTATTGGCTCCGGTATGATTGGCGGAAAATGGCACGTCTTTTTGCCACAGCCAGACATCAGGTAGCCCTTAGCAATTCCAGAGGGCCAGCTTCGCTGGGTTCTTTTGTACAAGATGTTGGCCCACAAGTAAAAGCTGCTACGGTTGATGAGGCCGCCAGCTTTGGTGAGGTTATTCTATTGGCAATTCCTCTCAAAGATTATAAAGCCTTACCTGCCGATTTGCTGAAGGGCAGGGTCGTGATTGATGCTATGAACTACTACGCCCACCGAGATGGCAACATGGACTTAGCTGACTTATCTTCCAGCGAATTAGTGGCCCAACATCTTGGTGGCAGCCGCGTAGTCAAGGCTTTCAATACCCTTTACTATGAAGTCCTCGCCAAACAAGGCCAGCCAACCGCTTCACCGGAGAGTCGCTTAACCTTGTTTATAGCCGGGGATGATGCGGCAGCAAAGGCTACTGTCGCCAATTTGATTGATGAAATCGGCTTTACGGCGGTTGATACAGGTAGCTTGCGTGAAGGTTCTCGTAAACAAGAACCGGGGACTGCCCTGTATGGACAGTCCTTGACGGCGGCCCAGGCTCATGAATTGTTGGCTAAAAAATAAATCAGGAAAGAACCAGCCCAATGCAAACCCAAGATAAAAATAGCCCGGTTAGCTACCAACGGGTTGAGGCCCAGGCCACCCCGCAGTTGAGCGAGACACGTGGTATCGGGCATCTCAGCTTTAGCTCGACACGCGGCCCACTGCTGCTGTACTGGATTTTTTGTCTGGCAGTGGGTTTGTTGTTGCTGCACGACTACATCTTTAGCTGGCGTATTCCGGCGGCCTGGACTGCCCAGCCCTTTTTTCTGGCATTGGCCGTCGTGGTAACTATTGCTAGCCAGGTTGGGTATTGGCAGGTGGCCCGCAGCGATGGCAGACCACTCAAGCCGTTTACCTCGTTTTTGTTTGTACTGTGCAACGGGCCAATCGAGTGCTTTATGTTTCTGGCGATGTACCAGCTTTTGTTTAGCGCGTCCAAACTGGTCTTTGGCAGCTTAGATTTCGTCAACGTCGGCTTCGGAATATTGGGCTTTGTTTTTTATTCGGGCTTTATCCACGCGGTTTTTTGGGCGCGTCTCCTGCCCCGCCACTTCAGTGCCGAACCCAGACTACAAACCTTGCGTCGCCTACTGACCCCAATTCAGTCGGCTATCGTGCTGGTCTGGTGTCTATATTTCTACCAAACGGGCGACATCTGGACACCCGTTATCTTGCACACCTTGATGGACACGATACTAATGATTCGGGTACGCCCACCCATCCTTGCAAGCTAAGATGGATGTAAGTAGCCAAATTTGTGGGACATTGCTCCGCCAATGGACAAAGACATCGGCTGGCGGAGCAGCCTCCTACAAAAATTTCAAGACCCTAAACTACCAAGTATCCTCGCTGTAGCGTTCTTCTTTCCAGGGGTCAGCACTGTTGTTGTAACCGTTGCGCTCCCAAAAGCCCAGCTTGTCCTGCGCCAGAAATTCGATACCCCGTACCCACTTGGCACTCTTCCAAAAATATTTCTTGGGTATAACCAGACGCAGCGGCCACCCGTGGTCTTTTTCGAGCGGCTTGCCGTTAAAGCTGTGGGCAAATAAAGCCTCGTCGTCCAGGAAGAAATCCAGCGGCACGTTGGCCGTAAAACCGTATTCAGCGTGGGCCAGCACAAACTTGACATCGGGTTTTAGCCCCACGTGCTTCATCAATTCTTTGGTCGCCACCCCTTCCCAGGTGGTATCCAGCTTGCTCCAACGAGTGACACAATGGATGTCCATCGTCACCTTTGTTTGGGGCAACGCCATAAACTCGTCCCAGGTAAACCGTAGTGGCTCGTCCACCAGGCCAAAAATCTTGAAGTCCCACTTTGCCAGGTCAATTACTGGCACCGGGCCATAATGCAGTACCGGGAAACGCTCCGTCAAAGACTGACCGGGCGGCACGCGCTTCTGAATTTCGGGGTCTAATTTCTTACCAAAAATCGTAGCCATTCGGCTTATTCCTTTCGTGCTTAGTATAAATTCCTCGTAACTATTCAGCCATACAGTAAAGATTTTTCATCGCAGCAACCAGTTGACGGCGCAGAGCGCGCGGAGAACGGGACAGAATAGGCAAAGCAGGACAAGGACTGTCGGCTGCTAATTCCCTCCCTGCTCTGCGTTCTCTGCGTCCAACACTTAATTAACTTTAGGCTATCTTACCAGCTTTGGCAAGGGGCTAACGATTAAGATTGGTTTATAGCTTGGTTATTAGTTGCCGAAAAAGAAGCCGAGCCAGTTTTGCCAGTTGGCTTTGTGGGCTGGCGCGGGCGCGGGGGCGTTATTAACGATTGTTGGGGCGGAAAATTGCGAACTTTGGAGCGTACCATTGTTGTCGGTGATGGGCAGAATCACGGTCTCGTTGGGCTTTGCCATACCGAGCGACTCACGGGCTACCTTTTCCACATAAAGCATATAGCCGGGGCTATTTTGGTAAAAATCGAGGTGTTCCTTGAGTTTAGCATTGCGGTCTTCGATGCGCTGCAAGCCAGCCTGAGCATTTTCGTACTGGGTCTGGACTTCCTTGATACGGAAAGATTGGGACACAAATAGACCGATAAAACCTATTACGGCTACAACCAAGACCAGGATTATTACTTTGGAAGATAACTTCTGGAAAAATCTCATAGCTTTTATCCGCCTGTTTACCTGTATTTAGGCTTCGACCAATGCTCCGGCGAAAACTACTGCCGCCGTCTTTTCGCGCAAAACAGTCCGCAAATTGGTGCAAATATTGTGGCCTAACGATAAATGCACATCTTCCACCTGCTCCATCACATTGCAAGGGATGTCCACCGAGATGTCCACCATTGAGGCCAGCTTGCCGCCGCCGTAACCACTAAAACCTACCGTCGTTGCGCCTGCGTCTGCCCCTACCGCGATGGCATTCAGCACGTTGGGCGAGTTGCCGCTGCCACTAATAGCAATAACGATGTCGCCAGCCCGCACCAGCCCGCGCAACTGTTCGCTGAAAATATTATCATACGAGGTATCGTTACCCCAGGCTGTAATTAGCGGCACGTTGTCGGTCAAGGCAATCGCCCGAAAACGGGGCTGACCCGGCACGATTGTCCCCTTGCTCAAATCGTTGACGAAATGGCTAGCCGTGGCCGCGCTGCCGCCGTTGCCGCAAACATAAATAGTTGAGCCGCGCTCGTTCGCAGCCAGCAAAAGTTGGATTACGCGCTCAACCGTCTGCACATTCACGCTTTCGAGGGCTTGTTGTACCTGGGCAAAATACGTGCTAACGTTTCTAGTCATGAAGTCGAACCTTTCTCGGTAAATCAAAGCAGCCACGCCGCCAATTATGAAGTATAGTTACTACGCACCCGTGTCTGTCACTCCAAACGGAAGCTCTGCGAAGTGAGAAATCTGTTGTTGTAGTTAATGATGTGAACTGTACCGATTTTTAGCCACAGCTTCCTCGCTCGTGCCTCGCTCCGCAACCCTGCGCGGGCCGAGACAACCCCTTGATAGTTATGGAAAGATACAAAAACCGATCATTTTACCTGATGCAAGCCCCATACGCATTTATATCATATTATTGGCCTGTCGTCAATCGAACAACCAGTGCATAAATCGCGACCACCAACTAATTTTTGGCTTGCTAAAACCCTGGGCTAACATCTGGCTGCGGGTGCCGCTACTTCTCTCGACAGACCCGCTGTCACCAGGTGGAAACTTCACCTCTAACAGATAATTTCGGGCGGGCGATTTAACAAGGTAGGTATCCTGGCTCGGTTTAGGAACGGCCCGCGTTGGCTTAGGCCGCACTGGACGATACTGCAATGTCTCAATATTACGCACCATCGCTTCGGGCAGGGTAGCCCAATTGGGGCCGCCTTTGGTCACAAAATAGGCGGGCTGCGGAGCCATCAATTGCTGTACCAAAGTCTGGCTTTGGGCTTCGCTGGACACAAACAACAGTCCCACCGACAGTTCTAGTTCGGCTAACCCATCCAGAAAACCATCCAGCCCTACTTCAGTATCAACAGGCATCATCACGTCCGAAATAATCGCCAGACGGCGCAACTGAGTGTGGCTTAACCAGTTAAGAGCCTGGCGGGGCGAATTAGCTTCATAGACCGCAAAATCAAGTTCGGGAGTGGCCGCACAATCAGGGTCAGCTGGATCGAAAAAGGTCAGCCGGGTTTGGGCCCGTTCGGTCACATGAAACAGAGCGCAACTAAGACGCAGTTCGCGGCATATAAACATAAAGTGTCGCGCCAAGACCGAGCGCAACTGAACATTGTCGTCAACAATTAGAATATGATGGGTACGCCGCCCCAACAAAAACACTTCCGGCTTTGCGGAGGCGTTGACGGAGGTCGCCTGTCTTGAGATGTCCATAGATATGACCCGTGACCCTTGCTTTAGATTATAATAACAACCGCCGCTATCCAGCGTTACAACCAAAAGTTGTAGTGGTCAACTTTTCGTTCCTTTTTTCTTTTTACCTGTTAACAGGAAACCACAATTGTGTTATAATCCGATACAATTTTATTCTAACAGTGTTTTGTTAAATGGACATAAAATACTAATAAATATGGCCTAAAATGGCCCGAAATTCCTATAAGCGGGCCAAAAAGAGCCGCCAAAAGTCCTTAGTAGTAGCGTGGTGTTGGCCGATCATGGAATTACCCAGCCCACCCTTAAATACAAGCAGATTGGCCCCGAAGATTACGATTATATTATCGCCTGGAAATAAAAATTATGCAAAATAACAAGCCGGACGTGTTGATTATAGGCGGCGGCGTGATGGGCTGTAGCATCGCTTATCACCTGACCCAACGCGGTTGCCAGAATGTGGTAGTGGTCGAGCGGAACACCCTGGGCAGTGGTTCAACCAGCAAAGCGGCGGGCGGTATTCGCCAGCAATTTTCCAGCAAGTCCAACGTGCGGCTTTCGATGTATTCAGTCGATTTTTTTGAGCATTTTCAGGAGCGGCTAGGATTAGCCCCGGACGAAGGCGATGTAGATTTTCATCAGGTTGGCTATCTATTTTTGCTTTCTACGCCGGACGAGATGGACGATTTCAAGCAAAACGTGGCTCTGCAACAACGCCTGGGTCTGGACGTGCGCTTGCTGACCCCCCAACAAGCGGCAGATATCTGCCCTGGCCTTTACACCGACGACTTGTTGGGAGCAACTTTTTGTCCCAGCGATGGCTATGGCAGCCCCCACGATGTTACCCAGGCGTTTGCCAAAATCGCGAGACGACAAGGGGCGCGATTTTTGGAAGAAACTGCCGTGCGGAGCATTGAACGCAAGGGGTCGCGCCTGACCGCCGTGCATACCGACGCGGGAACATTCTACCCGGACTTAGTAATGGGTTGTGCCGGGGCGTGGAGCGGTATTTTGGGCCAGATGTGCGAGGTGGAAATTCCGGTGCAGGGGCTACGCCGGATGGGTTTTGTAACCGACCCTTTCGAGGGGCTGCCTCACGACGCGCCGATGACGATTGATATGCACAACAGTTTCCATTTCCGCCCTGAAGGGCCGGGCTTTTTTATGGGTGAAAGCGACCCTACCGAACCTTACAGCTTCAACACTACTGTCAATTGGGAATGGCTTGACACGGTAGTGGAGGATGCCATCAAGCGCGTGCCAGCCTTTGAACACGCGCGTATTCGCAACGGGTGGGCAGGGTTATATGATACTTCGCCCGACCACAACGCTATTTTGGGGCGCGTGCCAGGTCTGGATAACTTCTTCGTAGCGACGGGCTTTAGCGGTCACGGTTTTATGCAAAGTCCAGCGACGGGGCTGGTGATGAGCGAGTTCTTGCTGGACGGGGCGGCCCACACTATAGACATAAGCGATTTGAGCATCGAACGCTTTGCCAACGGCCATTTCAACCGCGAAAGGAATGTGATTTGAGGGACTTGCTGCCGCGAGAAATCGAAGAACGCTACGGGGCGGGGCGAGGTTTGATTATCCCGGCTCCGGTTTCGCCCGCCCAACTGGATATTTTGCGGGCCGAAGAAAAAAATACCGCCCGTGTCTGGCAACTGCCGCTACTGGTCTATGCCGGAGCGAGGCTCGTTTGCCAGCTACAGCCCAATAGCGGCTATCTGCGTCCATTGCAATTCGCCCTGCCCAACGATATTTTAGACCTGGAAGATTTTGATAACGCTATCAAGGACGCGGCCCTGACCGAGTACGGTTTAGAAATCGAGTTGGGTCATTATCTAGTGATGGCCCAAATTACCTTTCTCAGTAACCAGCCCGACAGCGGCGAAGATGATGGCACGGCGGCCCGCACCCTCCATCTTTTCACAGCCCACGTTCGCAATTTGGAAGAATTTTTGGCCGAAACCGCCGCCAGCCCTGACCGTCACCTCAAACTGGTCAAACCTGCCGAACTTAACTCCGCTTTGCAAGCCGAATGGAGCGAGGTCAAGGCGCGGCGCAGTACCACCCCACCCAATGTCAAAATCGGTCTGCTAACTGATTATCACGATGCCTGGGTTTTGGTGTATGCCCGCCTGATGGCTCAGGCTTTTAATCAGCTTTTCGGTTGGCCCTTGCCCACTATTTGACTCGACAAATCCCTCGGACTGTATTACAATCGTGGCCTTGTTATTGCTGTTAGGATAGCACACTCCTTTTGAGTTTGTTATTAAATTCAAGTGGAAGCGTGCAAGTTTTTTGAAGACCAAATTAGATTGCTGTTTCTCAAGCCCTTTCAGCCTCGGTCAAAGCAGACCAGCGCATAACGAATTGGGGTAGATACTGAGAATGATTCCGAAAGAGGAGCGATTCCGAGCAAACTTATGGCAGTATAATACGTATATATTCACGATAAAGATATAGAAATAGGCTTTTTGTACCTTGACTGCTATCGCCAAAATAGGTTAAACTCACTATTACGTTGCAGGGCCACTCTTTCGAGGGTAGGGAAAGAATGGATAGCTGCCAAAACCGGAACTTTTGCGGGTCGAACTACGTCTAGTAATTTGGTCTAGTTTTCCAACCATAAGCGATGAAGCTCAATCGAAAGTATTAAATTCGCCCAACTGCCAGCAGGGTACTTATTAGAATCGCCCCGTCGGGCTGGATTATGGCAGGTATAACTACCATCTATGTGTTTATAAGCACACCAGGGTCATTTTGGAGTAACAATACAAGGTAGATTTCGTATCTTAACTTATAGATAAAAGTTGGAAGCGAAGAATTATAAAACAGTGTTTAATAAGAAAAGTTAGAAGCTGTTTGATTAAAAAGAGGATTGCGTAATTATGACAAACCTGAAATTATTAGATGTGGAAAACGAAAAAGACGATAGCTTTGCCAGCAAGCTAATGGAACAGGCCAATCTGTCTGCACCTAAAAATACTAAAACGAGTAAAGCCAAAAATACTACCGCTTCGACTGCTAAAGCCAGCCACTGGGATGGAGATAATCGGGCGAACTTGCGGCTAGTGGGCGAAGCGAAACCGGAAAAAGAGGTTGACGAAGACGAGGCCGATGATGTGCGCGAACCGGAAAATCTGGAAAGCTGGGAAGAATCGGTTAGCGACTTTTTGGCCGTTGATGAAGATGCCGAGCCGCTTAAAGTGCAAAGCAGCGATGGCTACCAATTAGAGGTAGTCAGCCAGAACCCGGCGATGGATTTTGAGGCGTTGGCCGATGACTCGCTCAAGTTGTATCTGCGTGAAATTGGTCAGGTAAAGTTATTGACTTACCCACAAGAAGTTGAACTTGCTAAACGCAAAGACGCGGGCGATGTGGAAGCGGCCAAAATGTTGACTGCGGCCAACTTGCGGCTGGTGGTTAGCGTTGCCAAAAAGTATATGAACCGAGGAATGTCGCTCCAGGACTTGATCCAGGAAGGCAACCTGGGTTTGATACGCGCCGTCGAAAAGTTCGACCACTCTAAAGGTTATAAGTTTTCGACTTATGCGACCTGGTGGATACGTCAGGCTGTGACCCGCGCTATCGCAGACCAGGCCCGCACCGTGCGCCTGCCCGTCCACCTTGTCGAAGCGATTGCTCGTATGGAGCGGATGCGTCGTAACCTTACCCAAGAATTGCAGCGCGACCCGACCCCGGAAGAAGTGGCAAAAGCTTTGGGCATTACGGTGGACAAAGTGGTGGATATGCTCAAAAACAAAAGCCAGGCAGTTTCGCTAGAAACACCCGTCGGCGACGAGGGGGACAGCACGTTGGGTGACTTTGTGGAAGACCAGAGCCAGGAGTCGCCTGCCGAGCAAGCCGCCCGTCAGCTTTTGACCGAGCAAATCGAGAAGGCACTTTCGACGCTTTCACCACGCGAACGTCGGGTAATCCAGTTGCGCTTCGGCTTGTTGGGCGAACAGCCGCACACGCTGGAAGAAATCGGTCACGAGTTCGGCGTAACCCGCGAGCGCATCCGTCAACTCGAAGGGATGGCTCTACGCAAGCTACGTCACCCTTCGCGGGCCAAAGCTCTCAAAGAGTACGCTTACTCGATGTAGTTCGAAGAGCGATACCAAAACTGAAAAGCCTGTAGCTATGTGAGTGGCGACAGGCTTTTTGTTTATGATGTTTTGGCGAGAGGCAGAGAGAAATAAAAGGTGCTGCCCTGATCTAAGCTGCTTTCCACCCACATCTGACCGCCGTGCCGGGCCACAATTTCTTTACTGATAAAAAGACCCAAACCCAAACCATCTATTTGCGGATGGTTACTGTGCCGCGCCCGGTAGAACTGGTCAAAAATATGCACCTGCTGCTCTGGGCTGATACCGTAACCGTAATCCCGCACCGCCACCTGTATTTCGCTCGGCGTAGGCAGCGTCACCTCAATTTCTACTTGTGTGTTGGGAGGACTATACTTGATAGCATTGCTGATTAAATTATGTAGCACCTGTTCCAGCCGCGCCTCGTCCACACTACCTACAATTGCCGCCCCCTCCGTGCGTAAAATCAAGGTGTGATGAGTAGTGGTGTCCTGCTGCTCCAGCACAATTCGTTGCACCAGAGCCACCAAATCCGCCTCAGCATTATAACGCAGTTCAAGCTGACCGCTATGTAAACGCGAAATATCTAGCATTTCGCTGATTAATTCAGCCATCCGATCCGATTGATGCAACAAGCTGTCCACCAGCCGATATTCGCGCTCGAAAGCACCCACCGCTTGCTTTTTGAGCAGTTCGCGTTTGAGAATTTGAGTATAACCTTTGATAGAAGTCAGCGGGGTACGTAGCTCGTGGCTGGCGATGGACAAAAAACGGTCTTTAAGTCGGTCTAATTCGGTCTGAGCCTCGATAGCGCGTTGGGCAGTCTGATAAAGTTTGGCGTTATCAATCGCCAGAGCCGCCCGCCACGCCAATTCTTCGGCCAATATTAAATCCCCCGCACCATAGCTCCGTCCAGGGTTGGTTTTCACCAGCGAAATTGCTCCCAAAATGCGCCCGCGTGCCATTAACGGCACTACCATAACCGAAGTTGCGCCAAGTGCCTGCAATAATGCCAGATGTTCGGGGTTCTGCGCCACTGCTATGTGCATATCTTCGGACATTTTGGGAACAAGCAGCGACTTAGCCGATTGCACCACTTCCGACACTGAAGACGGTTCGTGGGGAGCGGGTGGGTAAGCGCGTAACTGCTGTACCAGCAAATCCTTAGTCGGGTCAGCATGGGCAGCGGCCAGGCGTTGGAAGCCCGCATTTTCTTCCACCACGTCAATCACACACCAATCCGCCAGCGCAGAAACAGCCAGGCGCGTTAGATTTTGCAATGTCACCTGGTAATCCAATGACGAACTTAGCAAGGTGCTGGCTTCTACCAAAAAGCTTTGAGCTTCTTCGGCCTGTTTGCGGGCCGTCACATCAACTACCACCACCCCCACTCCCAAAGTCTCGCCCGCCTGGGTGCGAACCGGATAGTAGCTCGCCAACCAATGCAAAGGTACACTGCTAGAATCTTGGGAACGCCTGCTGCCTTCCAAATTAACTAAGGGTTCATCGGTATCCAGCACCTGCTGCAAAAGTGGAAGCTGGCTAACTCCCACCGTCGGCAAAACTTCCAGCAAAGGTTTACCCAAATGGGCCGCTGCTGGCTGGCCGTTAATCTGGGCCAACGCCTGATTTATGCGTGCAAACCGAAAATCGCGGTCTAAAAAGGCCAGACCTATCGGGGCGGTCATCAACAAGGTGTCGAGCAAAGCCAGCGACTCATCTTTGCGTCGAATAGCCTGTTGCGCTTCGTTGTACAGGCGGGTGTTATCAATCGCTAGAGCCGCGCGATGGGCTAGTTCTTCGGCCAAAGACTGGTCAGCCGCCGTATAGGGAGAGTCAGGGTCAGTACGAGCAAAAGAAATCACCCCCAATGTACGTCCACGGGCTTTTAGTGGCACCACCATTATCCAGCCTAGCTCCAATTCCTTCAAAACCTGGAACTGGGTGGGGTCTAGGATAACGGTTTGAAGTACGGCTAGAGGAACGGGTGGTGCAATAATGGTCTGACCCGTCTTAGCGGTCTGCATTATGATACCGTCGGGGTTCAGGTCGGGGGGATATTCTTGCAAACGACGCACCAAATCATCTTTGGCAGGAATCACGTGGGCGGCGGCCATCCGCTTCATATTACCATCTGGTTCAATTACATCTATAAAGCAACCATCACCCAACATCGGTAGCAGCAACGGAGCTAAGGCAGCCAGCCCCGCCTTGTAATCAAGTATGGTAGCCAGGACTTTGCTGGCTTCGGCCAGGAAACGCTCAACTGCCACCGCGTGGGCCTGGTCAGCTTCTAACTGCTGGTGATGCACTATTTCGTGCTGCAAAAGCTGGCTGGTTTGATGTAGTTGGAGCGAAAGATGGCGGGTCTGTAACAGCAGCTTCACTCGCGCCTTTAGTTCGGCTTCCCGCACTGGCTGATATATTATTTCGTTGACGGTGTGGGCCAGATAATGACTAGAGTCGGTATCTGAGCCTGAAACCACCAGCAATATTGGCAGAAAAACAGCTGAATCAGCTTGTTTAGTGGCTTGCAAGGTAGCGGCTAAATGTTCCAAAGCACTTTCGTCTATAACGGCTAAATCAAAAGAAGTCGGCAGGTAGTTTTGAGGGGTATCAGACATCACCAGTTCGTAATCGGCAGTCAAAAATTCGCAAAGCCGCTCCCGGTGGTCTGGCTCATCTATTAACAGCAGAATACGACTCATATGGCTCTTTCTATTTTTGCTACAACCAAAACTGTTTGTAATCCTCAATATATTGGCGCACTGTCAAGGGTGGCCGACCCAAAAGCCGCTCTGTATCGGGGGTGACAGTAGCAGCCAGGCCAAAACGCGCCGTCGTATAAATCCCAAGCATTACTATTATAAAGCTTATGGGAATTTTTCGCTTATACATCTGCCAACCAAAAGTAATAGGGGACGGGTTGCTGTAGCGAATCGGTCTGCCCAAAACCTGCGTGAGTTCACGCGCCACCTGATAATAGTCCAGAGCCACGTTGCCAGTCAAAGGATAAGCCCGGTTCTGATGTCCGTCCTCGGTCAGAGCTTTGGCCGCTACCGCCCCAATGTCGCGCACATCAATAAAGCTGGTTTTCCCACGTCCCGCCGGAATATAAACCTGATGGCGTTCCTTTATATCATCGCGGTGGGTAGTATTCAGGTTTTGCATAAAAAAGCTGGCCCGCAAAAAAGTCCAGTCAATACCACTCCCCAGGATTGTCTTTTCAATCTTATAATGCGGTACCACTCGGTTTTTTTCAACACCTAGCAGCGATAAAAAGACGATATGGACGACATGGGCCTGTCGCGCCGCCGCCACAAAGGGAGTGATATATTTTTTGATATTAGAAATGTCAGGTGGGCGTACCAAAAAGATTTTCTGCACGTCTTTAAGTGCATCCTCAAAAGTAGCGGGTTGCCTGAAATCCAGCTGCACGTACTCAAGACCTGGGCCAAATAGACTCCGCGCCCGCGCTATATCACGCACTCCAACCACCACTTGATAAGCGGAATCTTGCAAATGTTTGACTACTTCTGTCCCAACGTTGCCTGTCGCTCCCGTCACCAGTATGCGTTGCATCATATTTATTCAAAACACCTTTCTAAGCATCTTTCAGAAGCTAAAGCACCTTTCGGGTTTTCAAAGCTGCAATTTCTTCCTGGTTATAGCCAAGAGCCTCTAAAACCGCCACCGTATGCCCGCCGAAGGACGGGGCTGGTTCGCGTACAACAGCCTGCGGATCGAGGCCATCAAACTTGATGGGTAAACCCATTTCGCGCACCCGGCCCACGTGTGGTTGTTCGGCTTCGACCACCAGGCCACGTGCGGTTAGCTGCGGGTCGGCCAGCACTTCGCGCAGTTCATAAACTGGCCCGACACATACTTCCTGGTCTGCCAGCGTTTCCAACCATTCGGCGCGGGTTTTGGTCAGGAAACGAGTTGCCAATAGCGTCTTGATTTCGGCGGCTTTGGCAGGCCCGGCGTTCACTTCGTCATATTCGGGCATTCCCAAAAGAGTACAAAGCTTGTTAAAAAACTTTGGCTCCAACGCCCCTACTGTTAGATATTTGTCGTCCGCCGTGCGATAAACATTGTATTCGGGCAAACCGCCATTCAGCGCACCCTCGCCCCGCTCCGGCACGTCTTCGCCATTCAGCACCGCCGCCATTTGGTAAATCATCAGACCCGCTACTCCATCGGTCATCGCCATATCCACCAGCCGTCCGCGTCCAGTGCGATGCCGCCCTTCCAACGCCGCCAAAATTCCCACCAGGCTAAACAAACTTCCGCCCGCCAGGTCTGCGATTTGCGTACCAGGGATAATCGGGGCTTCGTCCTTGTGTCCGGTCTGACCCAACAACCCGGCGTAGCCGATATAATTCAAATCGTGACCAGCTCTTAACTTATACGGCCCGTCCTGCCCATATCCACTGATTGCACAATAAATCAGACCTGGGTTTACTTCGCTCAAAGCAACGTAATCCAGACCTAAACGAGCCATTACGCTGGGCCGGAAACTTTCCAATACAATATCAGTCTCGGCTACCAGTTGCTTGAAAATAGCCTGGCCTTCGGAAGTTTTCAAATTGAGGGTCAGGCTGCGCTTGTTGCGGTTGAGCAGCATAAAAATTCTGCCGATGTCGTTGGCGGCAGGCGCGACAAACGGCCACCGCCAGCGTAAGTAATCGCCAAAATCCGGGTCTTCCACCTTCAAAACATCCGCGCCCATATCCGCCAAAAGTAAGCTGGCATAAGGGCCGGGCAGCAAACGCGATAAATCTAGCACTTTCAGCCCCGCCAGTGGCAGTTGCGGATGCTGGTCGGCGTGGGCGGCAAAAGGGAACGCCTGGCTCATAGGTTATCTAGCTCCTTTATAATCTCATGGGCTTGCGCGGCCATTTCGCCACCTGCATCGGGGGTCAAATTCAGAAACGCCCCTAAATCGGCCCGCGCCGCTAAAGCCTGTTCCTGGTCAATAAAAACCAGGGCGCGATAGAAATACGCCTCGACAGCCCCACGCGGGTCAAGAGTCACAGCCCGTGAGTAATCGGCTATTGCATCGTCCAGCCGCTCCTGTTGATAATAACATAGACCTCGCGCCATCAGTGGCCCTATCAATGCTTCAGACTGCCCGCTTGCGTCGTGCATCTCCAGCACTACGGTGTTGTCGGCAGCGGCGCGGGTGTAATCGCCATATTGAAAGAAAAGCCCACCCCGCCGAAAATAAACCTCGGCATCGTGCGGCTCAAGCTCAATCGCCCGGTCATAATCGGATAAAGCCTCGACAAAACGGCCTTCTCCTTGCGACTCCAACACCATGCCCCGATTGAAATAAGCGTTTGCCAGACGCGGGTTTAGTTCAATGGCCGCCCCGAAAGCCGCTACCGCTTCGCCCGAACGCCCCAGTTCCAACAAAGCCACTCCGCGCCCGTTAAACGCCTCGGCCCATACCTCTGGCCCAACCTCGGTTACAGCGTGCGGGCCACGCCGAATATTCAAGGTGTTGTTTGAGGCGGGTCTCAAGGCTTCCAATGCCCGGTCAAAAGCCGTCAACGCAGCTTGCCACTGACTGACAACCAGCGCGTCCTCGCCCTGTTGCACCAGAGCTGCTATATTTTTACTATTGGTTTCCATCTAACTTTCAAATAACTCCATACAGTTCAAATCTTGAAAAGCCCCGGTCAAACATTGCATCTTGGGCCACCAGTAACTTTTTTCAGAACCGTTGGTCTGGTCCCACACCGGCACAAACATTATCAAGGTTAGCATCAGCTTGTAATCAGCCAACAAAGCAGCCCAATCATACCCTGTAACGCCGTGCCTTTGCAACACCTGGAGGTAACGGCGCAGTAAATTTTCTTCATGCTTCTGCTCATATCTTTGAGGCGGTGTCCAAAACGTCGCCAACAGATACACCAGGTCAAAAGCCCCAAAGCTGGCACTGACATCTTGAAAATCCACCAGGTAAGTTTGGTCGTTAGCGTCGGCAAGATTGCGGGGACATAAAAACTGGTTAAAATAGCAGTCGCCATTGGTAAAGGTTAGATTTTTGTAGGTGGTAACACGCACTTTCAGGTAACGTTCCCACAGTTGCGGTAATCTTGCCAAAACCCGACTATAAAGCTGGCGTATATAAGGCGGAATTTCGTCGCCCACGCTATCCATAAAGCGCAAATATTCGCCCTGCCGCTTTTGGACGTGGCGGGCGTAGTACGCTTCGTCCCGAAACCACCACTTTACCTGGCTAACTTCCGCAACCTGATTTAGCTGCGGGTGTTGCCACCAGTAAGCGTGGAATTGAGCCAGCGCGTCTATAATCCGTTCCAAATAAGGCTGGGGCGGCACACCTTCCCCGTTCAAAATTTGCTGGCGCGAAAGAGGGGTAGGTATATGCGTGGAGGAGACATCCTGGAGCAAGACATACGAATCTCCGCTGCTTGGAAAATATTCCGCCGCGTAACAACATACCAGCATCGGTAAATGCGAAGCTAAAGGCAGGGCTTTTTGATAAAAAGCCACTTCAAACTCCCCATCTTCCTCGTGATTAAGCTTGAGCAACAAGCTTGTAGGCGCGGTTGGTGACGCATCGGCAGAATAAGCTACTTCCAGATGCCCGATACTGGAGTTGAAGGCAGCATTAGGACTTAAACGGACGGTTAGTACCGCGCCCTGGCTCAACACGCCCGCCCGTCGCAAAACATTGGTTAGCCAGGCCGGAGTAGCTTGCTCGATTGCAGTTATTATTGTGTCCATAGTTAATATCTCTTGTTTCAAAAGGTGTCGAATAGCACCTTATGTGTTTTTGTGGGACATTGTTCCGCCAATGGATTGCACTAGCCCCAACCCGGCTAATCAGCCCAACTTTACAAAAAGACCCCAGCGGATTATTATACACCTGCTTGCATGATACCAAATTTCTAAGCAAAAGGACAAAAGATGTTAGCTGAATTGGAAACTTACCTGGACGTACTCGAAACCAAACATACCGAATTAAAAGACATTCTGGCCGAAATCGGGGATAACGCCACCGCCCTGAATTGGAAGCCGTTGGGTGAGGAGGGTCTTTCGATTTTTGCATTAGCGGCGGACGTGGCTTTGCAAGAGGATTTTTGGGTCAGCCACGTCATCGGCAAACGGGCCGAACCGCCTGGTATTGACCAGTTGGAAGCCGCCCAGGGCGCACGGATTGAGCCGTTAATTCGGCTTTTGACTGCGACTCAGGCAAACACGGCCCAGGTCTTTGGGGAGCTTGAAGCCAGCACCGTCAATGGTCATATCGAATTCAACGGCGATTTGCTAGACACGCGCTGGTGTCTTTTGACCAGTGTTCAGCGCGTAGCCGAGAACTTAGGCCAGATCAGCGTCATGTGGCAGTGGTGGCAACAAAACCAGGAGACTATTAACTAGATTATGACTGAAATTTCAACTCGCAAACAAAGCAAAAACGAACCCAAGAAGCCAAAAATCACGGTAATTGGCGGCGGTACGGGCGTGTCAACCGTCCTGAGCGAGCTTAAAAACGTGGCGGACGTGACCGCTATCGTTTCAACGATGGATAGTGGTGGCAGTAGCGGCAGGCTACGCGACGAAAATGGCATTTTACCCCCCGGCGATATTTTGAAATGTATAGTCCGCTTGCTGCCCGATGATGAACGTAGTCGCAAGTGGGCCGATTTTCTGGATTACCGCTTTCGCAAAGGGGAAGGCTTGAAGGGGCATAGCCTGGGCAATCTGCTTTTGGCAGCCGCTTACGACTGGGAAGGTGGCACCAGCTATGGGATTGACTCGATTGCCTGGCTCTTAAACATCAAGGGGCGTGTGCTGCCAGTTACGCTCAACGACGTAGATTTAATCGCCAAACTTAGTGATGGCAGCGACGTTGTAAGCGAAACCAAAATAGATTTACGCCTGGGAGATGACCGCCACATCGAATACATTTATCTGTCGCGCCGCGCCCAAATTTTCCCGCCCGCCCGCGATGCAATTTTAGGGGCGGACAAGATTGTGATTGGGCCAGGTAGTTTGTTCACCAGCATCTTGCCGAACTTTTTGGTGGAAGGGCTGGCTGAGGCTTTGCAAGAGACCCGCGCTCCCAAGATTTATGTCTGCAACCTTGTGACCGACCCTGCCGAAACTTCGGGCTATAAAGCCAGCGATTTTATTCGCAAAGTGACCGAATATCTTGTGGACGGAGACGAGGTAGATTACGCACTGCTAAATGATGGCCCGATTAGTAACGTGGCAGAACGAATGTATGAAACCGAGCGTAAATTTCCTGTCGAAACCGACCTAAGCGAATGCCAAAAAATGGTACGTAAACAGGTTATTACAGGATCGTTTTGCAAAGGTAAAACTATTCTGCGCCACGACAGCGCAGGTCTGGCCCAAACTATCCTGGCTCTGGATTAAAATTTATTTCAATGGGGGCGCGAACGCGACAATCGAGACATGATGCGATTGAGCGCGTTCCGCAATTCTTCGATGTGCAGACCATAGGCAAGCGCGGCATAGGCGCAGCCGCCCAGCGCAATCAGCCCTAAAGTCGAAACCGCCACCTGTAGTTTGCCAGCCGAGTTGAGCGGTTCGTCAAACAGAAAGAGGCCCGCCAGCAAAGCTAATCCCATTCCGCCCCCTGCCAGGGCAATTTTACCCAGGGCTATCACCGCGTCCGGTTCGAGCAAACCGCCTAGTTTGGGTCGCAGCCACAGCAGCAGCAGCAGCATTTCCACACTCGTGCTGGTTGCCAGACCCAAAGCCAGCCCTCCCGCCCCAAACGGCCCTACCAGCACCACACCTAAGCCGATATTCAGGCCAATGGTAGCAATAGCAATCACAACCGGAGTACGGGTATTGTGCATCGCATAAAAAGCTCGCGTCGAAATTTCCACCAACCCGTAGCTAACCAGAGCCAGACCAAAAAACAAAAGCGGCCAGCTAACCAAATCTACACTTTTAGCATTGAATTCGCCGCCTTCATACAAGGTACGCACAATGGGTCGCCGCAACAATATCAGACCCACCGCCGCCGGAACACAAAAAAAACATACCTGTCGTACCGCGTTTGAGAAAGTACGCTTGAGTCCGGTCAAATCGTTCGCGCCGTACAAGCGAGCCATCGCCGGGAACGCCACCGTCGCTGTACTGAGAGCAAAAATTCCAAAAGGCAGCATCAGTAAGCCGTAGGCCACCTGGAAGACCGTAACGTTTGCGGGCTGGGCCGAAGCCAGATTAGTCATAGCGATAAAATTGGCCTGGAACGCCGATTGACCCAATAAACGCGGCCCCAGCACCTTCAACACTTCCCCTAAACCAGGCGCATTCCTATCCAAGCCAGGCCGATAGCGCAACCCTAGCCGTACCAAAACAGGTAGCTGCACCGCCAGATATAAAACCGCTCCTACCAACACTCCGATAATCAAACTATAGATGTGGAAAAAAGGCTCTAGCAGCACTGCTCCGGCAATCAAGCTCAGGTTGTAAATGACAGGCGCAAGCGCAGGCATAGTAAAGTGCTGGGTGCCATTGAGCAAGGCCATCGCAATCCCGCCCAATCCCAGAAAAATAGGTTGTATTAATAGTAGTCTGGTGAGATTGACTGTCAACTCAAGCAGTTGTGGGTCTTTTTTTTTGAAGCCAGGCGCAATCAGCCATTCAACAATCCAGGGTGCAAATATAAAAGTAAAAGCGGCGGCTATCAATAGAGCCAGAAGCGAAAAATTGATAATCGCGTTCGCCAGTCTCCAGGCTTGGGCAGGTTCGTTTTGGCCCAGGAAGCGACTAAAAACGGGTATCAGAGCCGAACCTAACGCCCCCCCAATTATCAGTAGATAAAGCGCGTCGGGGATGCGAAAGGCCGCGATATAGGCGTTGATGTCACCGTCGGTGCCGAAGCGTTGGAAAACCACGATGTCGCGCACCAGACCTAACACCCGGCTCAAGAGGGTGGCAGCCATCACCACCACCGTGCCAGCCAGAGCCGCTTTAGCTACCGCAGCAGTGGGTTTGCTATTATTAAGTTTTAGCATTTTTCCGTCGCCACCACTTCAGCTTGACCTACAAAGGATACGCTTTAACTTGAGTCAGACATTGCTTTGCCAGAACAGGTACAATTTTAACACATCAGGCAGCCAGGTGTAATGGCGTGACTTTTTTAATTACAAAATATGTTATACTGCCTAAACTGTAGGACTGGTTTTTCTTGATGCAGACCGGATGGGACTGACCTATGACTGATAAGCTACCGATTGAGCAACCTCTTTTTGACAGGGCTAATCAGCAATTGTGGCTGCCGCGCCAGACTTTGATTGTGTTGTGTGGGCCGAGCGGGAGCGGGAAAACTACCTTTGCTTCTACCCATTTCCCGTTGACTGCGATTGTTTCGACTGATAATTGCCGCTCTCTGATTAGCGATGATGCGCGTAATATGGAATGTACGCCGGAAGCTTTTGACCTGGCCTATATTATAGTAGATAAGCGTCTAAAGTTGGGCCGCACCACCGTTTTTGATAGCACCGCTCTGACCACCGAATTCCGCCGGAAATTACTTGATATTGCCACCGCCCACGCTTTTAAAACGTTGTTAGTGGTAATGCAAACTCCGCTTCAAACCTGCCAGCAGCGTGACACCGCCCGCTTGTGGCCTTCTCCGGTGGGCAAGGACGTATTAGCGAACCAATATGCCCTTTTCCAGGAGTCTTTGCAAAACGTGGAGCAAGAGGGTTTTGACTTGGTAGCTGTTTTAGACAGTAGCGAAGTCAACAAAGTCCAATTGCGGGTAAGATAAAAAGCGTGGCAAATCCTAAACCCAAAGTGATTTACTTTAAGGCAGGGCAGACGATACGCGCCGCCCAGGTCTATCTGGACGCAAATTTCCTGGTGGCTCTTAGTCGTCCGGCTCACATCTGGCACGCCAACGCCCAGGCTTTGCAGACTGCCTTGCAAGCACGCGAGGTCAAGCTGAACCTATCGGCCCTCGCTCTCAACGAAGCGATTTACCAGCTATTACGACTGGCCCAACGCGACCAGGCTGGCGATGCCAATGTCCCGGACGAAGCTTTGTTTGGGGCAGGCGAAACCAAAAACTATGCCCCTGCGTTGACCCACCTGGACGAAACGGTGCTAAACCTGCCCGGTTTGCAGTTTTTCGAGCCACCCAACGCTAAAATGCACCGTCGGGTGCTGCGGGCCATCAGCGAGTTGGGGCTTGACCCCACCGACGCTTTCCATTACGAAGCGGCCCACCGTCTCAACTGTCCCCTGGTCAGTAACGACGTACAGTTCCAGCGCGTCCCCGACACCAACCTCACCATCATCACCTTTTTCTAAAGCCACGAGCTTCGGGCCAGCAGCCGTAGCCCGTGGCTGTCCATTGACGGAGCAATGTCTCACAAAGCAGCCATCGGGCCAGGTTTGCCCTTCCTTTTGATTTTATGATTTTAGCTCTTGGCCCATTGCTCGTAGCTCGTAGCCTTTTGTAGTATAATTTTGGCGGCAGCATTAACGTTATACTAGCGGGAGGAAACCACTATGTCCGAATATAGTCTGTTAATTATTTCGCAGGCAGTCGGCTTCGGTATTTTTTTATGGCTGGGCTTGTACGTATTGTCGCGGGCAAACCATCATACTCCGATTGTAATAGCGACCTTAGTGGGCTTATTTGCACAAGCGGCTTTTTTTCTGTCCGACCATTTGGTGACAATTACCCATGACAAGGAACTGCACGGTTTTTTGACTCGGTTTTCGTGGTGGGATAATGTCGTGCCGATGGCAGTCTGGTTTCATCTGAGCAGTCTGATTTGCCGCGAGAAATTTTATCGGCGAGGTGGGGCGATTTTTACACCCGCCGTAGTGACCGCTTACCTGGCCGCCATAGTGTTGAGTTTACTTGGAATGTTTACCAGCCTGGTTCTCGACCACGATAGCACGCGGCAAACGGGAGATACCTTTTATACTGGGCCGGGGGCGGGTTTTCTGGTCTACATTTTGTTCCTGGCGATTGTAGGACTGTCCGCCTTTGTCAACCTGGGCCGCACCTTTGTCCGCAAACGCCGCCACCGCCAGCCCGACGAGCGCATTTTCATTATTCAACTCGCCCTACTGACTACCGGAGCAGTTATGTTCCTGGCAGGTGGTTTGTGGCTGGCTTCGCGCTTATACTGGCGGCTGGCTGTCTCGGAATTGCCCGGCGACCTGTTTGTAATCGTGGGTTTGCTGATTTTAGGTTATGGCATCGCCAACTTCGATTTGCTTTTGGAGGGGCAAAACGGGCAACGCGATTTTATTTATAGCTTCACGGGCGTGGCTTTGATGAATTTGCTGTATGCCAGCATCCTTGCGCTGTTCGGTCTAAATTCAATTTATAGTTTATTGATTGTCGGTCTGGTCACTGTCAGCCACAGCATGGTTGACTTCGGGCGGCAAATTCTGGACAAACTTTTCTTTAGCAAAGACGAACAAGCCGCCCGTTCCGACGCGCGGGCCTTCGCTACTGCCCTGGCGAGTGCGCCCGCTTCTAACTTAACCTGGCCCAACTTGATCGAAACAAGTAGCCCTCCAATTCAACCCAGCCTAGAGCAGAAAAAACAGCCAGAGAGTTTAGCCCCGCCCGTAGCTGAGTCGTCCAGCGTGGTAGTTGCGCCCCCACCCATCGTTAGTATCGAATTGCCAGCTTTTCAGTCCAACAGCCAGAAAGAATTTAACGATCTGGTACGAAAAGCCATTACGGGCCTCAAAAACCCGACCCAAATGGTCAAAAGCCCGCTGCTTTCACTCAAAATTGTAGGGCAAAGACTGACAGGGAGCGGTCAGGCAGACAATCGCTTAAACCGGGCAGCGGCTTTGCGCGAGATTCTGATTGAGCAGATTGAAGGTTTGCGGCCCAGCGAAGGGACTGGCACGACCAACCGCACCGGAGATGCGTGGCGTTTTTACAATGTGTTGCATTATCCTTATGTGCGGGAGGTTTCGCGCAAGGGAGCTTTGGCCGAAGCCCGACGGTTGAGCGAGGAACGCCGTCGGAGTGGGCAACGCGAAGCAGGTCAGTTCGAGCAGGTGCTAAACTGGCTGGTGGATGTGGACGAAGATACTTTTTATAAATGGCAACGCCGCGCCTCGGATACGGTTGCCAGCAGCTTGTGGGAGCAGGAATTCGAGACCCGCCCCGCCGCGCAAACGGCCCTGAATTTATAAGATTTTTCACCGCAGCAACCAGTTGACGACGCAGAGGACGCAGAGAAAATCCAAAAGCAGTCCAAGAAATTGCATCACGGAGACACGGAGAGGGCGCAAGGTTTTGTAGGATATTGCTCCTCCAATAGACGGTTCGGAGCAATGTCCCACAAGCAGCCTTCTTCCGTCCCCTCTCCGCGAACTCTGCGTCGTCAACTGGTTGCTGCGGTGCAAAGCTTTCTGCCCGTAGCTGTTCTCAGCTTTTTATAGACCCAACCTGGAGGGAAGATGCTTTTTCTGATTAGCTGGTTAAACAAAATCCGGTCTCGCTCATCAAATGACCGCAAAGCAAATCGTCCTGGGGTAGGGCGCAAGGTATGGCTAACCGTGCTGGTGGCCGCTATCCCGGCGGTTTTCGCGGCCCTATCGGTAGGTATCGCCTTCGGACTGAGTCAGAACATGGCCGAGATTAGCGATATTTGCGCCCAAAATAATTCCACCCTCAAGCCTCAAACCGTTGCCAACGCTACGCCAGTCGTCTTCGATAATAATACAAGTGAGGCTGCTTCTACTACCGGCGCACAATGCGCTTTGATTTTTAACGGTTTTGGCAGCGCGTGGCGGTATGATGGAGGCAAATATCCGGTAGGGCTACAGATTAACAGCCAGGAACAGGCTCTGCAACTTTTTGGCAGACCTGCCGGGAATAAAGCAGTGTTTCAGGGCGTTAGCACTGGCGAAGGGGCGGTAATTTCGGCTACCAACATGGTAGGCGGCCCGGCTTTGTATCTTAATGGCGGCGGCAAAATTGAAGCCCACCGCGGCGACCAGGTGGCGGCCTTGACCGTTTCTAACGCCGGAAGTGCCAATGCTTTGTACGTAGCCAATACCGGCCCCGACCCGGCGTTACGGGTAAGTGGGAGCATATCAGGAGTTTATAGCCAGACCGAGGCTGCCGCCATCATCGGCACTAATGACGCGCCCGCCTTCAACGCCATTGGTGCACGCGGCACTGCTCAGTCCGGTTGGGGCATACAAGGCGATAGTAAATATGGGGTGGGAGTATATGCCGCCACCTACAACGACGCTATGCCCGCCTTATTTGCCACCAACGGCGGGGCGGGTGCGCTAGGCTACGAAATGAAAGGGGGCGGCCCCGCTTTTGAGTTTGACGGTGATGGAAAAATCAAGGGCAACGTGGCGGTGCAGGGTAATATGACCGTTTCAAATCTGGCGGTTAATGCGGACAACGAGGCGTTGATGCAGGGCGATTTGGTGGTACTGGTGGATAGCACGCTGGATAATAGTGGCAACCCGATTTTGCAGGTTAAAAAGGCCCACACCGCCGCCGACCCGCAGGTAATCGGCGTGGTTGACCGACCCTACAGCCCGCGCACGCCTATTCCCGCTCCCCTTAGCGACCCTAACGAAAAGAACCCGATTGCGCCGGGCGGTCAGGTTTTGGTAGCCACGTTGGGAACGTACAAAGTTTTGAAGGCAGATAACAGCAACGGGCCGATTTTGCCGGGCAACCAGCTGGTCAGTTCGGGAGCTAACGCGGGTTTTGCGGCCAAAGCCAAACCAGGCGAGATAAACGGCCAACCGTTACCGCCTCTCAACGTGATTGGTAAGGCTTTGACCGCTCTAAAGGGCGACAAAGGTACAATCGTGGTTATGTTGACCCAAAAGTAATTTGAAAATCGAGAGGTAAAATGCCAAATTATAAGCTTGAGCCAATAGACCTGAACATACCTGAGATTACGGGGGCCGAACGCGAACGCTTCGCCGATTTGCTGTTCGAGATTGGCGCAATCAAGTTCGGGGCGTTCCGGCTTAAACTGCATGAAACGCGGCCCGATGCCCCGCTTTCGCCGATTTATGTCAACTTCCGATTGTTGCGTTCGCACCCACTGGCTCTGGCTTACGCTTGTACTTTGTTACAAAAATTAGCCAGCCCGCTCCAGTTTGACCTGCTTTCTGATATTCCCACCGCTTCCACTCCGATTGTAGCGGTGCTGGCTTATATGACTGGCTACCCAATGATTTCGCCGCGCAAAGATAGCAAAACCTACGGGCTGGCCGTAGAAATTGATGGTGATTATCAGTTTGGTCAAACTGCGCTTTTGATTGACGATTTGGTGAGTCAGGCCGATACCAAACTGGAAGCGTTAGCAAAACTCAAGACGGCGGGGCTACACGTGACCGATTTGATGATGCTGCTTGACCGCCAGCAGGGGGGCAAAGCTCTACTCGAAGCGCAGGGCTACCACGTCCACGTAATTGCTACTATTGAAGATTTGCTCAAGCGTTACCAGCAGACCGGAGCGATTGACCCGCTTCGTTACCAGGAAGCTACTGCTTATTTGGGGCTATAAATGGCTACTATTACCTTACCATCGTTTGCCGACCCGCACGTGCATTTGCGTGAACCAGGCAGCGAACTTAAAGAAGATTTTTATACCGGAACGTGTGCGGCGTTAGCGGGCGGTTATACGGCGGTGCTTGATATGCCGAACAACACACCTCCGACTATCAGTGCAGCAGCCCTGGCCGCTAAGAAGCGGTTGGCAGAGTCAAAAATCGTGTGTGATGTTGGCTTTAACTTTGGTGCAACCCCCGACAATGCCGCCGAATATCCCAATGTTGCCCCCTACGTGGCGGGCCTCAAGTTATATTTGGGTCAGACGCACGGCCCGTTGGTGATGGACGGTCTGCCCAATATGCTTAGGGCATTCCAAAGCTGGCCGCCCTCCCCAACTTTCCAGAATAAACCGTTGCTCATCCATGCTGAAGGGCCAATTGTGGCGGCGACCATCGGTCTGGCGGCTTTGTTTGACCGCAAAATCCATATTTGCCATCTTAGCAAACGTAGTGAATTGGACATTGTACGGGCGGCGAAGTCGCGCGGCTTCAAAGTCACCTGCGAAGTCGCGCCGCATCATTTGTTCCTGACCAGCGACGCTACCGCTCAACTCGGTGCGTATGCCAAAATGAGTCCAGCCTTACAAACCCAGGACGATGTGGACGCGCTTTGGCAAGGGCTGGCGGATGGGGCAGTGGATATGCTGGCAACCGACCACGCCCCCCACACGCGGGCCGAAAAAGATAGCCACCCTCCGCCTTTCGGAGTACCAGGTCTGGAAACTACCTTCGGTCTGATGTTTCGTGAGGTTTCGGCGGGCCGCGTCGGGCTGACGCTGGAACGTTTAATCTGGCTGTTAGCGGACGGGCCACGCCGGATTTTTGGCTTACCCCGTAACGAAGGCGAAATCGAAATTGACCCGGATGCCGAATACTCTTTTAACAATCAGGAACTGTTTACAAAATGCGGCTGGACACCTTTTGCGGGTATGCGGGGACGCGGGCGCATCAAAAAGGTCAGGTTGCGCGGTCAACTGGTTTTTGAGGATGGCCCGCACGGAAAGCAAGTTTTGGCCCAACCCGGTAGCGGCCACCTCCTGTTTTAAACCTCGCGTTTGCCCCTTATCAATTCCTGATAGACGCGGGCGGCTACGGCGTTCCAGGTGAAATGCTTGAGGACGAAAGCCCGCCCCGCTCGGCCCATCTGGTCAGCCAATTTGGGGTTTTGTAGCAAGGTGGTAAGTTTGGCGGCTAAATCTGTCGGGTTTTGCGGTTCGTAGAGCAAACCGGTTTGACCGTCGCAAACCACTTCCTTAAAGCCACCAAAAGCACTGGCGACGATGGGGCATTCACAGGCGGCGGCCTCGCATAAAGCAATTCCGAAAGTTTCGTTGGCAAAGCTAGTCCCGACAACCGCCCGACAAAGTGCGTAATAATCAGGCAGGTCGCGGTTGGGAAGGTTGCCCAGGAAAATCACCCTGTCCCCAATACCCAAAGTATGGGCCAGGCTTTCCAGTTCGGCGCGATAGGGGCCGTCTCCCGCTATCAGCACTCTAGCCGCCAGACCTTGAGCAACCATTTGGGCCAGAGCTTCGATTAAATATTGCGCCCCTTTCCAGCGCACCAACCGCCCGGTGAACATAAATAGCGTTTCGCCATGTGGAGCATAGCGGGCCAGTAGTGCGGGTGAGGCTGGACGCGGTTGGAAAATTTCGGTATCAATCCCATTGTAAATCACATGGGGCAACAGGCCGTAGTGAACCTGGACAGTTTGAGCGTTGTAATGGCTGCACGATACCGCCCCTGCCAAATGCTTGACAAACAGGCGGTCAAGGGGGAAAAAATCTTTGCCGTGACAACCAAACAAAATGCGTGCGCCAGTCAAAAGCCTGACCAGTTGAGCAAGGGGCAAATCGTAGGGTTTTTGGATGTAAATTACGTCGTAACGTTGGCGGTATAACAAGGACAAGGCGGTCAGACCCAAAGTCAGCCGTTCGATTAGCTTGGTTGGGCCATACAAACGGTTGAGGATGGGCAAACGACGCATAGTTTCACGCCGCAGGAAGGGGCGGGTAAAAATGCGGACACGCGGGCCGGGGGCAAACGGCTGAAAGTGGGCGGGACTATTTCCGCCAATAATATCCACCTGTAAGTCAGGATAATTTTGGCCCAAATGTCGGGCCAACTCCCACACGAACGACTCCACACCCCCCGCTTTGGTGGTAGTGGTTAGATTATAAAGTGCCACTTTCATCAAAAAAGCCTAAATTACTGCTCCGCCTCCATCAAGCCCAGGATGTGGAAGCCATTGTCCACGTGGATAGTTTCGCCTGTGACGGCCCGCGCCATGTCGCTACTCAGGAACACGGCCACCTCGCCCACTTCGCTGGTGTCCACGTTTTCACGTAGGGGCGCGATTTCTTTAATCACGTTTAGCATCTTGCTAAAACCAGCTACGCCGCCCGCCCCCGCCAAAGTTTTGATTGGCCCTGCCGAGATAGCATTTACCCGAATTTTGGTCGGACCCAGGTCGTTCGCCAGATAGCGCACGTTAGCTTCCAGGGCGGCCTTCGCAATACCCATCACGTTATAATTTTTGACTACCCGTTCCCCACCCAAATAGGTCAGGGTCAAGATACTACCGCCGCCTGCCGCTTCCAACATCGGTTTGGCCCGTCGGGATACCTCAATCAGCGAGTAGCTACTGATGTCCGTTGCCAACTGAAAACCAGCCCGCGAGGTATTGATAAAGTCGCCACGCAAGTCTTCACGCGCCGCAAAAGCCAGACAATGCACTAAAATATCCAGCTTACCGCCAAAAGTCTCCCCAACCTGCGCGAAAACCGTTTCCAGTTCGTCGTCTTTCTGGACATCACACGGGCCAATCAAGGCGGGTGAGCGTTCGAGGCTGGCAACTAATTTGTCCACGTTGCGTTTCAAGCGTTCGTTTTGGTAAGTCAGGACGATATTTGCGCCAGCGTTGTGAAAAGCCTCGGTAATGCCCCAGGCGATGCTATGTTTATCCGCTACGCCCATAATAAGGGCGTTTTTACCTTCAAGCAGTGGGTACAAACTTGGGCCTCCTATTTTATTTTTGTAATTTTTCAGCTAACCGACATCAGTGCAGCCTATATTATAGCACAATCGAATAAGCCAAAGTGTAGTTGCTATTCGGGCCAAAAGATGAGAAAATAGACCGATGGTTTGATTTATGCTTCCATTTCAGATGATTAGGTACTTGTAACAAGCTTATAAATACAAAAGGTGAAAATATTATGGAAAGAATGCCGACAGGAGAAAAGGAAAAATTGTTGGATAGGCAAACCAACACTATACTAATCTGGACATTGGTGCTTTTCCCTCTCAGCATTGCCATTTTGGTGGCTTTTACTATCTTCGTTTTGTCTAATAAAGTCTATTAACCCCAGAGTCAAACGCAAGTACCTGACGCACGCCTATATAATATCCATTGACGGAGTAATGTCTTACAAAAAGAATGTCCCACAAAAAAGACAGCCCTTAGACTCAGGTCTAAAGGCTGTTTTTGTTTTATTTCGTTAGTGGTTAGCTTTCGGTTAGCAGCACCCGGTTTTAACTGAATACTGCTAAATGACGACTGACGACTAACGCTATTGGGCTGGCTCGGTGTAGGTGTAGAACAAGCCCGCGCTGCTGTTGATAGCATTGGTTGTATCTATCAAGGTACTGCCTCTGCTTATTTGCGTCAACACTGCTGTCCCATAGAAGCCACCGTTCAGGTTGCTTAGGTCGTCGCCCTGATAGATGCCCACGCTGGCATAAGCTGCCACCGTGATAGCACGCGGGCCAGGGTTTGTCAGAGTCGTCCCATCCAGCTTGTAGTACGCTAGAATGAATGTAGCCGGGTTGGGGCTGGCATTAAAGACCGTCGTGCCTGTCGTGTAGCCAAAACCGTTATAGGCTATTACAGGCAAACCCAAATTGCTACTTCCACTACTGGCTGCCGCATACACCCCGCTTTGGCTTCCACTCAGCACCTGCTTCACTTCGTTGACTACCATATTCACGCCTCCACCTGTCGCAGTGATGACGGCTGCTCCCACAAAGCCAGCTGGTAAGCCACCTGTGGGGATACCATTGCCCGTCGCGCTACCCTGGAACACTTGCTGCACCCCGCGCCCTACCAACACAAAAGGCGTAGCGGCGAACCGCGTGCCACCCAGGTCGTAGTAGCTAATGCTGACCGTGACCGGAGTAGAACCAGGGTTGACAATGTTCGCTCCGGTGAAGAAACCACCGTAAGCGTTGTTGAACATCGCTGGCGCGTAAAGAGTGGTCTGAGGGGCAGGTTGAGCGTTGGCAATCGCCACGAACTTGATGTCAGGCCGTTGCTCCAAC
>JBBQZT010000009.1:0-103582 GCA_038207455.1 Chloroflexia bacterium
TGTGGGCTCGGATCTCACGTAAAAGCTACATCTGACCTTATTTTTCAAACAAGTGGCGGTAGAGGCCATGTCTGAAAACCTGGTTTACCCTAGCTATCGTGAGCGTGTAGCGGCTCTCAAAAATGGGTAAAGTCGAGCTTAAAGCTTGTCTTAAAACTCACTTTTAGATGTTTTTGTCAAGTGAAATATGGATCATCTCAGGGGATGTTCATAGTCATAAGCTTGGTTAGGTATAGTGGTAACACCTGTTTTGTAATAGTGTAGCTGGTATGACCAACGAAACCCTTCCTACTAAATCCTGACTTTGCACATCCCCTGTGGTTCATCCGCACTTTATGTGAATTTAGGTTAAAGCTAATCAATTTCCAGCTAGGCTGAAACCAATGCTATAGTCATTCGGCAAAATTTGCCAAAAATCAAGTTAGCACAAAGCTACCTTTCACGCAAAGTGCGAATGAACCCGAAGAATGACACTCCTTCAACCTAGCGGCTTCTACCAAAATACCTTTCTAAATTGAGGCGAGTGCAGAAGGTAACAAACTTCGCTATAAAAACTCGGCCTTGACCGAGCTTCTCGCAAAATTTATAGAGTGCTAAAGAAATTAATCGTTAGCCTCGCTGTTGCCTTCTTGACCAGTGTCTCCGGTTTCTGCCACCACCACTGTGCCGTTGGCTGCATCTACTTTGACATACTGATTAGCCCCACCAGCAGTCGGGGTAATTATCACTTGATAAACACCCTTGCCGTTCTCGTCTTCTAAGCTGGCACTAACTACTGTGCCAGGAACTTTTGCTAGGGCCGCCACTTTTGTCTGCTCCGCCGTTATTTTGGTTTGGGCCTGCAAAGCCGCTTGGTCAGATGTCTCGTCCTTTTCAACGGCTTTTGCGCCTTCGCTAGGTTCGCCAGCCCCATCATTGGTCTCCTGACCTGCGGCTTCTGTACCTGTTACCGTCGGTGTAGTTGGAGTGGTGGGGGCGGTAGTTGGAGAAGTGGGAGGAGTCTGCGCCAAAGCCGCGCTATGACCTCCACTAACCGACCCTACCAGGAAAGCCGCACCCGTTAGCACCAAAAGGGCGAACAGCAGGCTGGATTTCTTAAACTTGCTAATATATCTCATTTTTGGATTTTTACCTCCGTAAGTAAAATAAATAAATAAGTTGGACTACTGTGGTTGTTCAGCTGGTCTGTTACCCACACTGGAGTTATCAGCCAGCTTGTATTCAAGATCAGCAGCTTCAACCTATCTTTTGTAAACCACTACTCGGCGGTTGGCCTTAGTATTGGTAGCAAGAAACACTCGGTTCGCTACATGAGAAATAACTTTTCCGGCTGTTTACCTGCTACCAACCTTCCTGCCAACCGTTGCCAGACTAATCAACCCTTTGCTAGTCGGTTGTTAATCTACGACTACTATAGCAGTTGAAGATGATGCCACGATGAAGAAAACCAAAATCGTAGCATCATTTTTGGGCTAATTAAAACTGGTTCAAGCGTCACGCAAGATTTCGGCGGGCCATAAACGGCGCACTCGCATCGCCATTAGCAAGGCCGCCACGCCTATTCCGAGTAGGCCCATTGCCATTAAAAGAGCCAGTTCCGGGATTGGTACGTTTATGACTGGCAAAGAAACGGCGAAAATACCTGTCAGGAAAGTGTTGTACTGCCAAGCTAACAGCAAGCCAATGACAAGACCACCGATAACCCCACCTGCCACCAGTGCCAGCCCTTCGGTTAGCAACAAGCGAGTGACCTGGCTGCGGGTGGCTCCCAAAGCTTGCAACGTGCCTAATTCGCGCTGCCGTTCCAGAATACTCCCCAACAGGAAGACACCCAAACCCAGCGCAATTATTAAGGCAGCGTAGAAGCGGTCAATAGAAAGTAGCCCGCTCAAGTTTAGTCCGGCCAGGCTGGACTGATCCTGACTAACGACTCGGTTGGCGGTTTCGATACGCGCCGCTAACTGTCCATTCTTGAACTGGCTGTTCAAAGTGCTGGCGATAGCTTCGTTGGTGCTAGCAGTGCCATCAGTTTTTGCCAACACAAAGCTGATATTAGGGTTTTTGGTAGCATCGGTCAGATAACTGCGGTTTACTACCAGGTCAGAATTTTGGGAACTGGTCGGGAACATATTAAAAATACCTACTACTTGCAGTTTGGCCTCGAAATAACCGCCCGTCACGATAGGAATTCGCATATTAACCTGGTCGCCTGATTGAATATTGTAGGAGTTAGCCAGTTCGTTACTAACCAAAAGACCATTGGGTGTAGCCGCCAACTGGTTCAAAATAGCTTTGGCCGAAACACTGCTATCACCCACGAAAAAGCTATCAGGTATGTAGGTGGCCGCAGTGAGCGAAGGCACATCTACCGCATACACGGTTTGAGTTTGGGAGCCAACCAGCACATTGCTGGACGTGGCTACCGGAGCTACCGCCTGCACGCCATTTACTTTAGCTATCTGGTCAGCAAAACTGGCAGGTTGAGGACTGGTCAGAGCCGGAGTGATTCGCAAATCGCTACCGATGATGTACCGCGCTTCGGCCCGCCGACTACTATCGTAAGTAGCTCCAAAAGTGGTAGTGGCAACCCCAAAACTAAGAGCCAAAGCCAGTAGCAGGGCCGCACCTGCGCTTTGCTGATTACGCTGGCGCAAGGAACGTCCAGCCAGACCATTGATACCGCCGCGCCATTTAGCTTGAGGTCGGGTTAGTAACCAATCAATAATACGCCAAAAAAGCAATGCCGCGCCGAGCCAGAAAAGCAGCGGGCCGAGAAAAGAGTAAATGCCGAGCGAAACAGCGGCGGTTTCACTAGCTCCTGCTGTCGCCGTTTTGTTGTTGTAGCTGCTGCTGAACCAGAAAGCCAGACCCGCTGCGGATAAAAGGGCCAAATCTAAGGGTAAACGTAACCATATCGGGCGTTTGGTAGCCGCTACCACCCGCCGTTCCTCGTTTACCTCACCTTCCAACATTCGACGGGCAGGTAGGAAAACCCCTATACCACCCAAGGCTAAACCTAATAAAAGCGAGTAGAGAGCCGATAGCAGCAGACCTCCCGCGTTGTTAAAGACGCTGCTGCCAAAGATAGTGGCGGTACTGATTGCGCCGATACCGAGACCCAGCACAGTGCCAGCCAGAGCTACCAGTACAGCAGTCCAACCCATTATTGCCAGGATGCGGCGCGGGGCAATACCACGTGAACGTAACAAAGCTACTTCACGGCGTTGGCCTTCGACCACCAGTTGGGTAGCATAGCGCGACAGATAAGCTGCCAGTAAAACACCGGGCAAACCCAGGAAGATAAATAGTAATCGAGCAGAGACTACGTCGCGGGTAGCATTGATCAGAGTGCTGCTCAAATTGTCGCTAATCTTAATCTGACCGGAAGCCTGCCGTTCCAGGTTGCGTCGCAGTGAGCCGATAGCCAACTGTGCTTCACCTGGGTCGGATGGCAAACTATCACGTTGAATACTAATATGCAGTTGACGGTCAAGCAAAGGGAGGCCAAACACTGCGGGGGAGGGACTGGTATTGTTGTTAGGGTTGCTTTGGCTGGCCTGGTCTGCGGCTGTTTGTAAAGGCGCGGCCAGATCGCGGGTGAAGGTAGCATAGTCTATCACCACTACTGCTGCGGCAAAGTTGTAAGCTCCTTCGGGAGCCGAGGTTGGGCCGGAAAAAAGCGGGTCAGCTATATCGGTGTTGACTGTGCCAGCTAGTTTGACCGGATAAGGTTGGTTAAGGCCCGGTACGACTAACTTGAAAGTGTCACCCAATTTCAGATGCAAACTGACTGCCAGTTGCTCACTGACCAACACTCCTGAGCCCGGCTCAAAACGGCCTGTAGTAAGCGGAAGCAGGGGAAAAGCGTTCTGGTAATCGGGAGGTAGGGCGAACAAGCGCGAAGGTTGGGCCTGGCTACTAACAGTGGAGGTGGAGGTGATGGCGGCAGAGGCGAAGGGCAACACCGTTTTCACGCCTGCTTGCTTCTGTAACAAAGGCGCAAGACTGGCAATATCGGTCTTGGGGTCAAGGGCGCGAGCTTGAAAATCCAGGCGTACCGGAGCTAACGCTCTTTGAGTCATACTGCGGGTCTGCCCATCAATAAAAAAAAGGGTGCCACTAAAAAGAGCCACCGCCAGAGCCAGCCCCACCATATAAGCGATAGTCCGCGTGGGCGAACGCATCAATGAGTTTAAGCTGTAAGTAAAGCTGTTCATTGCAAATTTTCTCCTGACTGGGGTAGTGAGCTTCTGGGGTTAGAAGCTAAAGTAGCAGTGGCGAATTGAGAAGTGACATCACCAGTACCGGACGAGTTTACCACCCGCCCATCCGCCAGATGTAGCACCCGGTCACAACGGGCCGCTACCAGCGCGTCGTGTGTCACCATCACCAGGGCTATCTGTTGGGTGTGGGCCAGACCCGTAAGCAAAGCAGCTACCTGAGCCGCAGTTTCACTATCCAGGCTGCCCGTTGGTTCGTCGGCCAGCAGTAGTTTGGGTTGGTGGGCCAAACTACGAGCAATGGCTACGCGCTGACGTTGACCCCCGCTCATCTGGTCGGGTAGCTTGTCTTCCAGTCCGGTTAATCCCACCTGCTCCAACAAGTCCTTGGCCCGGCTTTGCCACTCCCCTAGCGGCACATTATCCAGTATCAAGGGTAGGGCCACGTTTTCGACGGCAGACAGGGTGCCAATTAGATTATGAGCCTGGAAGATGAAACCGATTTCGCGTCGCCGCACCACAGCCAGAGCATTATTATCCAACCCGGACAGGGAACGCCCTTCGATATTAACCGAACCAGCAGTCGGGCGATCCAAACCGCCTAATAGATTGAGCAAAGTAGATTTGCCGCAGCCGCTCGGCCCCATAATCGCCAGACTTTCGCCGGCCCGTACTGCCAGATTTACCTCGCTAAGAGCTTGCACCCCGCCAACATAGGTTTTGGTCAAATCTTTTGCTGTCAAAACCTCCACACCCAACTCGGTAATAACTCCAAAATCTGTAATAGTTCTACCAGCCAGTTGTTTTTCGGTTTCAATTTCGGTTTGTTCCTGGGCTGGGTCAAAAGGTAGCAGCAAACCATCGGCTATCTTAACGCTACGTCCGGCCTGAACCGCCAGTTCCAGGTTGTGCGTCACCAACACGATAGCCGTGCCACGTTCGCGGTTCAGTTGTGCCAGCAGTTGTATAATCTCGCCCGCCGTAACCGAGTCCAGTTCGCCCGTTAGCTCGTCGGCCAACAGGATTGCCGGGTCGTTTGCCAATGCAACCGCGATAGCCACCCGTTGTTGTTCGCCACCCGATAACTGGGCCGGACGATGATTCAGACGCTTTGCCAGCCCCACCTGTTCTAGCAGTTTAGTGGCCCGCTCCCTTACCTGGGTGTGGGAAAGTTTGGTAGTCGTGCCATTATCTGGTTCAATCGCTAGTTCGACGTTTTCGCGGGCAGTTAGAAAGGGTATTAAATTATTACTTTGGAAGACAATACCCAACTTTCGACGGCGTAAAACGGCCCGCGCTTCTTCCCCGATATGGGCAATGTCCTGACCTTCTACCAGCACTTTACCAGCACTGGGGGTGGTCAGGCCAGCCGCCATTGACAAAAGCGTACTTTTGCCGGAGCCGGAACGACCCACGATAGCTACGAACTCACCCGCTTGAACCGTCAGGGAAACGCCACGTAGAGCTACCGTCTCGATGTCTTGCTCCCGATAAATCCTGAATAAATCCTGTAGTTCCAGCACCGCTCCCGCTTGTGGCTTTGTGCCATTTTTAGTTGTGGGCAGAGTATTTGCGCTACTTGCCACGTAAGCGGATACCTTACCCTTTTGGTTACTCATTGCTTCTCACCGTTCCTTTTTACAACTCTACAACAATTATTGTGGATTATTTCAACCACTTAAAGGCATTGGCGAAATCGTCGGCCCCCGCCGGGTCGTAATTGTTGGTGGGGCTAGAATAAGTAAAGATTGCCAGTTTGCCACCCGGCCCCGGTATGTAGTAGCGATTAGCCGAACTGGGAACGGTCTTACCTGTAACCGGGCTTGGGCCAGCTTGCCAGGTGTAGGCTACCATCGCGCCATTTGTACCTGCCACTTTGTAAGCTTGGAGTGCGCTACCTTTATAACCTGGGCTAACCGCTGTTAAGCCCGCTGCGTCCGCTTTGGCAAAATCCAGCGCACTTAGATTAGTAGTAGTAACAGCGATGCTGATAAATTCGTCTCGTCCAGTCAGGCGAATTGTTTCGCCTGGCTGAGTAGTTTTGCCCCAGCTGCCAGGGTATTGAAAAGAAAATTGACCGTTTTGGTCAGTATAAACTTTAGTTGGCTCATCACCACTTCCCGCCAGTCCCCCTTCTGCCCCTGCCGCATCTGCGCTAGTGGCAGTAGCCGTGGTAGCAGCTTGCGTATTCGTGTTTGTACTGCCTGTCCCAACAACAGGTGTCTTTTGTTTTACTATCTCCGTTGCCTTTACTACCTGACCTGCGGTGTTGGGAACGGTCACAGCAACCGCCTTTGCGGGGCTGGACTGGCTCACGGCATTAGTGGTAGAGGTAACTCCTCCACAAGCTGCTAGCGTAATCATCACGGCCAACATAAAAACACCCAACAGCGGGCTGGGCTTACGATTAAAAACCTTATTCACGATATTTGCTCCTATATTTGATAAATGTGACTGACTCTAATCCGTACAAGGAGGTCAGAGTTAATTTCATCTGCTTTGCCGCATCCAGCTTAATTTCATTTTGGCTATTTGTATGCTTGTTAATTAAGCTAAAAGAAATATAACAGGTGATTATGACAGGAAAATGAAGGATGCAAGGTTGGCGGGCAAAGCAGCATAGTATAGTAGGAGCGTGTTTAGCAAACCGAAAAAGCACACCAATATCAGTGTCTTTATGCCAAATCCGCTTTCATCTTGGTTTCATCTTTAACCGCTATAATAGATGTAAGTTTCGGAGTTATTTTATAAGGCTAAAATTTAATACAGGGAGCGTAACAATTGAAGGTGCGTAACAGCTACTCCTTTCACTCGTTTCTAATTGCGTCGCTACAAAGCGTAGGACTTTTAGGATTAGGATTTGGACTGTTGCTATTTCTGATTCAGCCTGCTGGGTTCGTGAAGTCCGCCACTACATCTCGTCTAAATTCTGGCAGGTCAGTTGATTACAATTGGCTGATCTGGACGCAACCCTATTTAACCGCAATTTTGGTGGTGCTAATTGCCGTAATATTATGGTGTAAAAAAGGTGGTCTTGGGGGAATTGAAACCGCGCTTTTGGTAATACCTATAAGTCTAACCGCCGCCGCCCTATTTCCCCTATTACTTGATTGGAGTTGGAGTTTATTAGGGCTAGGACTGCTGTTATCAACCCTGGTTTTTAATCGCTTCCAACTGACCACGCCAAAAAACTGGTTTTCTTCAGCTTTTGGAAGATTTAGTCACTCCCAAAGTTATCTGTTACCATTGCTAGTAGCGGGCTTTACGCTTTGTTTTTTTATGGCTATGGCTCCTAGTTTTAGCTACGACACGCGGCTCTTTTTAAGTTGGACTGCCAAAATCCACACTTATGGCCCTTTTAACATCTATCAACACGTACCAGACCTGGATTATTTGCCGCTCCTGGTTTATATATTATGGGTCTATGGTTGGTTGTTGACACCATTTGGTCTGGCTACAAATCTGCTAGTGTTTAAGCTGGTAATGTCAGTGCTAGGCTTGGCTATTGTGGCTGGGCTGTACCTGATGCGGCGGCGACCAGCTATAACAAACCAGGTAGAAGCATTTGCACTACCTAAACAAACTAACCAGATGCTGATCCTGGCTACTTTTAGTGTGGCTCTACTATTTAACCCGGCTGTATGGGGTCAAGTGGACTCGCTTTTGGGCTTACTGCTGATAATTGCCTTCTGGCTCTTATACCGAAACAAACTACTTTTAGCTGGTTTGGAACTAGGAATGCTTTTGATTTTCAAGCCCCAAGCCTGGTTTGTACTGCCCTTGCTAGGCATACTGCTCTTGAAAAGGGGTGGCTGGCACAAAGGCATGGTAGCTATTGGTTTGGGTTTGCTAACTGGCTCAGGTTTAACTGGATTGGCTTTTGGTGGTCAGGTGAGCGAATTCCTTAAATTTTGGTTTCAGCCCTCCCTGGCGGGTACAGGTGGCGGGGGAACTGCCGGAGCTTTTAATTTCTTTTGGTTACTAAACTTACAAAGCAAACCTGCCTCAAGCGAAGTTATGTGGCTAGGTTTCGGCCTGATTACTTTGGTGTATTTACTGGTAGTAGCGCATACGATTTGGGGAGAGGCCCGTATAGAGCAGGTAGCTTGTGGTGCAACCTTGATTATGCTAGCTTTCTTTTTGTTTTCTATAAAGATGCACGAACGCTACTTGTACTACAGCTTGCCCTTATTAGCCTTGACTGGTCTTTATAACCGCCGAGCGTTTAAGCCTTATCTGTTGCTCAATTTTTGCTGTCTGGTGAATATGCTCCACGGCTACATCTTAGCCAACAAAATTGTAGTGAGCAACACCGAAGGTTGGAAAATAATATCCGAACCAACGCTAGTTTGCTGGCTTACTTTAGGAGTAATGCTGTATCTGCTGTGGTTTTACATTGTGCCACTACATAAAACCAGGAAGCAATTACCAGTAGCATAGCGAAAATACATATCGTTTTCTTTCATTTGTATGTCATAATTCTATGTCATAATAGGCAATATAACAACGCAGTTAAACGGATAGGAAATGCCAGACGCTATAGCCGCAATGTGACCGCTCGCAACCAGTTAGGGGAAAAGCCAGGAGCAAAAGACTGAGAACTTTATGCGGGTACTAATAATAGAAGACAACCACCGACTCAACCAGGCTCTACAAAAAGGGCTGGTTGGTGAAGGTTATGGAGTTGATGCTGCCTTTGATGGGGAGGATGGTCAGCATTTCGCTGAAGTTACGGCTTATGATGCGATAATTTTGGACGTGATGCTACCTAAAAAGGACGGGCTGGCGGTTTGTCAGGCTTTACGTCAGCAGCATATTAACACTCCCATCGTTATGTTGACCGCCCGTGACGCGGTTGATGACCGCATTAAGGGTCTGGATAGCGGGGCCGACGACTATTTAGTCAAGCCCTTTGCTATGGGTGAGCTGCTGGCTCGCTTGCGTGCTTTGCTGCGGCGCGACACTGCTAATAAAGCTGGACTATTGCAGGTAGGTGATTTGATAGTTGACCCGGCTACTCATTTTGTACACAGAGCGGGCCAGCCGATTGAGCTAACTACTAAAGAGTTTGCCATTTTGGAATATTTCGTCCGCCACCCCAACCAAATTCTTACCCGCGAGATGGTGGAAGACCATATCTGGAGTTACGAGTCTATGATTGCCTCTAATGTCGTGGACGTATATATGCGACGTTTGCGGCGCAAAATAGATGAGGGTTTTGAAGTCAAACTATTGGAAACTATCAGGGGCAGTGGCTACCGATTACACCTGCCAATTGAGAGTATTCAAGCCTGGTAAAATGCTATTTTTCTAAACGGGCGGTAGTACACTTGAAACCGAAACGTGGGTTGCAATCAAAAATCAATACTAATTTAAAACCAATGCTGGCAAGCGTTAGATTTCGGCTAACTTTATGGTATGTGGCTATCTTAGGGCTGGTACTGCTAATTTTTAGCGGCCTGGTTTATCTGGTGCTGTCCAACAGTTTACATTCGGGCCTGGACGACCTCCTTCGCAACCGCGCTGTGCAACTGACCGCTACTTACAACATTAGTGACGGTCAGCTTAATTTACAGGAACAAGACGAGAGCGGCCCGCTATTACCCACCAATGGCGAACTACTCTTGCTGATAAACTCCGGCGGTAGTGCGGTGCAAAAGGCGGGTAGATTAACCGATGTGGCTGTGACTGACCTACTAAAACTGGTTTCCTCTGACAAATCTAATGCGGAGATTTTATTCAATTATAAGTTGACCTTGCCTGCACCTACCAACCCAAAAACGGGCAGTAGCTCCCCGCAACAGGTGGATTACCGAGTGCTGGTTGCACCGATTGAGGAAAATGGAGTGCGAGTAGGTACATTGGTGCTGGGCCGCTCCCGCGAAGAGGTGGAAGCTACTTTACATAGTTTACTTTTGGTGTTACTGATAGCTGCCCCCGCTGCCCTTCTAATAACGGCTGGAGGGGGTTATTGGCTGGCGACCAGAGCTATGAGTCCCGTGCGGGCTATTTCGCGTACAGCGCATAAAATCGGCGAGACTGACCTTAGCCGCCGCCTTAACATAGAAACTCGTGATGAGTTGGGCGAGATGGCCGCGACCTTTGACCAGATGTTAGATAGGCTAGAAGGTGCTTTTGAACGGCAGCGGCAATTTACGGCAGATGCTAGTCACGAACTACGTACTCCGCTTACTATTATAAATCTTGAAGTTGAACAAGCTCTTGCAAGTAAAAACTATACCAAAGAGGAATATCGAGAAGCTTTGCAGGTAGTCAAGAGCGAAGGTAGTCAGATGAATCGGCTCGTAAACGATTTACTCACATTAGCGCGTGCCGATGCGGGTCAGAACATTCTCAAACTAGAAACTTTAGATTTAGGCTACTTGGTGTTGGAAGTAGCCGAACGTTTAGTGCCACTGGCCCAGCAAAACGGTCTAAAATTACAGGCCGCCGAACTGCCCGAACTAGAGGTAAGAGGGGATTACCGTTATCTAGCCCAGATGCTGACCAATTTGGTGGAAAACGCCATTAAATATAGCAGTGGTATTGGCGACTGTATCTTACTTGAAGTTGGTAGCTCGGCTACCAGTCCTTACAATAGCGAACCAGATTGGGCCTGGATACGAGTTAGTGATAATGGCCCTGGCATTGAGGCGGAGTATCTGCCCTTTTTGTTTGACCGTTTCTACCGGGTGGACGCGGCCCGTACTCATATTCAGGCTGGTCAGGAACACTTGAACGATGAAAACCCAAACGGGAGCGGATTGGGCCTTGCAATCGTAAAATGGATAGTGGCTGCTCACGGTGGCAAAGTTACGGTTCAAAGCCGAACAGGTACAAATAGCGGTGCTGTTTTTGAAGTCTGGCTGCCGTTCGTGGCTGTGTAACAACAAAGCAACTTAATTATAAAAGAGAGCAAATTTTTATGCAATGGTGGCAAGCATTACTGATAGGCGCAGTTCAAGGCGTTTCCGAACTTTTCCCGGTGAGCAGTTTGGCTCATACCATCCTTATACCCAACCTGTTGAACTGGAACATCAACCAGGATGCGACTGGTTTCTTAGCATTTGTGGTAGCATTGCATTTAGCAACTGCTATCGCTTTGGCTATCTATTTTTGGCGAGATTGGCGAGTGGTAATCCTGGCGTATGTGGGTAGCTTCAAACGCCGTAAGTTGGTGTATGACGAAGCCAGCAAATTCGCCTGGCTACTGGTGGCTGGTACGCTGGTAGTTGGGGTGGTAGGATTAGTTTTCGAGAAACAACTCCGCAAGTTCTTTGAAGACCCCCAATATGTCTGGCTAGTGGCGGTCTTCCTGGTGCTTAATGGAGGTGTAATGTTATATGGTGAATTTTTGCGAAGACGCACGGCCAAATTGGAAGGGCAAGCTGCTACTCCTACCCCAGCACGGGTTGGGGCGGTGGTAGCTGGCAGCAGAAACTCGGCCCTAGCACACTCGACGGTTGCGGACGCTGACCCAGCCCAACTGAAAAAAGTGGAAGACCTGACTTTTGTACAGGGAGGGGCGATTGGAGCGTCTCAAACACTGGCTCTGCTGCCAGGTATCTCACGCAGTGGCGTTACAATGGTAAGTGGTTTGTTGGCGGGATTGAGTCACGCCAATGCCGCTCGCTTTTCGTTTATGCTGGCTACCCCGGTCATCGGTTTGGCGGCTTTACTCAAAGTGCCAGACCTATTTAAGACGGAGGCCCGCGACATCTTAACTATGACCATCGCTGCCTCAGTATTGGCTGGAGTGACTGCTTACTTGAGCATCCGCTTTTTGATGAGTTACTTTGAAACTAAGCGTCTCAGCCCCTTTGGGTACTATTGCATAGTAGCGGGACTGGCAGCTTTACTAATACTACAATTACGGGGATAACACTGTAGCTGTTACTTTAATCGAACTGCTGATAATATTGTGTTGTGTCTCGAAATGTCGTACCTCTAATATTGAGGCTAAAGTCTTACAATCTCGTACCGCTTCGCACAGTCAGTTATTGAGTTTTTACAAGGAACCGTCCCGACTTATAATCTTAGAGATAGTATGTCATAACCTGATTGTGAGAAATTGGGTTCTGTCAATTTTCAGGACAGGGTAGTGGAATTGGGTCTAAAATGAGGAGAATATTTGGCCGGTTAGAAAAAGTTATGGTATAGTAAGCTCTGCGCTAAACATCACTAATGTTATTATTTTCAATAATCAGGAGTTACTTGGATGAAATGCCCGCACTGTCAAAATGCTAAAACTAATCCCCGCGCCAAGAAAACTAAACTGGGTTATCCGACCTTTTACTGCCCAGCTTGCCGACACACCTTCAACGAGCGGACTGGGAGCCGCTTCAATAATTATGGTTATCCGACCGATGTTATTTTCCAGGTGGTGCTGTGGCGGCTGCGTTACAAACTGTCGTTAAGAGACTTGTCGGAAATGTTTTTAGTGCGTGGCATTGAGTTCAGCCACGAGACAGTACGGCTGTGGGAAGCCGAATTTGCTCCCCTCATCACCCAACAGCTTAAAGCGGAACGTCGCAAAAATCTGACGAAAATGGCGGCCAGGCGGTGGAAAACCGATGAAACTTACCTCAAAGTGAAAGGCGAAACGGTCTATTTGTACCGGGCCATCGACCAGTTCGGCAACCTGGTGGATGTCCGGCTTTCCAAAACGCGCGACCTGGCGGCGGCGGAAGCCTTCTTTAAACAGGCGGCCCAGACGGTAGGCCACAAACCGAGCCAGGTCACTAGTGACAAACACGCCAGTTATCCCAAAGCGATTAGAAAACAGTTGGGCCGAAAGGTCGAGCATCGCACCAGCCAGTATCTAAACAACCCGATGGAAGCCGACCACCGCGGTATCAAAAGCCGGTACAGATCAATGAAAGGGTTCAAAAACTTTGAGAGTGCCGAGCAGTTTTGTAGTGCTTACGACGAACAACGCAACTGGTTTCGCTATCGGGAATTTAGAAACGAGGCTGTCCCACTGTCTCGGCAGCGCACTCTTTATCGGACTCGGTTTGCATATCTTCAAAACTTATTCAAGGCAGCATAACCCCAACTAAATAAATTCCATTATCCTCATATTAGCTTGCTCTTTTATGCTTTGTCGCCTCAGTCTTGACAGAACCATATAGCTGGCTACCTCCTCCACATCCAGGTGACGCGGTAGGGGTAGTTGTAGCGAAATCGCATGGATCGTGGGGTCATTGTTAAGCTGCTCAATTTGCCGCCGCAACTCCGAAGCTTTGATATTGGAGGCCAGCAGGTGCGAAGTTACCCGCAAACCTACTTTGGGTGCGCTCTTGCCCACGATTCGTACAATATCAATGGTGGAGCGGTCTTCACCAAACCCGATTATCACCAAGCCAGGTGTCTGGTTGTACTGGCGACTAAAAGCCAGCATATCTTGTTCGACGTTACGCCGCAAAGTTGCTGAAATTGCCCTGGTATCCATTACCACTGCTGACATAATTGTTCTCCTACAATATTAAAACTAAAAATCATAAGGGTTGAAATCGTCGTAGCCTGCTCTGGAAACGGCGGGCGCAGGTCTGCTTTTGGCCGCCACGTTGTCCAGAAGATTGTCCCAACGGACTAACTCCGGTGCTGGTATTTCCAAAACGCCCGGTTGAGCCAGACCAGACGTAACCGAAGGTGTAAGGTCTGACAGGTTTTTCGATGATAAATCCGAGACGGAGCTTTTTCCGGCCAACATTATGGTCAGAAAAGCATTAGCATCGCTGGTGGGCCAGGCCAGCGGTGCGGATAACGACTGTAAATGACCGGATTTTGCGTCCGGCCCGAAGACACCTACCTGCGTGCCACCTTCAAACATGAAAAAGTAGTGCAGCTTGAGCTTATCCAGATTGAACAAAACCACTCCATCACGCCCCGACTGTTTGAAAGCCTGAATTACCGCCCCAAAACTCTCTTTGGTGGCTCTCACCACCCGGTACGGCGCGGCCTGAGTCATCATCGCCCGATAAGCTTTGAGAATACGCATTTCACTTTGCAAATATAAAGCTTTAGTTTTAGCTTCGCCAGAATTTGAAAAGCGTGGGTTCCGGTTTGGCGTGCGCCGGTGCCATTTGCCGAATATAGCAAATCGGTGATGCGACCATCCACCAGCAAAACCAGACCAAATTCCCCCCGATTGCCACTCCCTGGCAGCGACTTATAATAAACGTAGCCAGTAAAATGAGCGCGTACCAATGCTTCCAACTGCTCCTTGAAACTAACCTGAGCTAGTAGTTCTTCCAACTGGTTTTGTGATTGACCTGGCGGTAGTAGCAAATCGGTTATCACCGAATAGGCCGGCGCAGGGGCAGGTTGTTCGATAATTTTGACAGGCGGGAGGCTGGTCTGGGTTTCGACAGAGGCTACGGGCGGTACAACCTCAATCTGAACAGGGGAAGGCTTATCAAAAAAACCTGCTACCAACCGGCTTTGCTCTGGTGCGTCAAAATTGCCATTGCCTGTCAATATCTGCAAAACATCGGCAAAAGCCAGCCTGGTATCCTCATTAATATTAGTTCGGGGGACTGTCACCTGCAAGGCTTGCCACTGTATATCAAAGGTAGGCCAGGCTAACAGTTCGTGCAACACCTCGTCGGCGGGCTGATTGACAAATTCGCCGCAAATATGCACCAATATCCCTTTGCGAAAGAAAAGCTCGATGCTTTTGCCCAGCCGACTGCATAACAGCACGCCTTCTTTTTTTTGGCAGGCAATAGACTCTACTATCAACGGTAGGCTTTTAGAATGGCTAACGTGACCCATGTGCTTCGTCCTTATTTGATTGTTGCTAAAAAAGCGGGGGCTTTTTCTATTCCACACTCTTGGCTTAATTACGACCACTTTTTGTCGCGGTTGTAAATAACTGTTGTAAATAACTGTTGTATAATTTTAGCACAAAAGCAGCCTAGTGGCATAAAAATTTTATTAAAATTTTGAACATATTTTTGGGTAAACACACTTATTTGGTTTAAGCATAATAAAACCAATATGGTGCATATTAACATTTTTAACACTTAATGTCCTGACTTGTTACAAAAAACGTCTAGTACCTACCCATTACTTTTGATATAGCCTAAAAGTAATGGCAAAATATTATCTTAAATCAGTCTGCCAACTATAATTTCTCAGAATTATATTAAATTAATCTGAGTGAAAGAGAGACAAAGGTTGCTTTGAGATTATATTAATTATAGAAAGTTAAACTTACAGGAGAGATGGGGACTGCCCTCCTACTATCTAAAGGTTATGAACGCAACCAAGATTGCGCGGCTCGACTGATTAACTCGAATTCGGTTTCAGCCATTTGCCAGTTCATTGCTCCGGCATTTTGGCTGGCTTGCTGCGGGTTTTTAGCTCCAGGTATCGGTATTATCAGAGGGTCACGCTGTAGCAACCAGCGTAAAGCTACCTGAGCCACCGTTTTATCGTGGGCTTGACCGATTTTTTTCAAAGTATCTATCAAAGGCTGGATTTTCCGCACATTGCCTTGTCGGAAACGCGGGTTGAGGCCACGCGAACCGCTTACTTTGTAGTCCGGCCCAAACTTGCCCGTTAGCAGCCCTTGTTCGAGTGGGCTATAAGCAATCAGCGCAATATCTAGCTGACGACAAGTATTAAGTACGCCGTTAGCTTCGGGCTTACGGTGCAACAGACTATAGTGAACCTGGTTGGAGGCCAGCTGCAAGTTGTATTTTGCCAAACGGTCTTGCGCCCGTTTCATTTGGTCAGCCGTATAATTACTTACTCCGATTGCGCCGATTTTGCCAGCTTCGCAAGCCATCGCCAGCACATCCATCAAACTTTCGATTTTTATAAAACTATAGGGCCAGTGGATTTGATACAGGTCTATTTTCGGTACGCCTAACCGTTTGAGAGAAGCGTCCAGGGCTTTGGGCAGTTCGGCGGCGGAAAAGCGGTAGGGCAAAGGTGCGAATTTGCTGGCAATTATAACTGGTTGCCCTGCCTCACGCACACAGCCTCCCAAGATTTTTTCGGACATCCCATTGCCATAAATTTCCGCCGTGTCAAAAAGGGTAAAGCCAGCCTCCAGACTGGCCTTGAACGCGGCCTGCACATCCGCCAATCCATACTGACTGCCGTAGCCCCAAACCCCTTTGTCGCCCCACGACCAAGTACCAACGCCCATCGCTGACACTTCGATCTGACTCGCACCCAATTTGCGCGTTTCGGTTTCGCTCATTTATAAGTATCCTCTTGCTATATCAACTCATTTTTCAAGTTCCGCTATCATTCGATAATATCAACTTCCGTTCCTGTAAATTGTAGCCTTATAAAGCTTGACTAGCAGGCCCGGTTGATTATACACTTAATCCCACGATGGCCCAAATTGATGTGATTATCCCAAATTGGAACGGTCAGCAATGGCTCGGTAGCTGCCTGGAGTCGCTACAAAACCAGACCTTTCGGGACTTCCAAATTATTGTGGTGGATAACGGTTCAAGCGATGGTTCGGCGGAATTTGTGCGAACAAATTTTCCCGACGTGCAATTAATAGCTTTGCCCACCAATACAGGTTTTACCGGAGGTATCAACGCTGGCATTCGGGCTGGGTCTGCCAAATATGTATGTTGGTTCAACAACGATGCCGAAGCTGCGCCGGATTTTTTGGCCCAATTGTTAGAAGCGTTGCAGGTTAGGGAGGCCGACGGGTTCGGAATGGCGGCGGCCCGCGTTTCATTTTATGCCCAATCCGACGTTATCAATTCGGCGGGGGGGTTTGTCGGCCCGGATGGAGTCGGGCGTGACCGGGGCTACAGGCAAACGGACGGGCCAGCTTTCGACCAGGCAGGCGAAATTTTCGGCCCGGCGGGGGTAGCCGCCCTATATCGGCGCGAAATTTTTGACAAAATTGGGCTGCTGGACGACGATTTTTTTCTGTATAGCGAAGAAATTGATTTCAATTATCGCGCTCAACTGGCAGGCTATCGCTGTTGGTACGCCCCTACTGCCCGTGTGCTACATCGCGGTTCGGCCACTACCCGCCGCATCAGCACGAAAGCCACCCGCCTGGCAAGCCGTAACGGTTTGTTATCCATCATTAAAAATATCCCGTCTCCCCTTATCTTCAAATTGTTACCCTGGATAATGGTAGGTCAGCTTTACCAGCTGTTTTTGTTTGCACGGCAGGGCAATTTCGTACCAGCCCTACAAGGTAAACTGGACGTAATAAAACTGTTGCCCGCGACTTTAGCCAAACGCCGCTATATCCAGGCCCAACGCCAGATTAGCGTGGCTCAATTTGAGCAGCAAATGAAGCTAGGTCGCACCACGCCCCGGCTGCTACGCAGATTTTTTAAGCTGTAACCCACTCTTTTGCGGGCTGTTTCGGTAGTAGAGACGGTTTTAACCGTTGGTGGTTTCTGCAAAAATTTGTGTTGCCCAATTTTCCAGCAAAGTTGACAAGCGATGGCCGCCCCTCTATACTCACGCTTATCCAGCCACCAGAACTTCATAATTGAAAACGAGGAGGATTTTGTAATGGCAACGCCAGCCACCAAATTTTTGCTTGAGGAAAGTCAGATGCCTACCGCCTGGTACAACATCCAGGCCGATCTACCAGTTCCGCTGCCGCCTGTGCTGCACCCCGGCACGCATCAACCGCTTGGCCCAGCAGACCTGGCTCCCCTTTTCCCAATGGAATTGATTAAGCAGGAGGTCAGTACCGAACGCTATATTGATATACCCGAAGAAGTGCAGGAGATTTACAAATTGTGGCGGCCTTCACCGCTTTATCGGGCCACCCGCCTTGAAAAGCTGCTCGATACGCCCGCCAAAATCTATTTTAAATATGAAGGGGTCAGCCCCGCCGGAAGCCATAAGCCCAACACCAGCGTCCCCCAGGCGTATTACAACAAAATGGAGGGGGTCAAGCGACTTACCACCGAAACCGGAGCGGGCCAATGGGGAACGGCACTATCTATGGCTTGCCAGATGTTTGACCTGGAATGTCTGGTGTATATGGTCAAAGTCAGCTACCAGCAAAAACCCTATCGGCGCAACTTGATGGAAGTATATGGCGCAAAGGTGATAGCCAGCCCTAGCAATACTACCAACGCAGGCCGCCAAATCCTGGCAGCCGACCCCAATTCACCCGGCAGCCTGGGCATCGCCATCAGCGAAGCCGTTGAAGATGCTGGCCCACGCGAAGATACCAAGTACGCACTGGGTAGCGTGCTAAACCACGTCTTGATGCACCAGACGGTTATTGGTCAGGAAGCCAAACTCCAGATGGAAAAAGCCGATGCTTATCCCGACATCATTATTGGTTGCACGGGCGGCGGCAGCAACTTCGCCGGATTGTGTTTCCCCTTCCTCAAAGATAAATTTGAAGGCAAACAGATGCGGGTGATTGCGGTTGAGCCTGCCGCCTGCCCTTCGCTTACCAAAGGTGTATATGCTTACGATTTCGGGGATACGGCTCAACTAACGCCTCTGGTCAAAATGCACACCCTCGGCCACGACTTCATACCGGAAGGTATTCACGCGGGCGGGTTACGCTACCACGGAATGTCGGGCATTATTAGCCATTTATACGAATTGGGGGCAATCGAGGCGATAGCTTACCCGCAGAACACTGTGTTTGAAGCGGCGGTAACTTTTGCGCGTACTCAGGGTTTGTTGCCCGCTCCCGAACCCGGTCACGCTATCCGGGCCGCGATGGACGAAGCCATTCGTTGCCGCGAAAGTGGAGAAGCCAAAACCATTCTGTTCAACCTATGCGGACACGGCCATTTCGACCTGACCGCCTACGATAACTATTTGAATGGGCGGCTGGTGGATTTTGAATTGTCCCAAGCCCAGGTTGACGCGGCTCTGGAACGTCTGCCCGTGATGGTGTAAAGAAAGTAGTTAGTTTTCAGTCGGCAGTTTTCAGTAAAACAGGGAACAGCGGGTAGCTGATGAATGACGAAGATTAACAAAATAATTCGGCATAGCAACGCCATTGGATACACCCGTTCCGGGTGCAGGCATCCAACGTCTATTCACCCCAAGTACGCTAAAGCGCACTGCTAACCTGATTTATCAGGTTTGGGTCATATAGACGACGGTTTTAACCGTTGGCTACCTACTAAGGATTATTTTGTTAATCTTCATTATCCGGTTTAGATTCTACTTGCCGATGGATTCATCCATCGGTATTCCCATCAGGCTGTCCCATCGGTCTGACGGCTGATAGCTGATAGCCGATAGCTGCTAACTGACGACTGCTAACTCCCAGGAGATTTTACGATGGACGAACCGAAAGACAACCAGATAGGTGACTACGAACGGGGCATCGAGACTATGCACAAGCTCTGGGGTGAGCCGATGACCGAGCAGATGCGGACACTTTGGCGCAATTCCAGCCCCGATGTAGAGCGGTATATCACGGCTTTTGCATTGGGCGAAGTGTGGTCGCGGCCCGGCCTTGACCTCAAAACCCGCAGCCTGGTTTGTCTGGCCGCCTCGGTAGCGTTGGAGCGGGAGGGCCAGATACGCCTGCATACACACGGAGCGTTACAAAGTGGCGCAACCCCCACCGAAATAACCGAAACTATTATTCAGCTAATGGTTTATGCTAGTTTCCCGGCGGCCTGGCAAGCGATGGTGGTGGTCAGCCAGGTTCTAGCCGAACACGCAAAGCAGCAATGAGCTTTTCACCGCAGCAACCAGTTGACGACGCGGAGAACGCAGAGGGAACAGAAGAAGGCAAAGCGTGGAACAAGTGCTGGCAAGGCGTTCGTTTCACCCTGGCCCACTACACAATCCCTCTCCTTACCTTCTTTTGATTTCCCTCTGCGTTCTCTGCGTCCTCTGCGGTAAAAGGTTCTGGCTCTAACAGGAGAAAATGATGGACATAAAAGGTAAAGTGGCCCTGATAACGGGCGGCGGCACGGGTTTGGGCCGCGAGATAGCCGTCCAACTGGCCCGCGAAGGGATGCACATAGCGGTCAACTATTCGCGTTCCGAACAAGACGCGCTGGATACGGTCAAGGAATTGCAGGAGTTAGGGGTCAAGGCTCAGGCGGTGCAGACCGATTTGAGTGGGCCAACCGCAGTAGCCGACATCAAACAGATGATAGAAAGCGTGGCCGAAAGCTTTGGACGGCTCGACCTGCTTATCAACAACGCGGGCGTGACCAAGTTCGTGGCTTTTCCCAACCTGGACGAACTGGAAGAAGCTGATTGGGACTACATCCTGAAGGTAAACACCAAAGTTCCCTTCTTCACCACGCGGGCTGCCGTGCCAATTATGCGTCAGAACGGGGGCGGTCAGGTCATAAACACCACTTCGGTGGCCGGAACGCGGGCGGGGGGTAGCAGCATCGCCTACGCCGTGAGCAAGGCTGGAATGAGCCACCTTACCAAATGTCTGGCAATCGCTCTGGCTCCCGATATTCGGGTGAACGCGGTTGCGCCGGGCTTGCTACTAACTCGGTGGGGACAGAAGTTTAGCCCGGAGCAAGTTAAGGCGATGTCGCAACAAGCTCCGCTCAAAAAAGTCACTGGTATCGAAGATACTGCCGCCGCCTATGTGATGTTGGCCCGCAACGACAGCATCACGGGCCAGATTATACACGTAGATGCCGGTATCTCGCTGGCCTAATCCTTAATCTATCGTAATCCAAGCCATTGAGTTTAGAATTTAGGACTTTCGCTTGTCACCCTGAGCCTAGTCGAAGGGTCTGTTCGGAAAACTGGCCTAAACAACAGATTCTTCGCTCCGCAGAGCCTTCGCTCAGAATGACAAGCTGTGGTATAAGCGAAAGTCCTGGAATTAAATATTCGATGGATGACGAAGATAAAGAATAATTCTGTATCCCCAATTGGTATGCACCGATAGATGAATCCATCGGTGCGTCCATACCTATTTTAATAGTTAGGAGGTGGTGCTAGTTAGGCATTGTCACCCTGACGCAGGAAGGGTCTGTTCAAAATTCCGCCAACACCACAGATGCTTCACGCAGCCTCGCCTCCGTTCCGGGTACCCCCTGCGGGCCGTGACAAAACCTGTTACTAGCACCACTCCCTAGTTAATCTTCATCAATCACCGGAAGTATTGGGGATTAGCGGCAACTGGACGATAAAGGTAGCCCCTTTCCCTTCGACTGATTCGACCCTGATAGTCCCCCCGTGAGCAACCACAATTTGTTGAGAGATATACAAACCCAGGCCCAACCCACTGCTGGGGGCAGGGCTGTCGTGCATCACTTGATAAAACTGGCTAAACACCTCATCCAAATGTTCAGCTTTGATACCCGCACCAAAATCCTGTACTTTTATTTCCACCTGGTCGCTCCCAACCCCAACCACTCGTTGTAGGTAGAGACTAATCTTAGGGCTGGTGGGAGCGTGGGTAAGAGCATTGTTAATCAAATTGATGACCACCTGTTGCAACCGCACGGCATCTCCCCTTACCCATAATTGCTCTACCGCACTGCATGGCTCTACCACGAGCGGCATGGTAGTTAGCAGCTGGCTGGCCTCGACTACGTCGGGCAGTAAGGTATCCAGGCGTACCGGCTCAAAATTCATCTGGAACTTGCCGTTTTGCAACCGATTAATATCCACTAAATCATCTATCAAGTGTTGCAGCGTTTCTACCGACTGGAGAGCTTTTGCCAGGTTGCGTAGCGGCTTTTCAAAATCCCCCGCCTGTTTGCGGAGCCAGCTTTCGGCCATTTCGCTATAACCCTTGATGACTGTGATAGGTGTGCGTAACTCGTGACCGACCAGGGACAAGAACTGTTGCTGCAACCGCCACAAGCTTCGTTCGGTAATATCCCGCATCACCACCACACCCCTATCGTCCATTGTTTCCCCGCGCACTGGCTGACCCATCGCTTCCAGCCAGTGGCGATTGCCGTCAGTGTCTCTAAAATTAAAAGTCAGATTGAACGCTTCACCTCTGGCCGCCCGCGCTAAAGGTGTATTCTCCAATAAAAGCGGTTTCTCACCATCCTCGTCCAGCAGCACTAGCCCAGCGGGGACGCGGAACATTTCCTCATAGGCGGTATTTGTCAGCAGGACTTTACCCTGAGTGTCCACCACCACCAGAGCATCGGCCATACTCGCCAGTATCGCCGCCAATTGCGCTTTTTCCCGTTCGCTGTGCTGCTGCTGGACTTTCAATTCTTCGCTTAATTTACGCATAGCTTCGCCTTGCACTATCAAATCCGAGTTAGTGGTGTTCAATTCCTCGACGGTAGCCTGTAATTCCTCGTTGAGAGTTTCCAGTTCTTCGTTGGAAGCCTGCATTTCCTCATTGAGCGTATCGGCCTCCTCGATAGCAGCCTGGGCTGCTTCGGTGTGCATCAGGTATTCTTCATTTTCTGTGCGTAAAGCCGTGTTTTGAGTGGTTACTTCTTCGTTCGCGGCTAGTAAATTGAGGTTGGCCTCAACCAGCTTTTTCATCTGGCTGGTGTGAACCACTCCTACATCCGCTTGGTGGCCTTTAGCTATGGCTAGTTCGGCATTAACCCGCTCTAACTCTCGCTGCAAGTGGTGCAGTTCGGTGTCTTTAGCCTCGGTCAGTTCAATCCTAGTTTGCTCCGACTGCGTATGAGCCACTTGTAATTCAGAGTTGGTGTGCTGCAAGCTTAGAATGTGCTGGTTCAATTCTTCTACTAACCGGGCCTGTTGCAGATTGTCTTGTTTTAGTTTGTGCTGGGCGGTCACTTCAGGGGTGTGGTCGGTTATTATAATGAGCGCGTTTTGTGCGTTATTCTTGCTTACCACTCCTACCGTTGGGCTTACCGAATCCAACACTGCTTGCGGATAGCAACACAGTTGCAGGAAAGTAGCTTCGCCAGTAGTAAGCTGGGCTACTTCCACCGGGTCTATTCTGGAAATAACACTCTCTTTGATAGCGCGGGTAATAGCGGCACTGAGTTCACGCGGCGGGATATTTGAGGCCAGATGGACGAAATCTTCGCCTACCGCTACCGTGTGGATCGAAAGCAGGCGGCGGGCCGCTGCATTTATTTCCATAATATCAAAGTGACTATCCACCACCACTACTCCGACAGGCAGCTTGAGTAACAGATTGTCACGGGTCAGACGGTTCTGTTGCGCCTCCTGCTGCATTTGAAAAAACCCTCGTTCTAAGATTGGCTGTCTGGTTTTTTGTTCGCCGCTATGTTTAGGTAGTGGTACGGATTTCAAGTTTCTAAAGCTAAGAGGTGGACTTAACCTTCGCACCCCCTGGCGCACATACACTCGCTGCTGCGGCTCGATTACGTCAAAGAACTGGGCCAGTGGACTAACTGTTTCGGTGCGGCCCAGCACTAAATAGCCCTCATCACGCAAAGCAAAAGCAAAAAGCTGGAGCGCGTGTTCTTGCATATCGCGGTTGAAGTAAATCAGCACGTTGCGACACAACACCAGGTCTATACGTGGGAAAGGAGCGCGTTGGCCCATGTCGTGTTCCCCAAACACCATCAGGTTACGCACCCATTTTTTGATTTCGTAGCCCGTGCCATTTGGACTGGCTATGAAATATCGCTCTATAAGCTCTGGGGGCAACTTTTCTAAACTTTTGGTGGCGTATAAACCGCGCCGGGCAAAGGCCACCGCATCGCTATCCAGGTCTGTGGCAAATATTTTGATAGTAAACTGAGCTATTTCCTCACCGAGTAGTTCAAATAGCAAAATTGCCAGCGAATACGCTTCCTCACCTGTGGCACAGCCAGCAGACCAGAAGCGTAACTCCTTATTATGCAAGCGGCTAAATTTGATAAGTTGGGGGAGAATTTGCTCCCGCAGGTAGGTAAATAGCTCCGGGTCACGCATAAATTCGGTGACTTTGATCAGGAAATCGGCCACCAATTGTTCGTACTCGGCAGGCTGCGCTTCGAGATAAAGGCCATAGCCAGCCAGGTCGCTAACACCCGTAGCCAGGATGCGACGTTGGAGACGGCGCAACAAGGTAGTAGGTTTATAGCTACTGAAGTCAATTCCGGTATGTTCGTGCACCTGCGCCAGAAACGGCCCTAATTCGACCAGTGGGTCGGTGTGAGGCGACAAAAGGGGCTTGCCCCTAATCAAATCACCTAAGATAGAGCCGATATTAGCTAGGTCGGCCACGTAATCTACGGTTTCAGGGGCGAGAGATTGGGGCATACCGGGATAGGCTGCCGTTTCTGGATTTTGAATAATAACTGTCCCGCCCCGCTCATGCACGGTACGCGCACCGGCTGTACCATCAGAGCCGGTGCCTGTCAAGATGATTGCGATTAACTTTTCGTTATAGACCTCAGCCGCGCTGGTCAGTAACAAATTGACCGAAGGGGTGGGTCTGCCATCTCCATCGGGCAGGAGTGTTACATCGTGGTCGGTAATTTCCACGTGATGGTTAGACGGTACGACGTAGATGGTGCCGGGCTTGAGCAACTCTTGCCGCTCGACACTAATAACCGGTAGAGAGGTATGGCGAGTTAAAATCTCGGCCAGGTGGCTCAAACGTTTGGGGTCAAGGTGTTGGGCGATGACCAGAGGCACTCCAAAGGGGGTAGGGAGGGAGGCCACTAACTTTGATAGTGCTTCGATGCCCCCGGCAGACGAACCGACTACCACCAGTTGAAATAAAGCTTGGTTTTCTGACATTTTACACCTATTATTGAGTGATAACAAAGGAAGTGATGCGCTCGGCGGCTGGCGCGGACAACACGGCAGTGTAGAAAACGTTACTAAAACTGGTAGTTAAGGTGTGGTCAATTCCACATTTTAATTTTAGCAGTAAGATTAAGAGGACAATAAATAGTATAGCAGGAGTCTTCGATTTACGCTACGCTTTTTTCAATATGGGCGGTGGTTCACATTTTTGCATCGCACCCTCCAATATGTTTTAAGTCCTCTGCTCCTGGCGTGTTTGTATTAGCAATTGGTGAGACTTTGGTGGAATATATTATTTCGGCGTAGGGCGGGTATAAGGATTGCTAAACTGGTTCAGGTAGGTGCTAACCGAAAGTTTGTTAAGTAAAAGCAAAGAGGAGAAATATTATGCCCGAAAAGGAATCGCGGCCTGCTTCAAACGAAATTCACGGTCAACAATTGCCTTATCCGGCCAAACAGTCCGATATGAAACCCGCCCCTGATAGTGATTTGTCTAATTATAGCCCAGCCAACAAATTAAAAGGTAAAGTAGCTCTAATAACCGGGGCGGACTCCGGGATTGGGCGGGCGGTTGCCATCGCTTTTGCAATGGAAGGGGCCAAAGTCGCCATTTTCTACAATGTAAACGATGATGATGCCAACACCACCCGCACGATGGTGGAAGGCAAAGGCGGCAAATGTCTGGTTATCAAGGGTGACGTGCGAAGTCGGGCCGAGTGCGACGCAGCCGTAGCTCAAACGGTCAAGGAATATGGCGGCCTCAACATTCTGGTCAACAACGCGGCCTATCAAATGAGCCAGAAAAAGTTTGAAGATATAAGCGAAGAACAGCTACGGCGCACCTTTGAGACCAATATTTTTGGCTACTTCTTTATGGCCCAGGCTGCGCTGCCGCATTTGCACGAAAACGACGCGATTGTTAATACGGGCAGTATCGTGGGGCTGGTAGGCAACCCAATATTGATAGATTACTGCTCTACCAAAGGGGCAATCCACGCTTTTACCAAATCTTTAGCCTTGAGTTTGGGCGAACGCAAAATTCGGGTCAACGCTGTCGCACCCGGCCCAATTTGGACACCCAATATTCCGGCCACTATGCCCATCGAAGAAGTCGAAAATTATGGTCACGAAGTCGCGCTGAAAAGGCCCGGTCAGCCCGAAGAACTCGCCCCAGCCTATGTTTATCTGGCTTCCAGCGACTCTAGCTATGTAACGGGCGCAATTCTGGAAGTCACGGGCGGTAAAACTTCGGGCGGCTAGAATTTGAACAGAGGCCAATATTGAAACTTGAGCTAAAAAGTTGTATTTGCAACATTGAGAATACCTACGGGTCGGGCGAGGCACCCACTCTAATCTTTCTACACTATTTCGGTGGCTCGGCCCGCACCTGGCAACCCGTGATTGAGCAGTTAAACGGCGCGGCTCAATGCGTGGCGATTGATATGCGCGGTTTTGGCGAGTCCACCGCCACCAATAATAGCTATAAGCTGCCCGATTATGCTCAGGATATAGCCGAACTGGTGCAGAAGCTAGGACTGACCCGCTATATTTTGGTGGGGCATAGTATGGGTGGTAAAGTGACGTTGTTACACGCGGCCAGTCAGCCTAAAGGTTTGCAAAAACTGGTGCTGGTTGCGCCGTCGCCGCCTACGCCCGAACCGATGGACGAGAGCGAACGCAGCCAGATGTTGCAGACACACGGCACTCGTGAGGCGGCACTCCAAACTGCCCAGAAGATTACTGCCCACCCTTTGCCCGCCGCCCTGCTGGAAATCGCCATCGCGGATAATCTGCGTAGTCAATCCGCCGCGTGGCAAGCGTGGTTGGAAGAAGGCAGCCAGGCCGACATTACGACTGACCTGACCGGACTTAACCTACCGATGTTGGCAATTGTTGGTACTGCCGACCCGGTGATACAACCAGATTTGGTAGAGCGCGAGATTGTCGGGAGGTTCAAGGGTGTTCAGCTGGAACTGCTGGCCGATGTGGGCCACCTTTCGCCCCTGGAAGCTCCGGCCCAGCTTGCCCAAATTATCAAGTCTGCCCTTTAGAGAATACACAAGCTTTTCACCGCCGAGAACGCAGAGGACGCGGAGGAAAACCAAAAGAAGGGGGTTTGTACGATATGGCTCTGCCCATAAATGGTTCGGAGCAGTCCAGTGGCGGAGCAATGTCCCACAAATTGCCTCCCTCTGTTTCCCCATCTGCATATTCTGCGGTGAAAAACTACGTGGAAAGTTTGCTCGACTCCACCTTAACCACTGAGCCTACCAGGGCCGCACTTGAGCCGCGTCTGCAACCCACACCCTCTGCCCCAATTCAATACTTTGACCCACCACAGGCCGAAATTTTACAGGCGGTGTGCTGCCGCTTTTTTCCGGCTTTACAGACCAACCCAAAACTTGAAAATATTGATTTGGTTCTGGATTTAGATACGCGGTTGGCTCACGGGGGTGGTAACGGCTGGCGTTACGACACCATGCCGCCCGATGGCGAGGCTTACCAACGGGGTTTGCAAGGATTGGAAGATACCGCCCAGGCTTTGTTCGGACTGAATTTTGTTCAGCTAGACCGGGCCAAGCAAGACCAAATATTGCAGACGGTACAGCAAGGCCACGCAGAGGGGACGGTCTGGCAAGCCCTGGACGGAGCGCGTTTTGTCGAAGAACTGCTGGCCGAGCTTACCGAATACTATTATAGTTACCCGCAGGTGTTGGAAATTATCGGCTACACGGGTTTCGCGGACGGTCAGGGCTGGCAACATATCGGTCTCAACGAGCGCGAAGATTGGGAAAAAGCAGACTACGTGTCTCCTAATATTAATCCTGTAGGCGGCGTGCCCCCGCGCCCGCACACTACCGCTAGTCCACCGATGCGCCATTACGCGCTGACCGACGAGGTGGACGCAGTGGTGATTGGGACAGGAGCGGGTGGTGCGCCGCTGCTGGCACGGCTGGCAACGGCGGGACTTAACGTGGTGGCGTTGGAAGCTGGAAAATATTGGCAGCCCACCCAGGACTTTGCTACCGACGAACGCGCCCAGCAAAAACTTTTCTGGACTGACGAACGCTTGAGTGCCGGAGCAGACCCTATCGCTTTTGGCAACAACAATTCGGGCATCGGAGTGGGTGGCTCGACCCTGCATTATACCGCCTACACCCCGCGTCCGCAGCCTGACGATTTGCGTTTGCATACAGAGTTTGGTCTCGGTCAGGATTGGCCCATTGCTTACTCCGACCTTGAACCTTATTATGAGGAGTTAGAGCAGTTTTTGGGCGTATCTGGCCCGTCGCCCTATCCCTGGGGGCCGCCTCGTGCCAAAAGTTACCCGCTTGCGCCACTGCCCCTGAATGCGGCAGCGCAATTTATGCAGTCCGCCTGCCAAAAGCTGGGTATCCGCACCTCGCCTGCCGCTAACGCCGCACTTTCGGCTGCCTACTATCAGGACGGTATCGGTTGGCGCAAAGCCTGTACCAATCGGGGCTTTTGTCAAGCTGGGTGTAGCATCGGGGCGAAGGCCAGTATGGATGTAACTTTTGTGCCGTTGGCTTTACAGGCCGGAGCAGAGCTACGTACCGAAAGTTTTGTCACACGCTTTGAGACCAGGCCAGACGGACAGATTACGAGTGTAATCTATACTCAAAACGGGCAAGAACACCGCCAACGCACCCGCCACGTCTTTCTGTGTGCCGGGGCAGTCGAAACGCCGCGTCTGCTGTTGCACAACGATCTGGCAAACTCTAGTGGACAGGTGGGCCGTAACTTTATGGCGCACACGGGTATCCAGGTATGGGGACAATTTGACCAGGAAACCCGGCCCTGGAAAGGCATACCGGGCGGTTTGATTTCCGAAGATACCCACCGCCCAGCCCATGCCGATTTTGTCGGGGGCTATCTGCTTCAAAGTATCGGCGTAATGCCTGTTACCTTTGCTTCCCAGGCGGCGCGTCAACCGGGCTGGTGGGGCGGAGCTTTGCAAGACGCGATGGCAAAATATAACCACACGGCTGGTATCAATATTTTGGGCGAATGTTTACCATATCTTACAAACTTCCTGGAATTATCGGACGAAAAAGATGGGCGCGGTCTCCCCAAGCCGCGCATCCATTTTTCTCAAGGTGAAAATGAGCAACGCCTGACCGCCCACGCTACCAAATTGATGCACCAGATTTGGGAAGCCGCTGGAGCAACCCACACCTGGGATTTCCCCCGCAACGCCCATATCATCGGCACGTGCCGAATGGGTAGTAATGCGGACTCGTCGGTAGTCAACCCGGCAGGCCAGAGTTGGGACATCCCGAATTTGTATATTGTGGATAACTCTATTTTTCCGAGTGCGTTAAGCGCGAACCCGGCCCTGACCATTATGGCCTTGTCGTTGCGTACCGCCGACAAATTTTTAGCAAGAAAAGGTTAAGTTTATGCCAAAAAGCTTTTTAGATATTATCAAAGCACGCAAGGGCGATGGCAACTATCCGGGCGATCAATACGGCGGGGCGGCTGGTTCGGACGGGGGCGGCTTTCCGTCCGGTAGTGCCAACAATTTTATGTTTGCCACAGGTATCGAATGTTCGTATCCTACCATTGAAAACGGGAAAGTGCGGCGTGATTTATTGGAAGAAGGCGGTCATTACAAATATTGGCGGGAAGATTTGCGCTTAGTCAAGGATATGAGTCTGAAAGTGTTGCGCTATGGTTTGCCCTACCATTGTATTCATCTTGGGCCGGGCCGTTACGATTGGAGCTTTGCCGATGGGGTGATGGCCGAAATGAAACGCCTGGAAATTACGCCTATTCTGGATTTGCTACATTTTGGCGTGCCGGATTGGTTGGGCAATTTCCAGAACCCGGAGTTGCCTTTGCATTTTGCCGATTACGCCGCCGCCGTAGCCGAACGCTATCCCTGGGTGCGCTATTACACTCCCGTCAACGAAATCTATGTGACAGCCCGTAGCAGTGGCAAAGACGGCCTTTGGAACGAACAACTTAAAACCGACCAGGGTTTCGTGACCGCCCTAAAACATATCGTGGCGGCCAGTATTATGGCTACCCAAAGCATCGCCAACGCTTGTCCGGCGGCGGTGATTGTGCAGAGCGAAAGTGCCGAATATACCTACGAGGTCAAGGCCAATCAATCGCCCGCCGTGAAGCTGCTCAACAAACTACGCTTTCTAGCTCTGGATTTGCTGTACGCCCACCCGCCCGATGCCGACGTGTGTATGTATTTGTTGGATAATGGCCTGACGCGCCAGGAATACGACTGGTTTATGAGTGGTGAGCCGCCAGGTTTTCAAGTTTTGGGCAACGACTATTACGGGCGCAACGAGCGCATAGTCACGCCGTCCGGCAAAATGATTATGGGCGAGGATGTCACAGGCTGGTACGAAATCACGCGCCAGTATTACGAACGCTATCGCAAACCTCTGATGCACACTGAAACCAATGTCTTTGAAGCTGAGAAAGCCCCGGCTTGGCTCTGGAAACAGTGGGTCAATATCTTGAAAATGCGCGGTGATGGCGTACCCGTGCTGGGTTTTACATGGTACAGCCTGACCGACCAAATAGATTGGGACACCCAGCTGGCTCAAAAACAAGGCCACGTCAACGAATGTGGTTTGTTCGACCTGGAACGCCGCCCGCACCCGGTAGCCGCCGCCTACCGCGAGTTATTGCAGGAGTTCGGCCAGATAGCGATTGTGCCACACGGGGAAATGTTTGCCATTGGCGACCAGCCCGCCCGTCTCAAGACCCAGGTGTAGCCATCAGTATTGGGAACGCCGTTGGATACACCCGTGCCGGGTGCAGGCATCCACAGGCTAATCAACCCAAACCTGATAAAGCAGGTTGTTAGAACCCACTTCAGTAGGTTGGGGGTGACTAGACGACGGTTTACCTGTACCCGGCACGGGTGAACCGTTGGCGTTCCCTTAACTGTACACGGGTTATTTCGTTAAGGTTCATTCGGTGTCTCGTACCAAATCCTTCGGCGTTTGCAACCCTGCAAAAATAGGCACCACACCTGCTCAGGGCTGGCGAAACTTGAACAACTGGCTTCCCCCGAAATCTATTAAGAGCAGATTACTGCCACTGTCCAACGCGATGCCACGATAAGGGGCGTGCGGATAGCTAAAGCCGTTCTGAAAGCTACCCCACTGCTGGAGTAAATGCCCGTTAGCGTCAAATTTCTCTACGCTCTGGTCATAGGTATCAGTGCAATAGACGTTCCCGGCGGTGTCAACGGCCACTCCAAGCGGGCTGTAGGGAAGCTGGTTTTGAGGGTCGCTCTGGGCCGCCGCCCATTTTAACAGCAAATTGCCTTGTGTATCAAATTTTAGCACCAAATTTTTTATGGTCGAAACCACGTAAACATTATTCTGCGTGTCAATAGCAATGGCTGTCGGCCCTAGCGGGCTGGGGAAGTCTCCAACCGGACTATGAATAGTGTCTGGAACGTTCTTGAAGTAGGAGCTTAAATCCCACTTAGCCACGAACTGACCTTGATTGTCAAACTTCTGGACGCGCTGGTTGGCGGTATCGGCTACATAGACCGCTCCGCTACTATCAATTGCCAGACCGCCAAGCTTAGTAGCAACAGATTCATAATAGCTGGGATGGAGGCCAGGAAAATATGTGGGCTGGAACTGACCGTCGCCGCCGCCTGGACTGCCCCACGCCAGCACAAACTTACCCTGGGTATCGAATTTTTGGATACGCGAGGTATTGTTGTCGACCACAAAAATGTTGCCTTGTTTATCCACCGCCAGCCCTACCGGATAATCCAACTGCCCATTTGTACCGCTAGAACCATAACTGCCAAAGCTAAAGACAAAGCGGCCAGCGTGGTCAAATTTTTGGATACGCGCATTACCCGTGTCCGAAACGTAAATATTATCCTGGCTATCCGTAGCCACACCCACCGGATGCACAAACTGGCCTGATGCAGTCCCATAGGTGCTAAATCTACTAACAAAAACTCCGGTTGGCTCAAATTTCTTAATTGTCCGGCTACCCTCATCATTTATATATAAGCTACCCTGATTATCTATGGCTATCCCTACCGGACTACGAAACTGGTTATCGGCGAAACCGGGGCTGCCGAAAGTTAGCAAGGATTGGCCGTTAGAGTCAAACTTTTGCACACGGGCATTTAAGTTTACCGAACCATCACCTGGCTCTAGTGTATATAAGTTGCCCTGCCTATCCACTACCAAACCCATGGGGGCTTTGAATTTACCAATAGCCTCACTATAGCCGCCCCACTTGAGCAAAAAATGACCGTCGCTATCAAACTTTTCAATCAAGTTGTCCAACGTATCGGTTACATAGACGTGACCTTGATTGTCTGGCACGACGGCTGCGGGATTGAAGAACTGCCCATCGTAGCCACCTCTGCTGCCCCATTTGAGCAAAAAATGGCCGTCGCTATCGAATTTTTGGATGCGGTCATTATCGGTGTCCGCTACATAAATATGGCCCTGGTTGTCCGCAGAAATACCTTTGGGTCTGGTAAAGTGACCGTCCTCGTGACCCAAGCCGCCCCATTTGAGCAAGAAATGACCATTGGGATCGAACTTATAGACGTAGCTATCGGCAGCACTTGCCACATAAATATTGTCTTGTTTGTCTAGCGCGAGGCTGGCCGGAGCGTAAATAGTTCCCATCGGGTTGTTCGGGTGGATAAGCCAGATTGCCAGCCGATTGCCAATCGGGTCGTATTTGGTAAGGTAGTTTGAACTGCCATCGCTGGCAAAAATGTTGCCTTTGCTATCAACAGCTATACCGTGAATAAAATTATCGTTATTGTATGGGTCAGAGCCGATTTGCCACTGAAAAGCTGGCGAGTCGGTTTTAAGCAGGGCAGGGGCTTTGATTTCGTCCCCCAACAAGCCCAACAGTACCGGCACCGGCGGAAGTTGCGAAATAGGAACAGGCGGGGCCGTTCCCGTTCCGGTGGGTTGGGGTAGTTCCGAGAGTGGAAAAGGTGGAGCAGCCATAATTGTCCGGGTGGCGGCGGCGAGCGTGGCCGTTTCGCCGTGACTGGCTATAGAGTTAAACGTTGTTATCGCCTGGCTAGTAATGGCGGGAGTGAATGTCTCGACACGGCTGGCTGTAATTGGGGGCATCGGTGGGCGTGGCTCTTCTTTCAGCAGTTCCGGGTGCAGTTCAAACCGCGCTCGTTCAAACCATTGAATTTCCAAACCACCGCGCCCAACAGCGGGTTCGGCATATTCCTCGCTAATAGGCAGACCAAATTGAGCCACGCCCCCGTTTTGCAACCAGTATCTCAAAAAATAGCTGCTGATATTATGCCCCGTTTCAGGTATGTACTCAAATTCCTGCGACGCACCATAAATCGGGCGGGGTGGGGTCGGTACGGTGCGCTGGAAATTAGGGTCAACCGCCAGGGCTTCCTGATTTAACTGACGGCCCAACAAACCTTGCTCCACCTCAAAAGGCGTTCCAGCCAATTCGGAGTGCAGTTCAAACCGCGCTCGTTCAAACCATTGAGTCAGGAAGGTCTTACCAGTTTGAGGGTCAATTTCGTCTTGGGCATCGGTAATAGGATAGCCGAAGTGGGCCAGACCGCCGTTGGCTTGCCAGTAAATTAGAAACTTGCCGCTCAGTGTGTGGTTGGTTTGCGGGAAAAACTGGCTGGTATCGGCGGCGTGGCTGGTGCTAACAGTATAATTTCCTGGCAGGTTTAAGCTTAAAACCAAAAATAGTATAGCCACCAGCCTACCGCGTTTGATAAGCCACAAGTCTTTCTTTGCTGACAGCATAATTTCCTCCTCGGAAACATAGTTAATTTTTAAGCAGCTGGTCAACTACCTCTAAAACCTGCCCGACCTTGATGGTTCGCATACAGTAGCCGCCGCTTCCGCAAACCCGCTTAAAATCCAGAATACCGCAAGGGCGACACGGCAAATCAACCTGGGTGCGGACAACCCGATGCCGTAGCGGGTCTCCCCAGGGGCCAAAAACGTCCGAGTCTGTCGGGCCAAAAAGCTGAATAGTGGGCGTATCGGTAGCGACGGCCAGATGTAACGGCCCGCTATCCAGCCCCACCACCAGATTAGCCCGACTGAACAAAGCCGATAAGCGGCCCAACCCCCCTACCTCCCAGGTCAAAGGTGGACTTTTGGTCAGCTTTATAATGTCACGCAACAGCCCCCGTTCGCCTTCGCCGCCCGCCAGAATCACTTTGGCCCCGTGACGTTGAGCCAACGCATCTACCATAGCCGCAAAATTTTCGGTTGTCCACAGTTTGATAGTCGCGCCCGTCCCCGGATGCAACACAATCACCTTATCCTGACGACTGATGCCCCATTCCGATAGATGCAAATTGACAGAGCGCACATCGTCGGGAAGGGGCGTAAACTTGACCCGTGCCTCCTGGTCGGACATTGGCAAAGCAGCCGTGTCCAGGCCAAAAGTGTGGAGGGCAAGGCGGGCTAAAGCCAGGTTCTGAGCGGCGGAATGCGTCGCACTCTGCCCAAATGGAAGTTGCAACGCCTCCTCGGTTTGGTGAGGGGTAGGAATAGCCAGAGCGTGGGTCAAAAACTTGCTGGCTTCGGGCCAGGCGTAGCCAAAACGCAAGGGTAAGTCGGCCAGATACAGCAGCAATGCGCCCCACCAAAAATCGTAGCGCAGATTGATAGCTGCGTCATAGCCATAATTTCGCAGCAAACGCGACTGTTGCAAAACATATAAATAGGGTTCAAACCAGGAGCGTTTAGGCTGGCGGCTGAAACCGGGGAACTCGCAGCGCACAATCCGGTCAAGGTCGGGATTATTTTCCAGAGCCGCCGCTCCCCATGGCCCTACCATTGCGGTAATTTCGGTATCGGGCAGGGCGCGGCGCAACAAATTTAGGGCGGGAGTAATCCATAGCACATCGCCCAGGTGGTCAGGGCGGACAAGCAGCAGTTTGCGCGGCGGCTGGTTGTCGGCAGGGGTAAGCTGGCGGGCGCGATAAAGCAAACTAGGGCGGGCTGTTCCGCGCAAGGCCCACAAAAAAACCCGTCGCGCCTGTTTTTTAGCTGCAATTTTAAGGTTCATAATGTTACACCATAAAGGGCAACGGGCTACGAGCTAAGAGCCACGAGCATCCAAACAATTCATCTCACAAGGGCGGTTTGTTGGACGCACAGCGGCTCCGCAAACCGATTTGTCCTCGTGGCCCATCGCCCGTTGCTCCCTGGCCTTTAGCCCGTTGCTTCTTCGATTATCTGCCAAACCTCAGCTACACTCACCCGCCCGATGCCACCCTGTTCGACTGATAAAGCCTGATATTCTGCCAGGGGTAAACCACCCGGTACATCATTGGCAACGGGCGAGACGGCGTGGCCCTTTGGGGAATACGGCCCGTACATAGCCGGGCTGCTAGGGCCAAAGATAGCTACGACTGCCGCATTCGTAGTCGCAGCCAGGTGCATCAGACCCGTATCGTTACCTACAAATAGCTGGGCGTGCTGCAAAAGTGCGCCGGTGTGGGCAATATCCAGCTGTTCGCTGGCATCAAATAAATCTCCAGATTTTGCAACGTCTTCAAGAGAAATATTTACTAACATCTCGGCTACCACTTCACGGTCAGTTTTCGCTCCGATAATAACCACTTGCCAGCCACTTTGTAGCAAACGGGCGGCTATCTTGCCAAAATTCGGGGCAGGCCAGCGTTTGGCTGTCACTGTTGTATCCGGGTTTTGGCCGCCACCAGGGTGTATTACCGCCAGGGGCGCGTTCAAATCCAGACCCCAGGCGACGGCCTTTTGCACCAGTTCCGCTTCGGCAGGTGCGCCCGGAAAAAATTCCAGCCTCGGCACAGCTAGTTCTAGCCCTAATTTGCGTACCACGTCCAGATAAATCTCGGCTTCGTGGCGCGGCTGGCCCGGCCAGACCGAGGCTTTATAGTTCAGAGCAAAGCCGCGTCCCAAACTGTCTAACCCGGCCCGAATTCGGATACCAGCCAGCCAGGGCAGCAGAGCCAAAAACGGCGAACGGTCTAACACTACCGCTATATCATAATGCCCCCGTCTCAATCTTCTGACGAGGGCAAAATAAGTTTGACAAGTAAAGCGCGAACCCTCAAAACCGGTAGGTAAAATTTCGTCCAGACGCGGATTATTGACAAGGGTCGGACGCGCCCAATTACTGACTACATAGGTCAAATGAGAGTGTGGTAAAGCTTCGCGCAAAGCAGCAATGGTAGCGGTGGATAAAACTATGTCGCCCAAGCAGCACGGCTTGATAATCACGATACGAGGATGGGCCAGGTTTTGTAAGAGCGCATTTTGGGGCTTTACGCCGCGCAAACCGGGTAGGGCAAAAATCTTGCTAATTAGGTAGCAACCAACCGTAATGAGGTTTTGGCGCAGCTGCGCTCCCAACTTGCGCCGGGCCATAATCTTAGGCTTTCGGGCCAATGGCAAAGGTCATCTCACCCCGGCAAGCTACTTCACCGTTGACGGTAGCGATACCATTGGCTTTGCCAATTGGCCCCCGCGCCGCGATGACTTCAACTTCCAGCCGCAAAACGTCGCCCGGTACAACCTGCCGTTTGAAACGCACGTTATCCAGCCCACCAAAAAAGGCGATGCGCCCCCGATATTCTTCCATTCCCAAAAGAGCCACTGCCCCTACCTGTGCCAACGCCTCGCATATCAACACGCCCGGCATCACGGGGTAGGACGGGAAGTGGCCCTGGAAAAACCATTCATTGATGGTCACGTTTTTGAGACCGACAGCCCGCTTGCCCCATTCCACCTCGATAATCTTGTCCACCAGCAAAAACGGGAAACGGTGAGGGATAATCTCTTGTATCTGGATGCTGGTCAGTTCCATTTTGCTCCTTACAGTATAAATTTGCTCAAATCTTCATCATCAGCTAACTCGCCGATCCGTTCCAACACGTATTTACGGTCAATCAGCACAGTTTCGCCTTTATGGTCGGCGGCATCAAATGAAATATCTTCCAGCACTCGCTCCATAATGGTGTGTAGCCGCCGCGCCCCGATGTCCTCGCTTTTGAGGTTAATTTCGTAGGCCAGATGCGCGATTTCTTCCAGCCCGGTATCCTCAAACTCCAACTTCACTTCCTCGGTTTGCAACAACGCCTGATATTGTTTGGTCAGGGCGTTATTGGGCTGCACCAAAATAGCCTTGAGGTCGTTTTGCTCCAGGCTGTCCAGTTCGACGCGCAACGGAAAACGGCCCTGTAATTCGGGTATCAAGTCACCCGGCTTGGCATTATGGAACGCGCCCGCCGCGATAAACAAAACGTGGTCGGTCTTGACCGGGCCATAGCGGGTCATTACAGTTGAGCCTTCGACGATAGGCAGTAAGTCGCGTTGCACCCCTTCGCCCGACACGTCCGGGCCAGTATCGTTGCCGTTTCCGACGATTTTATCTATTTCGTCCAAAAACACCACGCCCAACTCTTCGGCACGTTCGACAGATGCTTCCACCACTCCGTCGAAATCAATCAACTTGTTGGCTTCTTCGTGTACCAACAGCCTACGGGCTTCTTTGACCAGCACGCGGCGGCTGCGACGGCGAGTCAAGGCACTCAAATTTTCCATCAAATCGTGAAAACTCTCGCCCGGCTCGTCGTTCATTCCACCCGCCATAAACTCTACCATCCCGCCAAAAGGCTCATCATTGTCCAGGTCAATTTCGACGGTTTTATCTTCAAGTTTTTGCTGGCGCAACATCGTGGCTACTCGTTTACGGCGACGTTCCAACTGTTGGATTTCTTCGGGTGAAAATTGCGGTTCGGGCCGCGCTTCGTCCGCTTCTTCTTTATCATCACTCTCGATATGCACCTCTTTAAGGTCGGGCTGGTTCAGGGTGAGCAAGGTCAGACCCGGCTTGTGGGTCTTGCTAAATTTGCTGGCCCGATGTGGTCTGGCCTTGTCCTTCTTATAATAAAGCTCCTGCACCAGACAGTTGACCAGCTTTTCGTTAGCCGCCCCTTCCGCCTGGCCTTGCACCTCGCGCAGCTTTTCGTCGTGAACCATCGAAATGCTGGCCTCAATCAAATCGCGCACGATGCTTTCTACGTCGCGGCCCACGTAGCCCACCTCGGTGAACTTGGTCGCCTCGACTTTGGTAAAGGGCGCGTCCACCAGTTTCGCCATCCGGCGGGCGATTTCGGTCTTGCCCACCCCAGTAGGCCCAATCATCATAATATTTTTGGGCGCAATCTCGTCGCGCACCTCTTTTTGTAGCTGTTGGCGACGGTAGCGATTACGCAGAGCCACGGCCACAGCGCGTTTGGCTTCGCTCTGGCCCACAATATACTTGTCAAGCTCGGCCACGATCTGCGGTGGGGTCAGATTCGCCATACTCCCCAACGGGGGCGCGGAGCTTTCCTGGCCCATCCCGGCGTTACTGTAGCTACGCTTGCCGCTATCAATCCCTTTTTGTTTTCCAGTTTCTTTCAACTATACCAAATCCTCATCCTAAAAGATAAATCACACTGCCCATCGGACAGGTACAACCCCATTAATATTATACTACATTCCGCCAACGTCGGGGCAAGCTTCTCCCGAAGATAGGCCGAATTACTCATTGCAATCGGCTCTCTTTTTGTTATAATAGCCCGAATTTACCCCAAAACCTGGCTTTAACCAAGTTGGAGTTTGGGGACGGATTCAAACATGAAATAAAGGAGTTTTTTGAAATGAGCAACCAGACACTTGCTACTCTCTTGAGCGAAGCCGCTATTCGCGCTCTGCCCAAAGTCGAACTACATCTGCACCTGGATACCAGCGTTCGCATCCCCACCGTTGCCGACTTGAGCCACCAATACGGTTTGCCCCTGCCCACTGACCTCGAAGATGCCTTGATTGTCCCCACTAATTGCGCCAGTTTGAACGAATATTTGAGTCGGGTAGCCTGGGAAGTGGCGGTACTGCAAACACCTGCCGCTATCGAACGCGCCACCTACGAACTGTTGCTCGACTGCGCCCGTGACAGTATTGCTTACGCCGAAATTCGTTTCGCGCCCCAACTTTGCACTCGCAACGGATTGAAACTGGCTGAGGTAATTGAGGCTTCATCACGCGGAGTGAGTCAGGCCCGCCAGGACGCGGGAATTAAAGGCAACCTGATTATGTGTTTGCTGCGCCACGAAAGCGAAGCAACGGATATGCAAGTGTTACGAGCCGCCCTTGAAGCCCGCGAGAAGGGGCTGCCTGTAGTGGCTCTGGACATCGCCGCCGACGAATTACTGCCGGGCGAACCCCACGTGGCCGCCTTCCAGTTGGCCCAACGCGAGAATTTGCACCGCACCTGCCACGCCGGAGAAGCGGCAGGCCCGGAGAGTATTGCTCACGCCCTGGACAAATTTGGGGCGGAACGAATTGGACATGGAGTGCGGTTGCGAGAAGACCCGGCTCTGTTGGAACGGGTGAAGCGATTGGGTATCGCCCTGGAAATGTGCCCTACCTCCAACGTCCAGACCAAAGCTACCCCTACCCTGGCTCAACACCCCGCCAATGAATATCTACAGGAAGGTTTGAAAGTTACCATCAACTGCGATGGCCGCACCACCAGCAATACCGATTTGACCCACGAATACGTTTTGATGGCCGCCCAGTTCGGGTGGGGCGAAGAAGAAATCCGACAAACTGCGTTGAACGCGGCCCAGGCTACTTTCCTGCCCGCCGCCGAAAAGCGAGAGCTAATTTCGCAAATAATGGGCTAAAAGCATTGCTCTCAAACATTAGAGAGCCTTTCCTAATTAAGGCATATTTCAGGTTTGGATGGACAAGCCAAAGGTTCACTTGTACTCGGTACGAGTGAACCTTTGGCTACTACTAAGGTTTGGACGAAACACTTTGTTTGGAGTTCGGGCTATTCCAATAGAACAGCAAAGCATCGGGAACCCACCGTTCCACCGAACCACTGCCGTCGGAGGGGTGGCTGACCAGCTTGCCGTTGGCCCACATAGTAGCCGAACCGCCTCCGTCCAGTTCCATCGCCGTGTCCGCCCCAAACTCGGTAAACAATTTAGCAAAGTCGTCTTGACGAATACCCACGCTAAAACCGGGTTGGTAACCATCTACTTCAATCACGATTAAGGTTTGCCGAGCCTTGTCGAAACCCACCCCCACGCGCGGCATTTGCACGTCCAGATAATGCGTCAGTTTCCAATCCAGGCTAAACTCTTCACACAAGACTCCTCGACTGCGGCCCGGCACATTGGAACAGTCGCCAATGTTGCACAAACAGTCTTGGAAAAACTGACCGTTTTTGAGGAAAATCGGGCCTCCACTTACCGCATATTGATATTTGTCGAGCGGCTCATCGGTATGAATATCAATCTTGACCGTCTGGCCCACCTTTAGGTTATCTCGCAACCACGTACTCGTGCCGCCCGCTCCCCACAACACCTGATAGTGGTCAGGTATCTTAACTTTAAGTGTTTGAGTAATTCCAACCACTACGTTATTAGGGTCAACCAGTACCTTTACGTCGCCGGGCTGGTTCGGCACGCTGGCATACAAATCATTATAGATACAAAGTTGTTCAGCTTTGCAAGGTGTATTTAGCTGTTGCAAGGGATGGGTTTGACCGTTTTCGGCTACTATCTGGCTGTCCCACGTCCAATGTGAAGTAAAGTAGCCAATAAAAGGTTGGTTGTCTTTTGACCAGGCGAAGGTAGCCCGGTGTTTGGGCGAAACGGCCACCTGCGAGTCCAGGATAGTCAAACCCTGGGGCAGACCTGTCCCTCCAAACAAATCGCCGTTTACCGCCGCCAGCGCATCATGACTCGATGCAATGCGAGAGGTAGGCGCAACTCCGCTCAGATAATCATCTTGCACCGCCACCTGCAAACTGAACTCTTTGGCGGTGAGGTCAAACAACATAATATGGGTATGCAGAGGGTTCTTGCCGCCCACCGTCCGATTGACCTGAATCACGCCGGGCCGCAACTGTGTCACTTGATCGGTCAGCCCGAATTTGAAATTATCTTTGAAGAGTATCAATTTGTCGGCAAGCGCATCGGCCCGATAAATGGGATGAGCCGGGGCATTGAAATGAACCGGAAGCAACGGCGCAATAGCAGGCAAACTTATTGGGAAGGGTGTAGCCAGCTTTGGCAAAACCAGGGGTGGGAGGGCGACGATAGGCGAGGGTGGTAAAGCCGTGCGGGTAGCTGGTACAGTTGCGGGAATAGCGGTAGTCGGGAGGGAAGGGGTAGTAGCAGGAATGCGGGTGGTAAGCACTGCAACCACGCTGGTTTTCGACCCTTTGGCAGAATTAACGTTTAGGGTGCCAAATACAATCACCGCGAAAAAAATACCAAAAGCGGCAAAATAAATCACCAGACCCAATGGGGCGAGGCGTTTCAAGGTTGATACTCTCCTCATTTGATGAGCTTGCACACAGACTACAAACTTACTACGCTACGTGCTTTATCTTTTTAGTAATAAAAAACCAGGAGTAACGAACTGCTTTGTTCGACCAACGATAGCATATAGCATGGCCCATTTTTTTGCAAACTCGCTGGCGTTAGCTTTGGCGACAAAGCCTGGATATTTGAGCCAGTAAGAGTTATAATTTACGAGCAGACAATATATTAATGAAAGGAAGTATAAAGATGCGTGAACTTATCAAAGAAGCGGTTAATCAAAAGGTTTGGGCGTTGGTAGGTGCAACCAACGACAGCAGCAAATATGGCAATATCATCTTCAAAAATATGCGGGCGGCGGGTTATACCGTTTATCCGATCAACCCTAGAGCTACCACGATTGAGGGCGAAAAAGCCTATCCCGATCTGGCTTCGTTGCCGGAAAAACCCGCCGTAATAGACATTGTGATTCCACCTTCGCTTGTCCCAGCGGTTCTGGATGAAGCAGCCAAACTTGGTATCAAAACGGTCTGGATGCAACCAGGCGCAGAATCGCAAGCCGCTATTGACCACGCCGCGGAGTTGGGTCTAAAAGCCATCTACAATTATTGTGCGATGGTGGAAAAACGTCGCTGGAACTAAACAGGTAAATCCGATATGGGCAGGCGGGTTTGAAAGATGTTGAGATTAGCTGCCGCAGCTTGCTGGTAAAAGTAGGCCAGGTCAGGCGGCAACTCCTCGTCACTCTGGCGTACATCAATCAGAGCTATCAGGCCGTTAGCCACTAAAACTGCGGGCGGGGGAAAATAAGCTAACCCCGAAAAATATCGGTTGTCAAAAGAACTAGTGAGAACCACGTTAGGGATAAGTAGGCTACGCTCACGTTCCAGTAAAAAGGCGTGTCCAGTTGGAATAGCGCAGGGTTGCAAACGCCAGCCATAATGTTGCAGGCTGGCAAGGCCGTAATGACCATTTAAAATAGCCTGGGGTTGGTAGTAGGCAGCCAGCAAACTAACTGGCGCAATGGCCGCTTGTTGCAGGTAAAAACCAACTGCCGGGGTCAGGTAGCCAGGCAAATCTAAGATAAAAGCGGCTTGACCAGTCATTACGTGAACCCAATCATCACTTTGAGCCAGCAGAGCGGCTAACGTTTGGGCCAACCCATCAGTCTGATTTAAGAAAGGGGTGGGGGATGGTTCGGAAGGGGGATTTTTGGCAAGAGCAGCGAAGGGGGCAGAAGGTACAAAGTTTTGATAGATACCCGCCGCCTGCTGCCATTGCTTATAAAGTTGCAAACCTGCCCGCAATTGAACGCGATTTAAATTCAAACTGGCAGGAACGAACATTAGCTGCTACTACTTCCACCAGAACTAGAAAAACCACCGCTACTAGAACCGCTGCTGCCATAATAATGGCTGCTACCGTAATAGCCACCGCTATAATAATGGCTACCTCGGCTGTCAGTGCAAGACTGCACGGCGGTAGGAGTTTGGTTGGAAAGGGGCGCACTACCGGGGGCGGCAGTGGGCGTAACATATTGAGTTGTACAACGATCCGGGCCTGAATCTCCACACGCACCCAAAAGCAATGTCGAAGCCAGTAATGCACCCACCGCCAGTTTGCTACCGTGTCTAAGCAGGGGATTGACTGCTTTGGTTGGATTGGATTGTGGGGTGTTATCGGTTTCGACTGGCGATACACCAACGCGGGCCAGTAATTGAGCCTGGGCCTGGGCCAACTTCGCCGCTAGATCGGGGTCGCGGCCTGGCAGACTGGACTGGTCAGGGTTGACCGGAAAAACAGGAAGATGCAAAAAACTATCGTTCGATTTGCTGGTCTGGCTCACCTTTAGTCTCCTTTAGCTTGGATTCCATGATACATCAAAACGGGCCAAAAAGCCAGCCGAACGTTTTTGGCGGGTGTGACACAAAATTTTGGCAGAGAAACCGCCAACGGTTGAAACCGTCGTCTATTCACCCCAAACCTGATAAATCAGGTTCTAACAACACGTTCGGGTACCCCCTGGGTGGTGTTTGGTTTGTTTAGACGACGGTTTCAACCGTTGGCCACGGGAACTTTACGGCAAGTTGAACAGCACCGGGAAATGATGCAAACCCCGAAACATCGGGTTGTCCACGCGGTCAAACACCCCAGTGGGGTCAAGCCGGATATTCCGCATCCGCTTCAGAATGGTTTGGGTGGCGATACGTGCTTCCAAACGGGCCAGGGGCGCACCTAAACAAACGTGGATGCCCATCCCAAAGGCAATTTGGGCGTTAGGTTTACGCTCAATGTCGAATTTGTCTGGGTCGGGGAACTGAGTTTCATCGCGGTTGGCCGAACCCCACAGCAACACCACTTTGCTATTCTGCGGGATAGTGACCCCGTGTATTTCCATATCGCGGTTGACAGTGCGGAAAGTTCCCTGGATAGGCGAGTCGAAGCGCAAGGACTCCTCCACCATACTTTGAATTAGCTCCGGCCTTTCACGCAGTTTGAGGGCGGCTTCATCGTAATGGTCAAAAAGGGCTTTCGCGCCATTGCTAATCAGGTTGGTGGTAGTTTCGTTTCCGGCCACCAGCAGCAACAAACAGAAATTGAGAATTTCGCCCGGCGACAAAGCTTCGCGTTCTTCCTGCGCCTGCACCAAAGCGGAAATCAAATCGTGCTGCGGTTCGGCCCGGCGTTCCTCTACCTTGCGGGCGAAATATTGTTTGAACTCGCCCCAACTTTTCATATAGCGGGCTAACGAAGCCTGGTCTCCACCTGTCACACTGATTACATCGTCTGACCAGCGTTTGAAATCCTCACGGCGTTCCGGCTCTACCCCCAACATCTCGGCAATTACGATAACAGGCAGAGGAAACGCGAAGTCTTGCACCAGGTCAAACTTACCCTTGTCAATTACTTTGTCCAACAATTCATCTACGATGGCCTGGATGCGCTCCTCACTTTGGGCGATGGTTTTGGGAGTGAAAACTTTGCTGACCAGCCCCCGTAAACGGGTGTGAACAGGCGGGTCTTGGGCAATCATAGTCGAATTGGGCTGACGTTCCGGGCCAATCCCTTGCGACGAAGAAAAATCTTGGGGGTTGCGCGAGGCAGCCATCACATCGGTATAACGACTGAGCGCGTAAAAATCCAGCCGTTCATTGTGGTAAACCGGGTGATTATGGCGCAACCATTCATAATAAGGGTAAGGATTTTCCTTTACTTCGGGCGCGAAGACGTTGTACTCTTTTATATCGGATAGCAAAACTAACCTCCTTGTTTGTCTAGCAAAAAACTATGACACCATTGCGCGAGGGCGGCTGAATAAGCGGTCAATCAGCGGCTCGAAATGCTCTAAAGGTAAGGTTTCATAGTCAGGGTCAAAAGAGGTTTGATCCCACTTATCCGCAAACTGTTCGCCCAAATGGTAAGCCGGGTGTCCGACGTGTTTCTGGCGGGACTGGGGGTCAAGACCCAAATACTGATAGTAGTGGCGACCCTGGAAATCCTGGTGTGTCAAAATTACCCAATACACCTCGGCCGAAACATAGGGTTTCAAAATTTCGGCGGCAATGGCCGGGTGGTTCGGTACTGAAATAACCTTGCCGATGTCGTGGCAAAGCGAAGCTAAAATCATCTCGTCGCTGGCCCCACCTTGTTCGGCTCGTGTCGCCGTTTGCAGCGAATGGACAAGCTGGTTGACCCCGAAGCCGCCCTCGATGTCAGCCAACTGGCGCAACATAGTTTTGATGCGACCCGGCACACTGGTTTGCAACACTTGATGTTCCTTACCGATGACTTCCCACTGTTCGCGGGTGCCAGTATCCATACTGGTAAAAGATGTAGTCATATTTTTCTCCTAATAATTACGGGTAAACGGTGCTACGCTGGCTCAACCATTTGTCCAGGCTAGGCCATAATCCCTTGACGGCAGCACGGCCTACGGCGAGGCCGATGTGTCCCCCCGGCATCATAATCTGCTCTTTGTCCCGGCTGCCTACCAAATCCAGGGCCATATCGCTTTGTTTGGAAAGCACAATCGTGTCGCGCTCGGCCAAAATGTTAAGATAGCTCATCTGGATTTGCTTCAAATCTACTCTTTGTCCACGCAACACCAGTTCGTTTTTGACCAGTTTATTTTTGAGCCACATTTCCTCGGCGCACTGCTTGAAAGCCCCGCCCGCGAAGGGTACTACGTCACCCATCCACTGTTGCATACTTAGCCACGACTCGACGGCTCTATCGTCCAACGACTTTTCAAAAATGCCCGTGTAGCTGGTCACAAAACCCGCCACCGGGTCTTTGAGGCGTTGCCCAAAGCTTAAAAATTCGCCGGGCAGGTTGCCATACGAATCGAGTACCACATTAAGGTTAAGATGCTTGGGATTGAGCCAGTCGTTGAATAAAGCCTGGTCGGAAAAATCGAGGGGGATTGCCAGCGTCACCAAATTTTTAATCGGCGCGTCGGGGTGGGTGGCGGTGTAGCAAACCGAAAGCACTGCACCCAGGCAATAGCCAATCATCGTCAACTCGTCGGCTTCAGCGTGTCGTAAAGTATGCTTGACAGCACGGGGCAAATAATCCATCACATAATCGTCCAGCTTAATATGTGCGTCTTCTGGCCCTGGAATGCCCCAATCCAGCAAATAAACGTCGTAGCCCTGCCTGACCAAAAATTCAATCAAACTTGAGCCGGGCCGCAAATCCACAATATAAGCCTTATTCATTAAAGAATAAATCCACAAAAGCGGTTCGCGGTGACGACGTGGGCCGATTGGTAGGTAATGATAGAGTTTAGCTTTGTTGCGCGTCCAAATGACTTCTTTGGGTGTCTGGCCTACTGGCACATCGGGCGGGCTATCCATATAACCTAGCGTGCGGCTATAGCGTTTGACCGCCAGCTCCAACTCTTGTTGGTACTTTGTAACTAAAGTTTCATTTGACTCCGTCGTCATATTCGTGCCTCCCCAAATCTAAAATAGCCACAGCTGCTAACAATGGCTATATCATAACTCATTTTGGGGATTTCTGCATCTATTTCTTTGGGTCGGCAGGGCCATTGCAAGGTCAGCCAGGTGTTGTCACCCTGAGCGGAGGCTCTGCGGAGTGAAGGGTCTGTTCTTTATCGGTTATTTAGCCACAGATTCTTCGCTACGCAGCAACCAGTTGATGCCTCCGCTCCGGGTACCCCCTGGGTGCCTACGGGCCGTGACAAATGCGTTTGGCTGAATAGTTACGATAAAGTATAATAGCCCCGTCGCTGTACAGGCGTGTATTTGTATTATTGCATTACTATACGGTTGTATTATTACAAAGAGGAAGGTAAGCTAGAAAATTTTGGCCGTTGCCCCAACAAGCGTAATCCAACCAAAAAACGAAGTGCCTGTTCGCCGCCGTAAAGCCAGGGCAGGGCTAGGGCTGGCGTTGGTGGCCTTGCTGCTGACGCTACTTTATTATGCGCCAGGTCTGCTTCAACCCTCACGTCGAGCCGAGTTGACCAGCAGCAGCGTGGTGGGACTTTGGGCTGGGTCGAGCGACAACACCAACTTTTACCAACAGTGGGCGGCGTTGGGCCAGTCAATCCGCCTGTTTCACCTACCATTGTGGGCAAACGGGCCGGATGGGTCGGCTTTGAGCGGGCAACCCCTCTTAGCCACTAGCGACGTACCCGTTTTTTATCCACCCGCCGCCCTTTATTTTTTCGGGCCGGGCGGTTGGCAAGTGCTGTGGTTTGGCATCGCGCATTTGTGGCTATTGCTATGGGCCGGACTGCTGGTAGTGAACTGGCTGTGGCGAACGACTGGTGCAAGACGATTAATAGGGATAAGTGGCGCAAGCATCGGGTTGGTAGTGGTGACGATGTGGGCTGGCAGTGGGCGACCCGATATATTGGCGGCTCTGAGTTGGAGCATGGTAGGATTGGCGATAGTGCTGACCGGGCGGCGCATCTGGCAACTGCTGTGGCTGAGTCTGGTTTTGGGCCTGGTGCTACTGGCAAACGGCGAGGTATTTGGATTAGTGGTCTGTCTTACTTTGCTCATTGTGGCTCTACTGCTAGAGGTTTTGAACAAAGCTGGGCCGGGGCATATTTTTCGTTTGGGTGGTTTGCTACTGATAGTGTTGCTAGGGGCGGCGGCTCTGGCGGGGCCACAATTAGGGCCGCGTCTGGCCTATAACCTGCATTTTGAAAAAGTAGGCGCAGATTGGAACGTCGGAGTTGAAGGAACTGTCCCCAAACTGGTCACAATTCCCTTACTGGTAGTCAGCGACGACTTAGCGGCCCGTCGCGCTTATGAGTCTGGCTCGAATTTCGCGGGGCAGAAGCTGGTGCTAACCGGAGCAATTTCGGAACAGATACGGGCAAAACTGGTAACTGAGCCAGACGTTGTCAAGGTTGAGCCTGCCGTGCAATCTACCGAGGCCCACCTAACCTTCGTCCTATTCAGCAAGCCATTTTTGGTGCTGCTGCCCGTGCGTTTTGCCGATGGCTGGCACGCCAAATTCTTCGCCGATGGTGATAGCAAGGGCCAGAGCGTTGACCTTTATCAAGCCGATTTGAGCTACTGCGTCGTGCTGGTTGACCCGTCGCATCTAAAATTTGAGGGATTAAGATTGCAATCCGCCACTATTCGGCTGGACTACCGCCCACTTTCGTTCGAGCTTGGCCTCTACGGAGCGTTTCTGGCTCTGATGAGCGTGGCGGTAGGGATGGGAGTGTTGGGTTGGGCGCGTTTCTATCGGCCCGAAGACGATGCCCGCACGGTTCGGCGCGTGGCAAAAAACAGCGTCACCCCACTTTTGGCCCAATTGACTGGCAAAATTATAGACGTGGGCTTTGCCATCTTCACTCTGCGTCTGCTTGGGCCGGACGGCAATGGGGCGTATGGCATCGCCGTCACCACCTGGGTCTTTCTAGCTACCCTTTCGGAGTTTGGGCTAGAAACCTTGACTACCCGTGACGTAGCCCGTGACCGTAGCGAAGCCAACGCCAATCATTATCTTAGCACTATTTTTGTGACGCGCAGTCTGCTTTCCCTCACCGCTTTACCTGTTTCGGTTTTGGTAATCGGTGGCCTGGGTTTGAGCGGCAACCTGACGGCGGCTAGTGGTTGGGCCATTGTGGTGTTGGCGGTGGGCCTCATACCGTCGGGGCTGTCCGGTTCGCTTAGTGCCATTTTTCGGGCCTACGAAAAGTTTGAATACACCGCCGCTCTGCAAATCTTTACGGCTATTTTCAAAGTCCCACTGGGCCTGACCTTGCTGCTAGTATGGGGCGTGGTCGGTCTGGCTGCCAGTGCCTTAGTGGTCAATTTGGTCACATTAATCCTGCTTTATGCGATTTTCCGGCGCAAACTTTTTGTGCCGCACCTTACAAAATTCGATTGGCACCTGGCGCGGCGAATGTTGCGTGAAGCTTACCCACTAATGCTCAACGGCTTCCTGATAAACGTCTTTTTCCAATCCGACGTATATCTGCTGCTGCCTTTTAAGGGTGAAACCCAGGTAGGCTGGTACAACGCCGCCTACAAGTTTATCAACGGGCTACTGATTATCCCCTCGACACTGACCCTGGCCTTATTTCCGCTTTTTGCCAGCTTCGGCCAGGACGCGAAAGCCAACCTGATACGGGCCTACCGCGAAGCCTTGCGGATTTTGGTAGCTATCGCCCTGCCCGTTTCCGTCGGCACGCTTTTCGTAGCCTACGACATTATTGGCACGGTCAGCGGCAGCGATTATCTGCCCCACACCGCCATTGCTCTGCAAATCCTGATCTGGTTTTTACCCTTTAGCTATATCAACGGCGTGACCCAATACGTTTTGATTGCCCTCAACCGCCAGCGTACCATTACCATCGCCGTCATCGGTTCAGTCATTACTAATGTCGGCCTCAACCTGATTTTCATCCCCTTTTTTGGCTATGTGGCGGCCAGCGCGATGACGATTGTGAGCGAGATTGCCCTGCTCATACCATTCAGCCTGATTATCAAACGCGAGTTGGGAACTTTGCCTGTGATTGAGGCTAGTTGGCGACCACTTTTGGCGGCGGGAATGATGGGCGCGGTGTTGGCTATCCTGACTTTAGGACTGCACATCCAGAACTTCGGCCTTACGGTAGCAGTAGCGGCCCTGGTCTATCCCGTCGCGTTGCTATTGGTACGAGGTTTCACCAAAGCGGACTTCATAATGCTCAAAAAAGCTCTACGTCGTTAATGGTCAGTTTTCAGTCGTCAGTCCTCAGTTAAAACCAAAACCGAGAATCTATTATAGTGGAGCAATACTTTATAAGAGTACCTTCTGCTCCTGGCTAATAGCTAACGGCTGATAACTGATGGATCGTGGTGAAATTAACTCGTTTTAGCCCGATGATTGCGACAAGCATCACTGCAATACTGCACTTCGTCCCACACTTTGGCCCACTTTTTGCGCCACCCGAAAGGGCGACCACAAGTGAGGCAAATCTTTTGAGGCAAATTGGCCTTCTGTATGGTTTTGCCCTTCGCGTTTTTCATAGCAGTTAAATCCAACCCTGAGTGAAAAGCAGTTCGGCATTGAGGATGCTTGCTCCGGCTGCCCCCCGAATAGTATTGTGTCCCGTCAGCACAAATTTGTAATCCAGAATATTACAGGTTCGCAAACGCCCTACCGTTGTCGCCATCGCTCCCTCGCCATCGCGGTCAAGCATAGGCTGAGGTCGGTCTGCTTCGCTACGCAAAATAACTGGACGCGCCGGAGCGGAAGGCAGTAGCAAGCGTTGTGGTTCGGCCTCGAAATTTTGCAATGCCGCCGCGACTTCTTGCAAAGTTGCGGGCCGCTCTAGTTCCACCGAAACGCTTTCGGTATGGGCCTCGCGCACGGCCACCCGCGTACAGGTAGCACTGATGCGGAATTGGGCTGGCACAAAGCCGCTTTCGTCCTCGCTCACATCTCCTAGCAGCTTGAGCGGTTCGCTTTCGACTTTTTCCTCCTCACCGCCAATGAACGGCACGACGTTATCAATAATATCCAACGATGGTACACCCGGATAGCCCGCCCCGCTCACCGCCTGCATACTCGTAACCAACACTTTTTTGAGGCCGAATGCCTCCTGCAACGGTTTGAGTGCCAGCACCAGATGAATAGTGGTACAGTTAGGGTTAGTGATTATAAAGCCCTCGCTCCAGCCACGCCCGGCACGTTGGGCCGCGATTACCCGCGAATGGTCGGGGTTGACTTCGGGGATGAGCAGTGGTACATCGGGGTCGTCCCGGTGGTTGCGGGCATTGCTAAAAACTTTGTAACCCGCCGCCGCGAACTCTACTTCGATTTCTCCGGCGTTTTCGCTGGGCAAAGCACTAAAAACTACCTGGCAATCCCAATCAGCCCCCGGTTTGCAATCCACCAACGTCAAATCCCGCACACTGGCTGGTACGTCAGCACTCAACCGCCATGCTATCGAACCATAGCGTTTGCCCACTGAACGGTCACTCGCGCCCACCGTCGTCACCACGAACCAGGGGTGGCCCTCCAGCAGTTGAATAAAACGCTGCCCAACCGAACCAGTAGCTCCTAAGATACCTACCTTAATCGGGCTTAATGGGCCAGGCGCACCCACTCCACCTCGCTGGTTTTGTGCAAACGGAAAAGGACTCATATCTTGCCTCGCTTCCCTAAATAATCTTTATATTTTGATAGACTGATTATACACAAGCCATCGCCTAACAGCAATAGTTTATTTATGGGGTATTGCGCTGCCAATGGAAATAGGATCATTTATCAGTTATTGGTAAACCCGAAAATATCTAGTGACAAAGTAATATCGTACAAATACCAGCCTCTGTTCCCGGCTGCTGACTGATAGCTGACGGCTGATAACTGTTGACTCGTAGCAAGTTGCAAAGGAGCGGCGCGTGGCTTATTATACAGTATCTCAAAAACAGGACAGGTACGACGACTCGCGCCTGGCTTACCGCAATCATACCCAGTTTAGCTTGATGAAAGAGTCTAAAATGAAACGTCATTCTTGGCTACGAAAAAACTTTGGCCTAATCCTGGTAACGTTGCTGGCTCTGTTGGTCACGGCTTGTGATGACGATACCACGCCCACACTCACCTCTCCTGCTACTTCGGTCAAGACGAGCAACCAGTCCCAGGCAGCCAACTCCGTAGTTGCACCTGCGATTACTAGACCCGGCACTCCTAATAATGTCGTTCCACCCACTGCTATCCCCATTGCCGGAGGTGACAAAACAGGTGTTACTGATATCGAAATAAAAGTGGGAAGTTGGGGGCCACAGTCCGGCGTAGCTGCTGCTTATGGCATCGAAGACCGGGTGGTGGACGCTTATTTCAAACTTATAAACCAGCAGGGCGGCATCAACGGACGCAAAATCAAGTTTATTTATGAAGATGACCAGTATCAGGCTGCCAAGACCGAACCCTTAGTCAAAAAAATGGTGGAGCAAGACAAGGTTTTTGCTTTTGTGGCTGGTCTCGGCACAGCTAACAACTTAGCGGTCAAAGACTATCTTGCCAGCAAAAATATTCCTAATGTGGCCTTTTTGACTGGCGCGGGCGCACTCACCAACCCACCCCAGCCTAATGCCTTTGCCCAACCGCCCAATTACACCTTTGAGGCCACTTTGTTTGCGCGTTATGCTGCCGAACAGCTAGGGGCTAAGAGAGTGGCCGTGTTGTACCAAAATGACGGTTTTGGCAAAGAGGGCCAGCAAGCTTTTTCCAAAACCTCCAAAGAAAAAAATCTGGAAGTAGTGGCGGAAGTTGCCTACGAAGGTGGGGCCACCGACCTGGCCGCCCAAGCCCTCAAATTACAACAGGCGGGGGCGGATACTGTTTTTGTGGCGGCAGTGCCTGGCCCGGCCCTGGCCGCCCTGAAGGAAATGGACAAGCTACAATACAAACCCAAAATCTTGCTTTCCTATGTTTTGTTTGATGCTGGTTTTTTTCAGTCGGCTGGCAAAGCCGCCGAGGGCGCATATATTTCCAGCTACTTCCCGCCGCCCGACGGCAGCGACCCTAAAGCTGTGCAATTCAGGGACTTTATGACCAAAAACCTGCCCAACGAACCAATTGGAGTTTTTGCCGAGGCGGGCTATCTGGCTACCCAAATCTTCGTGGAAGGTCTCAAACGGGCCGGGCGCGACTTGAGCCGCGAAAGTTTTGTGGCGGGACTCCAAAGTATTATAGACTGGCGCGGTAGCCTCTCGCCCAATATTACCTATGGCCCAAACAACCGCGCCCCGCAGAACACCCTGTTACTGTACCAATACAAAGATGGCAAGTTTAATAAGCTAACCGACCTGCTTCCCGCCAAACCCTAAGCTGGTTGCGATAAAATGGCCCTGGCTTACAATGTCGGCTTCTTGTGTTTTAGCTTCACTTTAGGCTATAATAGCTCCACAAAATGTTCCTGGCAGTCCGGTTTAGGTTTTGCCAGGGCCGCAACCAAATTTCCGAGCAATGGACAGGCCGCAGAATGTCTGCCATCTAAACTAACTAAATCAAATAGAAATCCGCCAACCCGGAGGTACGTGCCTAGCTATGAAAGCCCAACCCGTGCTGCCTGAAACAACCGCACCTGAGTCCGGCAAAATAACCGCACCCTCAAACTCGCGTCCGCTTTCGCACAGCAATTTGAGCCGCGAGACTTTAACCTTGATTAATACATGGTTGTTTCGGATTTTTGCCGTCGTAATCGGGGGTTTCTTGTTGACACAGGGTTCGCAATGGCGTGGGGCATATATCTATGGCCTGGGTTTTGTGGCAGTTTCGTTGGGTGTCTTTCTAACCTTTCGGGTGCTGCAATTCCCCGATTTGACCATCCAGGGCAGTTTCGCTTTTGGCGGGGGGACGTGTGCGGCTCTGCTTGTCACCCAAAAAGACAGCTGGCTCGGCAATCCCTGGGTCGCTACCCTGATTGGGGTGTTGTGTGGCGCGTTAGCCGGACTGGTGACCGGAGTGCTACATACCCGTTTCAAAATCAACGGCTTGCTGGCTGGTATTTTGGTTTCGGCGGGCCTTTATAGTATCAACTTACGCATCATGGGTTCTAGTTTTGTCCCGCTCCTAAGTACCGACAAGCCGCTCACCCTGCTAGACCAGTTGACCACCACTTTTACGGGCAAAAGCGCGGTCAGCAGCGTGGACGCGGTGCAGGCCGACTTTATCCGCATGGGCTTTTTCGCGCTGGTAGCAGTCGCTCTTTTATTTGTCCTCAATTGGTTTTTGAATACTCAGTTGGGGCTGGCATTGCGGGCGACGGGCGATAACGAAAATATGATTAGAGCGTTGGGGGTCAACACAGACCGGGCCAAAATTACCGTGCTGGTTATTTCCAACGGTTTAATTGGCCTCGCCGGAGCGTTGCTGGCCCAATATCAAGGGCAGGCCGACGTGTCAATGGGAGCGGACTTGATAGTAGTAGGTCTCGCCGCCGTGATTTTAGGTGAGGCTTTCCTGCCCAACACCAGCATCTTTTTGGGGCTGGCCGGAGCGTTAGTCGGTTCGCTACTCTACCGTTTGATTGCCAGCAGCGTCTTTAGCCTGGAACTGACCCTGGCTGTCGTGCTACGTATCACCATTACTGGCCTCGTTATAGCAGTAATGGGCTATCTGGTCTTTTTGACACTCAACCGCCAGACCCCCGCCTGGTTGAGCCTTGTTTGTATGGTGGTAGGAGCGGTCTTTACTGCTCTGCTGTCCAGCTTCTTTTACTTTATTTTTGTGTTCGCGTCTAAAGTGGATACCGACAAAGACCTGTTTAAGCTCGAAATTGGCGATGTCAAACTCGAACTGGCAGTGCTGGTTATAATCGCAATGGGTGTGCCATCTATCCGGCGACAGTTGGGCCTCAACAAGTTGAAGGCAGCTATCAGCAAATGATTGAAATAAATGAAATCAGCAAAACTTTTAACGTGGGCAGCCCCAACCAGGTCTATGCTTTGCGTAACATTGACCTCAAAATGGAACAGGGCGAATTTGTGACCGTGATTGGCTCGAACGGCGCGGGCAAATCTACTTTGCTCAATATGATTGCCGGAGTTTTTCCGCCCGATACTGGCACGCTCAAGATTTTTGACCGCAACGTGACGGGCTGGGCCGAACATCAACGGGCTAAAATGGTTGGCCGCGTCTTTCAAGACCCTTTGCGCGGGACTGCCGCCTCGATGACGATTGAGCAAAATCTGGCGATGGCTTTGCTACGCGGTCAACGGCGCGGTTTGGCTTTGGGCGTGAATTTCAAGGCCCGCAAACTTTTCAGGGAAGAGTTGGCGCAGCTAAACCTGGGTCTGGAAAACCGGATGGGTAGTAAAGTGGGTCTGCTTTCGGGCGGGCAGCGTCAGGCTTTGACACTTTTGATGGCGACTGTGACCAAACCGCGTGTACTACTTTTGGACGAACACACCGCCGCCCTTGACCCTGGGGCCGCCGAACTGATTTCGCAACTGACAGCTAAAATTGTGCGCGAAAACGAGTTGACGACCTTGATGGTAACACATAATATGGCTCAGGCGTTGGCGATGGGGACGCGCACTTTGATGATGCACCAGGGCCAGGTGATTTTGGACGTGCGAGGTGAGGAACGCGCCCGCCTGAGCGTTTCCGATTTGATTGCCAAGTTTACCAACATTTTGGACGACAAGGCTTTGCTGACCCATACATAAATCTAGTAGTTGCTTTGTTACATTATAAAAGGAGGAGAGGATGTTGAAAAAACCCGGACGTGCGCTGGCGTTGCTGGTCAGCGCAATTTGCTTTGCAAGTATGTTGGCCGCTTGCGGTGAAACTGCTACCCCCGCCGCAACCAGTGCCTCCGTTACTACCGCAGTGGTTGCCACCACTAGCGCGGCAGCAGTGACGACTGCGCTGGTTGCCACTACTACCAGTGCCGTAGCTACCACTGCAATGGTTGCCACCACTGCTGCCGCGTCTTCCACCGCTGCCACTACGAGCGGTACAACTACAGCCCCGGCTACCACTGCTGCCCCCACGACTACGGCGGTTACTACCAGCGTCGCCACTACGGGCGCGGCTGGTACTACTACGGCTGCGGCTACTGGCCCTACTCCGTCGGCGGCAGCTTGCCCTGCACCTATCGCGGCGGCCAGCACCCTCAAACCAAAAATCGGTATTGCCTTACAAGTCAGCATCCCACCTCTGCAATCGTCCGTTGATGGTTTCAAAAAAGGGTTAGCGAGTTGCGGCTTCATCGAAGGCCAGAATGTCACCTACGATTTCAAAGACGGGCAGAATGACATCCCGACCTTACAGACGATTGGCCTACGTTTTAAGGACGAGAAGTTAGACTTGATTCTAGCTGTCGGCACTAACGCTATGATCCAGATGTACCAGACCAACAAAGACACGGGAGTACCCATCGTTTTTGCCAGCATTACCGACCCCTACAAGGCTTTGCCGGACGTGATTAAATCGCCTACCGAACATAGCTTCTTGACGGGCATCCAGGCTTTCCCCCCGGTTGACCAGGGTTTCCAAGTCTTGAAGCAATTTCTGCCCAACGCCAAAAAAATCGGAGTTATTTCCAACAGCAAGGAAGCCAACAGCAAGGCCGTAGTAGATACTATGCAGGCTCAGGCCGGGCCGCTCGGTTACACTATTGACTTAAAAGGTATCAACGCCGAATCTGATGTTTTGGCCGCGAGTCAGGCATTAGCAAACGACAAGATTGACGTGTTTCTGGCCCAAACCGATACAACAGTTAGCAACGCTTTCGAGTCTATGGTGTCGGTGGCCCTTGCCAACAAAATCCCGATAATCGCGCTGGACTCCGGCTATGGTATTCGGGGGGCGGAAGTTTCCCTGGGCGTGGATTATTTCGCCAGTGGGGTTGACTCGGCCCGTTTGTCTTCGCAGATCTTGGGTGGCTCGAAGGTAGATACGGTGCCAATTGAAAAGCTGAAATCGGTCAGCGTGGCAGTCAACATCAAAGCCGCCGGATTGATTGGGGTAACTATTCCCGACGCAATTTTGAGCCAGGCCACCAAGAAATACGACGAAATCACCCCACCCAAAAAGTAGCGTTGATACCAACAGCAAGGAGATAAAGATGTTGAAACATTTTGGCCGTTATTTAGCTTTTGTTACCAGCATTTGCTTGCTGTTGGGTTTATTCACGGCTTGTGGCGATACCTCCCCGATGGCGGGTGTGACCGCAACTTCCGGCGCAGTCACCACTTTGGCTACTATTACCACAGCCAACGCTACCAGTGCGGCTGTTAATCCCACTGTCGCCGCCGCCACTGCCAACGTTACCACAGTTGGGGCGGTGACAACAACGGCTGGTGGTACACCAAGCAACAATACGGCGGCAGCTTGTGTTGCCCCGATTGCCGCCGCTGCGTCCGCCCAGCTTAAAATCGGGATTGCGCTGCAAGTCAATATCCCGCCCTTCAAAGCCGCGATTGACGGCTTTCAAAAAGGACTGGCGAGTTGCGGCTTTGTCGAAGGCAAAAACGTGACCTATGACCTCAAAGACGGTCAGGGCGACATCCCGACCCTGGCTACCATTGGGCAGCAATTCCACGACAAAAAGCTGGACTTGATTCTGGCGGTTGGTTCGGGCGCGTTGATCCAGATGTATAACGCTAACAAGGATGGCTCAATCCCGATTGTGTTCGGCAGTGTGGCCGACCCTTATTCTGCCTTGCCCGACACTATTAAGTCGCCCACCGACCACGCTTTTATTACGGGCGTACAAACCTACCCACCCGTTGAACAGGCTTTGCAAACGCTTAAACAATTTCTGCCCAACGCTAAGAAAATCGGCATCGTCTCCAACACTAGCGAGGTCAACAGCAAGTTCGCCGTAAACTTGATAAAACAGCAGGGCGAACCACTGGGCTACGAAATTTCGGTCAAAGGGATTTCAAAAGCCGATGAAGTGCTATCAGCTAGTCAGGCATTGGCAACCGAAAAGGTAGATGTATTTTTGGCTCAGGCCGATAACACCGTCAGCAACGCCTTCGAGTCGATGGTGCAGGTCTCGCTTGCCAGCAAAATCCCGATACTGGCGATGGATGTTGGTTACGGGCCGCGTGGCGCAGAAGTAAGTTTGGGCCTGGATTATTTTGTCAACGGCACGAGCGTAGCCCGTCAGACTGCACAAATCTTTGGCGGCACCAAAATAAATACCATCCCGATTGAGGTGCAAAAAAGCACCAACATCGTCGTGAACAATAAAGCCGCCACCCTCATCGGCATACCCATCCCCGACGCGATTTTAGGCGTGGCAATCCAAAAGTACGACGCGATTACCCCACCCAAAAAATAATTGGTCAAGACAGCAAAAGTCTAACCCTTTTATGGCCTGTTGCATTGTGAACAGATGCTCCGCGAAGCATTAAGTCTATCACCTACCCTGATACTAACCCTGTGTTCTGAATGGTCAGAATCATCTTCATTGGAAAATCTTTAGCTACAAAAGAGGTGATTTAACAACTCCTCTTTCCATCCGAACTAAGGAGGAAAATTATGTTACACAAAACCGAACGTTCAACCAGAAAAACGCGCTTTTGGCACTGGTTTGGCGCAAGCAGCCTCGCCCTGTCGCTTTTGCTAACCCTACTGAGCAGTTTGGCGGGTAGTGTAGCCTACGCTCAAACCGCCCCGACCACCACCCCCGAACCCCCAGTCGCGGTTACTCCTCAGCCTGTTCCTGCTGCGGGTCGGATTGCGGCGGCAGACCTGAACCCGCAGGACGTTGAAGAACAATGTGTGGGCGGTCAAAAAGTTGACCCTAATGCCGATGATGGGATGGGCGACCAAAACCTGTGTCCCGACCAGGTTAATCAGCTAAAAGACATAGTAGCAGGTCAACTGCCGCCCGACATTGTAGCCCAGGTCAAAAAATTGGCCTCCGACAAAATCGCTGAATTTGGGCCGTCTTTGAGAGATAAGTTGACCGACAAAGCTAACGCCAAACAAGACCAGCGTTTGGTTTGGGTGGCTATTATCCTGATTGGGGTACTGCCTCTACTTACCTTCTTGCTATTTATGATTTACCCATTGGTACGCCGCCAAAAGATTCAGGCGCGGACTCCGGCGGCTACCCTCGGCAAGATTTATGGTTTGTACCTGCCGCAAGCCGTGCTGGTGACAATTGTAGTTTTATTGCTGGGTTCGGCTTTATGGGGAGTTCAATTCCTGACCGGGCGGATTTTGGGCGGTGTCACCAACCCGCAACTGGTGATGCAGCGCGAGGCTCTTAACTATACAATTAACCAGCGCGATTATTTGATTGACAACTATACGGACATTTTCGTGGGTGTAGCTGACGACATCAGGAACAACGAAGACCCCGACAAATCCGTGATGGACATTATTTTGAGCAACGTACTACAACTCAAGGACAATCCGGTAGTAAGCACTGCCGTTAATGTGGTGAAGTTTGTGATGCCGTTCTTGAGTTATTTGTCCATTGTGGCTTTGGGTCTGCTGGTGTTGTTCTTCTTGTTACGTGTCCGCCCCGAAATTGTGGCTTTGCTAGTGTATCCAGAGGAAATATTGGCAGCGCAGTATAATCACACCCCTTTACCTCCGTTGAAATCAACCGCGCTAGGCGAAGTACCCGTCGCTAATCCCGACTCGGCCTCTATGCGTAAAGTTGGGCAGAAGTTGATGTTCAACGAACTCAAGGTAGTGGCTTTATTTGCGGTGGCAGTTTTGATAGTGGCCTTCGTCTTGAGCTTCGTGCTAACCTTGTTCTTCTACTCCATTTCAGAATTGTTGATTACTAGCATTGGCAATGCTATCCAGTATTTCTTGCAGGTGGAAGGGGCCGCCAACACCCTGCTCATCACCGTCGTAATCTTGATGGTGTTCGTGATTGAAACGGTGGCTCTTTTCTTGTTGTCGTTCGTTTTCTTCCTGGGCAAAGTGCAAGATGCGATTCGGCAGCGTTTCGCCCAACGTATTACCTGGAAGCAAACCGGACAGTATATGAGGCGGCAAAGTTTGCGTTTTGGCTGGATTTTATTGCTCTCCGCCATTTTTGGCTTTGCCGCACCTTATGGGGCTAACCTGATCGAGGAGTGGCTCTACAACGGCGACAAAGACCCGAACTGGGCGTTGGCACTATTAGCAGTTCCGGCAGCCTTAGTGATTTTGCTGAACCTGGGTATGTGGCTGCTACGTGGCTTCCGGATGTTCATCAAAATGTTCAAAAGTTCAGCCGCCGTTGAGTTCGGCCTAATCCCACCGAAAACTCCCAAGAAGAAAGAGGCCGTAGCCGTTAGATAATTCAAGCTCTTTTGGAATAAATGGGGCTGGCAGCGGTCAGCCCTTTGCTCATAGCTCCAAGCGCGATGCTTCTCGGTTGGACATTGCTCCGCCAATGGATTACCCCGGAACTGTCTATTGGCGGAGCAATATCCAACAAAGGGCAAGGAATTTGTGGGACATTGCTCCGCCAATGGACTTCGGGTCACAAGCCAGCAGCCGGAAGGTTCTAAGCCGATGCTCGTAGCCCTCTACCCCTCAATGACTACGCTTCAACTTCTTCTGCACTGCTCCGATAACCAGGCTCATTTCTTCCACTCGCAGCACACGGAGACAAACCAGATAGACGATACCGCCGCCGCCGCCGCCAGCTATCAAAGCCGCCAGAGTGGGTAGCAGACCGTTACCCAATATATTTGTGACCAGGCCAGATAGCAAAAAGGCCACCGCAAACATCAGCACCGCCGCCAGCACCGTTCGGACTAAGGTGGGGGTCAGGCGATGTTGACCGTCGCTGCGGCTGGTTTTACCAAACAAACGGCGCAGCAACACCAGCATAATGGTCATATGTACGATTTGTTGGGTCGAATTTGCCAACACCAGGCCAATCATACCCCAATGCCAGATTTTGACTGCCCCCAAAGCAATTGCCAAATACGTCAGATTGGAAACAACTCCCACCAATACGGGCGTAAGTGTATTCTTGCGAGCGTAAAAAGCCACGATTAGCATCTGGTCAAAGGCGGCGGCGGGCAACCCTGGTAAATAGCCCAGCAAAGCTATCAAGGTCAACCACTTATCGGCATCGTGAAACTGACCGCGCTGATACAAAAGGGTGATGGTGGGCAGAGCCAGAGCCAGCAAACCGAGGGTAGCCGGAATAATCAGCACGGTCAAAAGACGCAAACCGCTTATCAAAGTGTAACGGTAGCTGGCTAGATTTTCTTCGTTGGCCTGCCGCGAAAGGGTGGGCAGAATTGCAATCGAGATGGCTGTGCCTACGAGACCGAGGGCGAACTGTTGCAGCGTAGTGGCATAGCGCATCGCCCCAATACTGCTTACGCCCGTACTATTTGCCAGATTGCGGTCAATAATCAGGGCCGCGCTGGTAATGAGCAAACCAAAAAAGATGGGTCGGTAGAGCCGCCAGATTTCCTTGATAGCGGGGTGGCGAAAGTTAAAGGTTAGACCGAAACGGTTGCCGCGCAAACCGGGCGACTGCAATATAATCAGCATAAACGAACCCAACAATACGCCGAGTACCAGACTCCAAACCCCTAGCCACGCTCCCAAAATTAAAGCTAACAGTACCACGCTACCATTGCGGGCCACCAAACTTAACGCGCTCCAGGCGAACTTTTGCATCGCTTGCAGAGCCGCCATCATAATCGAGCTAACCCCCAGGAACAAAATTGCAAACAAAATCACTCGCACCAGGCCGACGGTCAAATTTTTTACTTCTGGCGTGCTGTCTGCCGACATAAAACGAGCTAAGGGGTCGGCAAAGATTTCCAGAATAGCGATTACTACCACCAACAGCATTGTGCCGAGGGTCAAAAGAGTATTGACGATGTTCCAAAACTCGCGGCGGTCTTGGGCTTTGGCGGCGTAGCGGCTCAACACCGGAACGAGGGCAGCACTAATCGCTCCGCTAACCAACAAATCGAAAAAGATGCTCAAGGTGTTGTCAGCAATAATAAAAGCCTGGGCAATAGCGGTTGTGCCGAAAAGCGCGGCCAGTACACTTTCGCGTAGCAAACCCAAAATGCGCGTTAGGATGTTACCTAGCGAAATTACCATCGCGGCTCGGATAATCCCGCCCCCGAAACGCGCTTCCTGAACAGGTACAGCTAAATTACCTTCACTTGGCGTTGTGACCAGGATATTTACGCCAGGCTCAACTGGCGTATCGAATTGTTCGGTAATATTGTTCAATCTTTTGGTTTCCTGCTGAAAATTGCTACACTTAATAATCCAACAACGGTCAAGAGGGATAAAATGTCGCTAACCAGGCGGATGGGCGTATCCTGAAAGTCCAGACTGACAATTTGGCTGCCGGGTGGAAGCTCAAAAGTTATCAGACCCGTGCCTTCCTTCGGTTTAATCCCCAGTTCGCGCCCATCAACCAAAGCGTGCCAGCCCGCATAATAGAAAATTGGCATAATCACCTGAGCCTGGGTACTGGTTTTGACAAGCAAACGGCGGTTAATTGGCCCGTTTTGCTCCAATTGCAAGCTATCCTGGCTCGAAAGCGGGCGGTTATCCGCAAAAGCGGGTGGCTTGAAGGTCTGAATAGCGTCCAGGTCTGTTACCGCTATCGGGATGTATTTGGGGTCGCCGTTTTTTATCTGTTGCTGCAACGCCTTGAGCGAAAGCGAACCGTCAAAGCTGGCGGGCCAATAGTTGAAGCGCAACTGCCCCAAACAAGCCCAAATCATCAAAAAAACGGCTAACATAGCGGGTACATAGCGCACAAGCACCCAGCTAAAAGACCAAATGCGATCAGTCTTAACAATTTCGGCGGACTGCTCTTTTATAGCGAGAGTTTCTGGTTCTATCTCAGGCTGGCCTATCACCAGCCCACCTATCAACGGCGCGGCCATAACTGCTACAAAAGGCATCAAGCGCGAAGTAAACTGCACCGATTTGAATAAAGGGAAAGCATCCCAAATAAAGGTACTGACTGGTAGTTGCAAAACCAGCAGCCCCAGCAGCAGTCCACCCAACCAGAGCGGTAGGGCAAGTTTATACGGCTTTCGCCGCCATAATAGTAGCAACCCGGTCAAGGCCAGAAGTGGGTGCAAAGTGCCAAACAGCCCATAATTACCCAGATTGGGGTAGATAGGCCGCCACAAAGCCAGTGCGTCGGGCCAGGGCGCGTAGCTGTTTGCCTGGAAATCGGCGTAGGAAAAAGGCACCAGATTTTTTTCAAACAGCGCGGGTAAAATAAAAATCGCCGAAAGACCCACTCCTATCGCCCCAGCCAAAACCAGCCCAGCCAGGGTTTTTAGCATAGCAGTCCGGCCAGAGTATTCCAAAACCAACAGGCCCAGGCAAAAAATCGTGCCTACGGGTAGCAGTAATAAGGTCAGGGGCGTGTGGCTCAGACCGAGACCGCCCAACGCTACTCCCGTCACCAACGCGGTGCGCCAGTTTCCGCGTCGGCGTAGCAGCCGTAACAACAGCCAAAAAATATAGGGTAGCACCGCAGAGCCGAGCGTGTTGGACAAGCCGCCGCCCACGTATAAGTCGGCGATAGTAAAGGGGAAGAAAATCCAGGCCAGCCCACCCAAAATCGCCGCCCGCCGCTCCAGGAACACCTCGAAGCACCATAAATATGTCCCGATAGCACCAATTATCACCGCTAGAATCTGCGTCAGCATAGCCGCGTTATTAAAAGTCAGCCCACCTAAATGAAAAAGCTCGACAAGGTATCTCCCCCCCGGTGCGTAATAATTAAAAACGGCGTTGCCCTGACCCCATGAGAAGTCGCCGGCCCAACGCGGGTAAAGATTGCCCTGCCGCATCAGGCGGTCAAGCTCGTTAAACCAGTAGAGATGAAAAGCCACCATATCATCGGTGCGCGGCAAACGGCTTTGCCACAAACCCCAGGTCGCCCCCAGCGTCGCCGCCGCCAGCCAAACCACGTTAGCATAGTGCTGTCTGAAACCGCCCGCCACAAGATAGCAGCCCCAAACCAGCACCGTCGTGGCCCAGGCAGCAATACCAAGAACGGGCGAAACCGCGCCCTCAAAAACCAGAATTAATGACAGCCCCAACCAACCTGCGGCCAGCGTCGTGCGTAAAATTTCCCGCCCGCGCAAGGTCGCTATCAACAATACCCCTGCCGCACCACCGGTCAGTGGCCCACCGTTAAAGGCCAGCCAGCCCGGTTTCAGCAGAATTATTCCTATTGCCACCGTCAAAGCCAGCAGCCAGACTAGATAGGGCAGCAGGTTCGACTTCTGACCCATTATACGGGCTAAAAGCGGCAAATGGATGGTAGAGGTCGGGCTGCCTGAGAAAATAGAAATAAAGCGGCGGGCGAAGCTAAAAATCAAAGTTACCAGCAGGCTCAGACCGAACCAGGACGCAAGTGGCGGCAATTTGATACCAGGCCGGGTCTGCACCACAATTTCACGCAGTACCAGGCCAAGAGTGCGCGTCTCACCGGGCGGCTGGAAAGTGTTGGAACTAATGGTTAAAATGGGAGGAGCAAGCCGCAGGGTTGGGCCTGGGCCGGGTACGCTGACAGTAGCAAAGCCTTGTTTATCCAGCGGTGGCAAAACCAGGCTGACAGGGGCGGCCTGGTCAAGCTGAACGGTAAAAGTAGTTAGGGGCGCGGAAGCCGGGCGCGGGCCGGGCGATACTACCAGTTTAATGTCGTTGCCCTGAGCCAGTTCGGGAATTTGTAAAATAGCCTGGCCCAATGTCCAACGAAAATTGAATGTACCGTTATTCTCGCGGTCTCCCACGCCGCTTAAAATCAAATTTTCTGCGTCCTGACTGCCCACCGCCAATGTGTAGCTGCTGCCGCGCTGATAGCTCAAACCTATTACTAGCCAGCTAACCGCAAATACTAGCAACCACACCGGGCGCGGGCGCGAGTCGTATTTGTGGCCCTGGCTATTCGCAATAGATTTTTCCGAAGTCAAAATAAAAATATTTACCGCTACACCTGCTTGCATTTAGTGGTCAAATTACAAAACCTGCTTTGTTTTGAGCCAATCCACGAAATTATCGGGGACGGGCATAGTGGAAAGACGGCCCTGACGTACTAAGTACCAGTCGTCAAACAGGTGGCTGGCTTTTATCTCGGCCAGCGTAACGGGGGTGGCAAACTTTTGGACGAATTTGAAATCGGCTACCCAACTTTTACCGTCGTCTGCTTTGGGGTCAGGACGCGGTTCGGATAACACGCGGGCGAGACCCATAATCGCGGTCTGCCCACCACTATGATAAATTAGCACCAGGTCGCCCGGCTGCATCTCTTTGATAAACCGCACCGCCAGAGCGTTACGCACGCCGTCCCACACGGTTTCGCCATCGCGTTCGAGGTCTGCTATCGAGTAGGTTTCGGGTTCGGTTTTTGCCAAAAAATAATTCATATATTCACACCAATGATTTTATAACCAAAGCCAGGGACGGTCACGCTAATTTGGCTGGCGGTAGTGGTTTGGCCCATTGCTACGCCTCCGGTCAAGTTGCTCCAGTCACTTAGATTATAGGGGGTGTTGAAGGATAATTCAAGTTCGGGTTCGGCCAGGGACAGGTTGACGGTTTGGGGCTGCTTGACCGGATTGAACAGCATCACGAAGCCGCGCCCTTTGACCAAATGGGCTTCGCCATCAATATGCTGGCCGTCGGGGAAATTCAAAATATGCTGATAGACCCCGAAATAAGCCGCGTTTTGCTGCCTGAAAGCGTACATCTGCTTGAGGAAGGTCAGCAGTGTCGGTGGGGCTGCCGCAATATCGAAACTACCGCCCGCCTGCATCGCCCCATTGCCCAACATCTCGACGGCAGCCGCTTTCAACAAATTCAAGTCGGCGTTCAGGGCCGCCGGGTGCTGAAAATAAAGGCCGTACCAGTCGCCCCAAATTCCCGCGTAAGGCCGCTCAAACGTGGCGTAGTATAACTGCTGACGACGCACTAGCTCACTGGTAACAAAATGGGCATCAGCCAGGTCGCTTAACTCCAACTGGTCAACCGCGCCCAACCAATGCACATCCTGGGGCGCGTTCCAGTTCCACACGATTACTCGCAAATCGGGCCTGACTTGATGCAAATCCGCCAGCAAGTTGGCGTAATATTTGAGCATCAGCACATATTCCTGGTCAGGATTGTGGAAAGGGCGGTCTGCACTGAGACAATTGCTAATGTTCCAGTCCGCCCCGTCCCAATAAATCTCCGATGTCTGCCAGGTTTGGACAAGTTGCACCAACCTATCGTGAACATAGCGGCCCGCCCCGCTAAGTGGGCAAAGTTGCGTTCCAGTCTGGTCAACCCAATCTGGATGTTGGCTGCGGAAAGGTGCGTAGTTGTTAATATACGCATAATAATTGCTGAACGGGTTAATCCATAAACCGTTTTTTAGCCCCGCATCGGTAGCCAACTTGATGAGCGGGTCAAGTCCGTTGGGAAAACGGCTAGTACTAACCATCAGTGGCCCCTTCTGTTCCCAACCCGCGTCAATATGCAGCATACCGTAAAATCCAGCCTTTTTCATCTGCCCAAGCGTGCTAGTAAGGTTGGCCTGGTTGATGTTATCTTGATACACGTCCCAGGTGTTGAACCATACCAGGTCTGGCTTGCCCCGGACTGCGGCGTAATAGTTGGTCAGATACTCGCTATAGCGTTTGAAACCGAGGTCGGGCGGCCCGTTATACACCCCTACAATGGCCTTGCCACTTACAAACCCATCTTTGGGCAAAGCATAATCGACGTTACTTAGACTCAAATTCTGCCCAGCAAGATTCTCCTGCCCAAACAACGATGCGTCAAAGAAAAACAAACCTTGCTGGTTGTCGCTGCTGGCTGCCACCGCGTCCGCGTGGTCAGCTTTTTGGAAACGCTGTTCGGGCTGGCCCAGGTTAAAATTCGCTCTATCGTCCCCAAGCTGGAAAATCGGCTGGTTCGGGCCAAAGTTTTGGTTGTAGCGGGACGTGGGAACAAGCGGCTGCAAGGTGGGCGCAGTCTGAAAATCTTCCAACGCCGCATATTTGACAGCCCAACCCGGCGCATCAAACGGCTGGACGGTCAGCCACTTACTCACAAAATTAGTGTTGGCTTTGAGGTTATAAAATAGCGACAGCTTGAGGGGTGTATTTTGAAACTGACCCTGAAAATCAAGCTGAATTAGCTGCTCCGCATCGCTTTGTTTTAGCCAGTACGCCGCCTCAAACTTGAAATCGTTGGCGGTCAAGGTAACAGTCGTCGGGTCGTTTGCCAGTTCGTGACTAAGCACCAGCCAGAACTCGAAATTTGTAGCCGCCAAAAGTTCGGTATCGGTCTGGCGGTTAAAAAGCGAGGTGCTGAAAACGCCGCCCGCCGTTGGCACTACTATCTCGCGCCGCAAATTATTGTTAGCCAGCGTCAGAAGGTTATATTTGCCATGGCCGTCGCCACGCCACCAACCTGTCGTATAATCGCCAAAAAAAGGTAGGGGCGGCAATCTCAAGACAGAAAAGTTGGGAATGGCTGGATTGGCTGATACCAGCGGGTGAGCATAAGTGGGCAATTTGTAGGCCACATGGGGCGTAGCGGGCGGCGTTTTACCAGCTGTTTGAGCTTGCACACTGGCCTGTTGAGTGGTAGCCAGTAGTACGGCGCACAAAATTGAGAGCCAGACTAAGGCCCACCGTCTTTGCCAGTTTTGACTAAACCTGTTCGATATGTGCATATCTTTTTAACGTTGGTCTTTTGACTATGGTTACAGTAGGCAATCAAGGTTCTGTTATGTTAATTAGTGGCTTGAAAATTGCTAAGAATAAACTTTGAAGCTTTACCCAAGCTTTAAGGTGTGTTGGCGTACTTCCTAAAAACACGCCCGTTTTTTATTTCTGACCTTTCTTCTCTTTTTATTAGTCTTGTCATTAGCTTGTAGCAAAAATTGTGTGCAAAATCGGGCGTAACTGGTATAATTAGCTTAACTTAGCTTGCCCTGGCTACCTGGAAATGGCGACGGAACATGAGAAACCTATATGTTAATATTGGTAGTTGATGACGAAGAAAGTCTCTGCGACTTGCTAGGGGAAATCCTGTCTGACCAGTACCAGGTACTAAAAGCCTACGATGGGGTACAGGCTTTAGCAACAGCCCTACAAAGCGTTCCCGACTTAATTATTACCGACGTGATGATGCCCCGTATGTCCGGGCCAGACCTGATACGCGCGTTGCGGGCCGACCCCGCGACTCAACACGTCCCGATAATTTTGATGAGCGCAGTTTCACTAGCTTCGCCCAGCCTGGCACAAGAAGCGGTGGCGTTCCTGGCAAAACCCTTCGATATTGACTTAGTGGAAAAAACCGTTGCCGATGTAATTCAAACAGGTAGTTAAGAGGTTAAACTAAATATGGAAGTGCCGGATAAGCTGGGACTAAATCCAACTGCCCAAACTCAGAACTCCACCCCTAATAGAATAATTATTGAAAATAAAGCAGTCAGAACGCATCTTACTTCCGGCGTACCGGGATTGGATAAAATTTTGGCGGGCGGTTTTCTTAACCGGGCTACTTACGTTATTGCGGGGGCTTCGGGTACGGGTAAAACAGTCCTAACCCAACAAATCGCCTTCAACCACGCCCGGCAGGGCCACAAAGTGCTGTATCTAACTTTCCTTTCCGAGAGCCACGAAAAGATGTTGTCCAACCTGACTGATTTCAGCTTTTTTGACCGTAGTCTGGTGGGTAATAGCATCAACTATTTTAGTTTGTATCACGAAATATCTACCGATGGCATTGGTGGTTTGGTCACGGTGGCCCGCGAAACAGTGTTAAAATATCGAGCTAATCTAGTGGTGGTGGACGGAATAAGTGCATTGCGGGATTTTGCTGGTTCGCGTCGAGAGTTGCGTAAAGAGCTTTTCGACCTCAATGCTCAACTTTCGACGCTCGGCTGCACCGTTTTGTTAGTTGTTGACGATAAATTACCGCCTTCCGACACCCCTGAATACGGCACTGCTGATGGTATTATCTGGCTACGCAACGAATATTATGGGCGGCGGCACGTGCGTAGTCTGGAGGTTTTGAAGGCGCGTGGGGCGGCAGCCGCTAATGGCTCTCATTATTTCGACATCAAGCCGGAAGGTCTGGTAGTCTATCCACGTACTGAAGCGGCCCTATCTTATCAGGAGTTGGAAGCTCCACCGTCGCCAGATACAAGCCACCGCCGTGCTTTTGGTATCCCAGGTCTCGACGAAATGGTAGGCGGCGGATTATTAGGCCACACCCTTAACCTTATGATGGGCGCACCAGGTAACGGCAAAACTTTGACCGGGCTACGCTTTCTTTATGAGGGCGCACGCCAAAACGAAAAGACGATGGTGCTAACTTTCCAGCAGCCTCCCGAACATCTTAAACTTGCTTCGCGCTCGGTTGGGTTTGACCTTTCACCTTATATTGACAATGGTAGTATGCAGGTTTTGTGGCTGCTTCCTCTCAAACGCCACCTGGACGAAGTGGCTCAACAACTGATACAAGCCATAGAGACGCATCAACCGACCCGCCTTTTAATTGACACCTTCGACAACATGGATGATTTGAGTCTGCCGAAGGAGCGGCTTGGTGAATTTTGGGTGGCCCTAATTAATTATCTACGTACCAAGCGCATTACTACGCTTGGCACACTAGAATTTACCCAGGTAATCGGTTCTACAATAGAAATACCCGACTCGCCTGTGGTGATGTTGAGCGATTCGATTTTCTTTTTACGCACGTTGGAAATCGAAGGACAACTGCGGCGGGCCATTTCGATTATCAAACTGCGCGATAGTGGCTACGACAGTCGGGTGCGCGAGTATATTATAAGCAGCGAGGGGTTGAGAGTTGGTGAACCGTTTACCGACCAACGTCGGGCCTTGCGCGACAGCACCAATCCTCAAACCAGGTCTCGCAAAAGATAATTTTAATTTTAGATAGTTTGCGGCTGTTCCAGGCTACGCGATTGAATCTCGGTCAAAAGCTGGCTGGCTGTCGCCCGTTCCAAACGCCCGGTCAAAGCCAAACCCAGGCTCATCAGTTTGAGGCCCAACCGTGAACGAAGCGAATAGCCATTGCGTTGTTGGCGGGCTTGCTTGACCAGCGCAGAATTGGCGGCCTCAGTCCGAAATTGATTGTAACGTTCGTTGCCAACATTGTAATGGTAGTCAGTATTGGTAAAGTTCACAATATATCTCCCTTCTTTTATCATATAGACAACTGGCTAATCTTCCAAACGGCTGAGACGGGCCAGCCCTTCCTCCACACTAATTTCGCCCCGCTCGATAGCCCGCAATATCTCAAGTTGACCCTGGTTTTTGTCGTTCTGGCTCGTTTTGGCGGCAGCCGCGTCTCTATTGGGTTCAACAGACGCAGCATTAGATTTCTCAGCCCCAACAACGGCGGTTTCCTGCTCCGAGGTAGTTGCACCGGGCCATTCGTGATAAATGGGCGACGACGGCGGTGGCGTAATGAGCGGACTGTTGCTAGTCAAGTCTCCCGGCTCGGCTGGTCGTCCATCCTGAAAACTCATTTCTGGCATAGCAAATTCCTTTAGCCCCCGCATCCGCTCCTGGATTGTCAGTGGTTCGGGCGTAGCAACCGTTGGCGGTCTGTACCGAATGTTCGGCTCACCCGATGGTGTGGTTGGCCCGAATGGGGGAACGGGCGGCATTGGCGGTGCGGGCGGCATCGGTGGGACAGATGGCATTGGTGGAGCGGGTGGCATCGGCGGCATCGGCCAGCCAGCAGCGCGAGGCGGCACAGGTTGGTCGCTGGACGGGTTGGCAGGGTCGTACAAACCCAAATTTATGTTGCCACTAAGGGTGGTGATATTCACTTTACGGCCTCCTTTATTCATATCCAATTTCAAACGGCTTTGACCGGGGCGATTCTTGTAATCGGTTGGCCCAAACTCCGGCCCCGCCACGATACGCCCGCTCAAAGTGCGACATTCGATAGAAGCGCGGCTAAGGGCCGGCAGCTTGAAAGTTATATGCCCACTGCTGGCGTTGATACGGTAATCTTCGCTGTCTGGGCCTTCCATCAGCACCGTCTCAACCGTAACGCTCCCGCTCTGTACCGACAAATCCATTCCGCTCATCTCGCAACGGCTAAAATTTAGATGGCCGCTGGCAAGCTTGGCAACCACACTGCCACTCAAACCTTGTGCGGTCAAGCTGCCGCTTGCGCTTTTGAGTTGCAGCCCCCCTCTAAGATTCTTCAAGCTAGTGTGACCGTTAGTGCTACGCACCCGACAAAAGCCGTTAATATTGCTGATGTCCAGGTGGCCCGACGTAGTTTTGACCTCAAGCTCGACTCCGTTTGGCACTTCAATGTAGAGGTCTCCGCGTCCGCCGCCCCACTGACTAAAAATCTCCCCGATGTTCTTACCCACATCCTTGAAGATGCTGGCAAAATTTTCGGCGTTCATTTCCACTTCGCCAATAGTCAGCCCAATTCTATCTTGCGCCATGCGTGCTTCGTGTTGGGCTTCCCGCACCTGGTCGCGTATCTGGCGAACCTGTTCGCGGCGTTGTTCGCGGGCCTCTTGATAAGCTTCGCGGGCCATCTGGCGACGTTCGCGGTATTCTTCTCGCGCCTGCCGATAATCCTCACGTCCGGCGGAGGTCTCAGGAAAACCCCAGGGTTGCGGTTCATCACCTGCGTTAAAATCGGTGGCCGGGGCAGATTCGGCTAAATCGGGGTCAAAATCGAACTGGCCTTCGCTATCAAAATTGACCTCAATTCTTATACCGCCCATCGCTTTGATTTCCGCTTCCGTGCCGTCGTTTTTAATCCCGATAGACGGCGTAAACTTGCTGCCGTTAGTGCAGCGCACCTTGATTTGCGGTTCGTTTGTCCCCACGATATAGGTGCGTCCGTTCACGTTAGTAACCTTGACCTGCTTCAGCTGGTTAAGATTAACAGGGACTACCTGTTCATTGCCGTTTTCTGAAATAGCCATCGTCTATTCTCCTGTCTCATAACTAGCGGCTGTGACGGCCTGGTTATCGTCTGTTTTATCGGCACTCTCTGCGGCTGCAATCGTCGTCGGTTTGGGGCTGTTCAGGCTGCTCAAGAGTTGTTGAGCCTGGGTTGCCGAAACTTTGCCCTGGCTCAACATTTCCAAAACTTCTCGGCGCGGGTCGTCAGATTGGGCAGGCTCGTAACCCAAAGCCACGATTAGTTCATCCAGTTTTTTGATGACGGTAGGATAAGAAACATTTAATAGCTCCTGGATAGCCTTGTTTTGGCCGCGACTACGGATAAATATCTCCAAAAACTGTAACTGGTCAGGGGTCAGGTTTTGGAAAGGGCCGAGGTTGAACCGCCCTTCCAACGCGCTATTGCAATTGCTACATTCCAGACGGGTGACGTGCATTTGCTCACCGCAGACCGGGCAACGCCCACTGACTTGATATTTAGCGGTTGGCATTGATAACTCCTTAATACTTAATAATATCAATCTTTGCGTACTTTAAAGTGAAGCTTCTTATTGCTAACTCAATATTCCTAACTTCTAGCTTGATTGTAGCACAATATTTGGGTTTGTCAAGGGTTTTAAAAAAATTGATTTTGAAATTGATAATCTTAATTACTACACACTATCTAAAGCTCCTAAGTCGTGCGAAGTCAGGTATTTGTGGGATACGGCTCCGTCAATGAATTAGACCTCTTAATGCGAAACCACAAGGGGTCTGGCAAATTTATCTAAAACCTGGAAGGCACGGGGTTTAAATGAGCTAGTGCCAAAAAATGTTAGCTACTCCAAGTCTTTTACCCCAACTCTAAACGCTTATGGTCAAACAAAAAGTTGACCCAAGCGACGGTACGGCCTATAATGTGAGGCTGAAACTGAAAAAATTAGGAGATCAAAAATGGCTAACACGCAGGCGCGGACTCGGTACGCGCCCAGCCCAACGGGGCTACCACATATCGGGAATATCCGTACCGCTCTTTTCTCATATTTATGGGCCAGACATACCGACGGCCAGTTCATTCTGCGGATTGAGGATACCGACCAGAAACGTTCGACGGAAAATTCGCTGGACGGTATCAAGGACTCGCTGCGCTGGTTGGGTATGACCTGGGACGAAGGGCCGGACATCGGCGGGCCGTATGCACCTTACACTCAATCGGAGCGGCTACCGCTTTATCAAGCCCAAGCCCGTCAGCTGGTAGATGAAGGTAAAGCCTACTATTGTTATTGTAGTCGGGAACGCCTGGACACACTGCGCCGTAGCCAGGAAGCCCAAAAATTACCGACAGGTTATGACCGCCGTTGTCGCAATATCAGCCCTGCCGAGGTTGAAGCCGCCCGCGCCCAGGATATATTGCCTGTTATCCGTTTCAAAGTGCCGCTTGAGGGCAAAACTACTTTCCAGGACTCTATCCGTAAGGCCGTCACGGTGGAAAATTCGACCCTGGAAGATTTGATTATTTTGAAAGGGGATGGTTTCCCGACCTATCATTTGGCGGCAATGGTGGACGACCATTTGATGGAAATTACCCACGTGATGCGCGGCACAGAATGGCTGGCGACGGCTCCTCTGCATCAGCTAATTATTGAGGCGTTCGGCTGGACTGCTCCGGTCTTTGTTCACGCGCCAGTGATTCTGAACCCGCCCGGTAAACCGGGTAAGTTGAGCAAACGCGAAGGGGCGGTCTTCGTAGCCGATTATCGGGATTTGGGTTATCTGCCCGAAGCTCTGCTCAATTTTATTGTTTTGATGGGTTGGAGCTACGACGATAAAACCGAGTTCTTTTCGATGCCAGATTTAATCGAGAAGTTTGACATCAAGCGGATACAACCGACTGCGGCTCATTATGTGCTTGAAAAACTAGATTGGTTCAACGCTCATTATATTAACCACATTTTGACCGCAGAAGATTTTGCGCGGCGGTGTGTGGTTTTCCTGGTGAGGGCCGAAGTGCTGACCCAGGCGTATGCTGACGACCCCGCCAATTTTGGGTACATCGAAGCCTGTTGCAAACTGGTCAAGGATAAAGCTGTTACATTGGCTCAGGTGCCGGGAGAAATAGAATTTATGTTTAGGCCCGCCGAGGATTTGGACTATCCAGCCGTAGATTTAATTGGCAAAAACCCTGACGCGGCGGCGGTGGCTCAAATCGTCCAGCAAATTATCGAGCGTCTCAAGCGGTTGCCCGACGACCAGTACCATCACGACGGTATCTATGCCGACCTGGACGCTCTCAGCACCGAGCTTGGCCTCAAGCGGGGTTTGGTGTTATGGCCGCCGCGAGTGGCGATGTGCGGGCGCAAAAATTCGCCGGACGGTTTGGCGATGATGGAGGTTTTGGGCCGCCAGGAAACTATCAAACGGTTGGAATTGGCCTATCGGAAGTTGACGGCCTTATAGAGTTAGCAGTTGACAGTTAAGACCGAGAAAACACAGTCAGTTTTTTGCGTAAGACCGCCAATGGTTAAAACCATCGTCTATGCAACCCAAACCCACTAAAGTGGGTTCTCAAATACCTCTCATTTTTAGTGCATAAAGGGGTGTTGCTAACCTGATTTATCAGGTTTGGGGTGTATAGACGACGGTTTTAACCGTTGGCGAACTGACAACTTTTAGGAGCAATTTACAATGCACTATCGGACTTTGGGGCGAACTGGGCTACAAGTATCGGAATTAGGATTTGGGGCGTGGGCTATCGGCGGCAATCAACACGGGAATAGCTACGGCCCGACCAATGATGCCACGTCGGTACAAGCTATCGGACGGGCTTTGGAGTTCGGTTGTAATTTTTTTGACACGGCAGACGTTTATGGTAATGGACACAGCGAGGAGATTCTGGCCCAGGGTTTGCAGGCAGCGGGCAAGCTTAACGAGGTTTTGATTGCCACCAAAGTCGGGGGCAACTTTTACGGAGACAAAACTACCATAGATTTTTCGCCGCAATATATTCGGTCAGCCATCGAGCAGAGTCTGCGCCGTTTGCAGCGTGATTATATAGATTTGTACCAATTGCACAACCCTAGCCGCATCTTGATTGAAGACGGTCAGATTTTCGGGGTGCTGGACGACTTGAAAGCGCAGGGTAAAATTCGGCACTACGGTGTATCCCTACATAGCGTGCCGGAAGGTCTGGCTTGTATCAAGAGTGGTAAGCCCGACACACTACAAATCGTGTGGAATATGTTTTCGCTGGCCCAAAGTGAGAACCCGGCGGAAGACCTTTTTCCACAGGCCCAGGAACAAAACATCGGGATAATCGCCCGCGAACCATTGGCAAACGGCTTTTTGACTGGCAAGCAGCAGCTAGATACTAAATATACGCCCGGCGATATTCGCTCAACCTGGCCGCTCAACTATCGTTCGTACAAAATCCGGTTGGCTGACGCGGTGCGTTTTCTGGAACAAGACGACCAGCGCACTATGTCTCAGGCGGCTTTGCGTTTCGCGCTGGACGAACCAGCTGTCTCAAGTGTAATTGTAGGAGTTAAAACGCCGGAGCAGGCCCGCGAAAACTTTGCCGTCACCGACCTACCGCCCTTAACTCCGGCAGAACGCGCCAGAATCAACAAGGTATTTTTTGGTTAATACCTGTTTAGAAGTGGTAAAGAAGGCAGTTTATGGCACTTGACCGTATCAAAATAGAAGGCTTCAAATCAGTTAGAGAGATGAATTTTGAGCTAAATAACCTGAATGTGCTTATAGGTTCTAACGGTTCGGGCAAATCCAATTTTATCTCGATTTTCAAACTGTTAAACCAGGTTGTGGAGCAAAACCTCCAGCTTTATGTAGCACAATCCGGTGGGGCTGATACCTTTCTTCACTTCGGGCAAAAGAGTACCCCTAAGCTTTCTATACGCTTGCGTTTCGATAAAAATGGATATGAAGCCGACCTCGTACCAGCAGTGGGTGATAATTTGATTTTTGCTAAAGAAGATTGTTGGTTTCAGGCAAAGGGTTACGATAGTCCTTATACTTACAATTTGGGTACTGGACATAAAGAAACACAGTTAGTTGATAAAGCTCAAACAGTAGAAATTGCGCGATATGTATTAAAAAAGATGAAGGATTGGAAAATCTATCATTTCCACGACACCAGCGACAGTGCATTGGTTAAGAAAACAGGGGATGTAGCTGATAACGCTGTATTTAAAGCTGATGCTTCAAATCTGGCGGCATTTTTGTATTTGTTACAGCAGAGAAATCATAATACATATGATATTATTGTGCGAACGGTTCGTTTGGCAGTACCTTTTTTTGATAATTTTGTATTGCGGCCCGCTACCCTTAACCCCAATAAAATTCAGCTAGAATGGCGCGAAAAAGGTCATCCTGACACCTATTTTAATGCTCACTCGCTTTCTGATGGTTCTTTACGTTTCATTTGTTTAGCTACGTTGTTATTGCAACCTACTTTACCATCAACTATTTTGATTGACGAGCCAGAATTAGGACTTCATCCTTACGCTATTACTTTGCTTGCTAGTATGTTAAGAAGTGCTTCCACCAAAACCCCGGTAATTGTATCTACTCAGTCTGTGCCTTTAGTAAACCAATTATCACCAGAAGATATTATAGTGGTTGATAGGAAAGACGGGCAGTCGGAATTTAAGCGTCTCAAAGAGGCTGATGTTGAAAATTGGTTAGAAGAGTTTGGTCTAGGAGATATTTGGGAGAAGAATATTATTGGGGGGAGACCTTAAAGGTGAATAAAGTTCTAATTTTAGTCGAAGGTCAATCCGAGGAAACGTTTGTTAAAGAAGTGCTCGCTCCCCATTTGTCCGATTTTGGAGTCGAAGCAGTTCCTACTCTAGTTATACACAAATTTGTCAAACGTGGGTCAGCCAACCTCAAAGGCGGCATATTTGATTACGAGGTAGTAAAAAGGCACTTATATAGGCTTTTGCAAGATAGTAAAGTCAAACTTGTCACTACTATGATCGATTTCTACGGGCTTCCCGACAACTTTCCCGGTCAAAAAGATTTGCCAATTGCTTCGTCTTATTCACAAGTCGAACATCTTGAGAAAGCTTTTGAGCAAGACATTGGTTATCAGTCTCAGAGATTTTCTGCATATTTACAATTACATGAATTCGAGGCAATGTTGTTTGTAGCTCCCGATAAGATGGCTCAAGTGTTTCCTGGTTCGGACAGCATTCGCCAAATAGCTGCCGTAAAATTGGCTGACATTAAAAAAGCTTTTGGTTCACCCGAAGAAATAAACAACAACAAGCAAACTGCTCCGTCTAAACGTATTTTGAGCTTGTTTCTTGGTTACGAAAAGCCTTTGTATGGAACTTTGATAGCTTTGGACATTGGCCTTGACCTCATACGAAGCGAATGTAGCCACTTTAACCAGTGGCTTACCAAATTGGAAGGGCTAGGGACTATCTAGCCAACGCTGGAACGTTTATTGAGGATAAATAAAGCGTTATTCCTGACAAGTTGCGCCCCGTCATCACACGGGGCAACGGTGCAATGACGCAACCGCTGACACGGCCTGATGTTTAGCCTGGCGACCTGTCCACCTCTATTGCTGACGCATAGCGAAAGTTTGTTACTTCGGGCGCGTCTTAGATAAAAATAAGACGATGCCAACAAACACGAATGGAGTGGTGAGACGATGAGTGCAGCCGATGGCGACTCTGTGCAAACCAGGCGGGAGAACAGCACCCGTCATTTTGAAACTTTGCCCCACGAACGCCAAAAAAAATCGCGCGTGAGTGAGCGGCTCGATTACATGGAGAAAACCGAAAAACAAGGCCCGGTTTTGGGTCACACCCATAGCTCCACAGTAGCCCATGTGCAACCTCAAGTGGGCCTGCCAGGTTGGTGGGAACGAGCCATTGCTGACCCGGCCATTATATTTGCTTTTAACCTTTTTTGGACACATCGTCTGTTGCTGTTCGCGTTGGGCGCGTTTCTAGCTATCCTGGTGCCGATCAGCCCCCCGCTTGGTGACGACTTGCTGCGCGATATCAATCCCTACTTTTGGGGGCCGGGCTTTTTTCTGTTTGCACCCTGGCAACGTTGGGACACCAACTGGTATATCCATATCGCGCAGTTGGGCTATCAGGTAGGCGATGGCACTACTAACTTTCCACCCCTTTACCCTTTACTGTTGGGTACGCTTGGCCGCCTGTTGTTGGGTCAGTATATGCTGGCCTCGTTGGTGTTGTCCGGCCTCGCTTATATTGTAGCCCTGGTTTACCTTTATAAGCTGACCACGAAGCTATTTAACCAGCAGTTGGCCGGGCGCACTTTGATTTTCCTGGCGAGTTTCCCGACAGCCTTCTTTTTGTTGGGAGGCTACACCGAGTCACTGTATCTGGCTCTGGCGGTGACTTCTTTTTACTATGCCGAAAAACGCCGATGGTGGTGGGTAGCGGTGTTGTCTGGATTAGCTGCTATTACCCGTTTGCAAGGGGTGGTATTGGTGGTGCCGTTGGGTTGGATGTATCTCCAACAGCACGGTTTTAAGTGGCGCAAACTGCTCAAACTCCAGAGCCTGGCCTTACTAGCCGCGCCCTTTGCCTTTGGCTTGTATATGGCCTACGTTTATTGGGTGATGGACGACGCTAACTTCGGCAACCATCTGGCCGTGATCTGGCATATCAAGTTTGTGATGCCCTGGCAATCTTTGTGGGACGGTACGCTGGGTATGTTCAACCGCAACTTTATCCAGAATATCCTTTACAACACCCTGGATTTAGCCATGTTGGTGCTATTTATCTGCCTGACGATTGGCTGGGCGCAAAAAAAACTGCCCGCCGCCTACTGGATTTACAACGCTGTGAGTATTTTGGTGTATTTGACCCGCGAAGGCACGGACGACTTGCTCTGGATGAGTATGACCCGCTACTTAGTGGTTTTATTTCCGGCTTTTATCTTGCTGGCGCAATCCGCCCCGCGCTGGGTGCTGCGCTTTAGCATCTCTTTACAGGCGATTTGGGCAACCCTGTTCATTTTCTGGATGTGGGCGGGTTAGTGGTTGGTAAACAAAATTTGAGGGAATTGTATGCACACCGGGCCTATTCCTTTGCACCAGTTCCAGGACTCTAGTCAGCTTAACATTGGTTTTGAGATAGGTCAGCTTGAAAATATGACTCCATTGGCCCAGTCGCCACTGCCCCACCGCCACACTTTTTATGAACTGTTCTGGCTCACGAGCGGTGCGGGTAGCCATTGGATTGATTTCAAGAGTTACCCTCTCCACCCCCACACCATGTTTTTCATCACGCCCGGACAGATTCATTATTGGCAAGTTGAAGAGTCGGCGCGAGGCTGTGCCCTTTTGTTTACCCAAGATTTTTTGCTTCTGAACCGCTTTGACCCTACCTTTTTGCGAAGTCTGGATTTTTACCATCAGCTTGACAACCAGCCTGTGCTTTATCTGGATAGCCCGAAGGCGGAGCAATTTCAGCAGCTTTGCCACAATATGCAGCAGGAGTACAAAACAGCCCAATTTGGTCGAACCAATGCCATTCAGTCGTTTTTACAAATCTTACTTATTCAGGCCCAACGCCATTATACTGCCACCTCTAGCCCCGCTGACGATACGACAGCTTATGCATTGGCTCATTCTTTTAGCGGCCTAGTAGATTTGCACTTTCAAACCAAACAAGCGGTTGAAGATTACGCCGCTTTGTTAGGTATCACGCCCGATTATTTAACCGAGGTTACCAAACAAGCTACTGGTTTAACTGCCAGCCAGCTTGTCCATCGCCGTATTTCGCTTGAAGCCAAACGCTTGTTGGCTCATACTGCTCGCAGCGTGGGCGAGATTTGCTATGACCTCAACTTTAAAGACCCTTCGTATTTTTCCCGCTTTTTCAAACGCGAAACCGGACAGACTCCCCAGCTATTCCGGCAAGGCTTCCAGGAAAAGTACCAGAAATCCCTGGATTGATTACTTCAAAAATCATCTCCTTTGAGCTAAACTGAATTCAGTAGTATTCAAAATTAAGCTAAAGGTTGCTACACGGAACGCAGTCGTAGCTGGATACTGTTTCAGGTTTATTACTTTGAGGAGGTAATTTTGGACAATAAAACTTTGGTGACTGAGGCGATGACCGCTTTGCTTCAAAAAAAGGATATTAGCGTAATTGACCGCTATTGGGCTGAACCTTACACCCAGCATAATCTTACTATGCCCGATGGCGTAACCCCGTTTCGCGGTATGATCCAGATGGCGATAAATAACCCGGAGTTTGATTATAAGCTAGTGCGAGCTATTGGCGATGGCGATTATGTGGCTTTGCACAACCGCTATGTGGGTTTTATGCCGCAGCCTGTAGTGGCTTTCGATTTGTTCCGGTTGGAAAACGGCCAGATCGTTGAACATTGGGACGGACTCCAGGCGGAGGTTACATCAACGGTTAGTGGTCGCACCATGCTCGACGGAGCGACCCAAACAACTGATTTGGAGCAGACCGAGGCTAACAAACAACTGGTCAAGGAGTTTGTGGAGACGGTTTTGGTGGGAATGCAGTATGACAAGATGGGTCAATACTTCGATGGCGACAACTACTTGCAACATAACCCAGGCATTGGCGATGGCTTATCCGGTTTGGGCAAGGGGTTGGAAGAAATGGGCAAGCAAGGCATCAAGATGGAGTATTTCACAAACCATCGAGTCATTGGCGAAGGTAACTTCGTTTTAACTCAATCTGAAGGAGCTTTTGGCGGTAAACCTTACGCCTATTATGACCTGTTTAGAGTTGCTAATGGCAAAATCGCAGAGCATTGGGATGTAATGCAGGAGATTCCAGCCCAGGCCCAAAATAGCAACGGGATGTTTTAATCAGGCGTTAAACATCAACATATAGGTGTAATAACAGGCGAAGGTGCGGTAGGGCGCAAACACAGCCATCAACTGCTCGGTCTCGGCAGGGCTGATGATAGCGCGGCGGTCATAGGCACTTGCCAGTGTCTTGCGTAGCCCCTCCTCTTTGGTTATCACGTCCAGATGGGGCAAGGCCCGCATTGCACAATAACTGGCCGTCCACGCTCCCACTCCCGGCAACTCGTCCAAAATCGCCACTGCTGCTTCGCCCGGTAACTGCCGGAGTGCGTCCCAATCATACTTCCGGGGTTCGGCCAATACCATCTGAGCGATGCCAGGCAGATAACTGGCTTTTTGGCGGCTAAACTTCATGGTCAGCAGCTCGTCTGGCTGGATAGCGGCTAGTCTAGCGGCGGTGGGAAACAAACGGTACGTTTGGCCTCCGAACCGCACTGCTGCGCCATACACATCTAGCAAACCGCGCTGTAAACGCTGGGCCAGACCTGGATAAATCTGGACGCTGATGACAGTTTTGAGAAGCCCCTCCCACGCCTCCGGCAGATTCACCGGACGGCTCGGCCAGAACTTGCCCACTAAGCTTTCGCCGTATTCATTGACCGCGAGAACTTCCCGCACCGCGCTCATATCCACGTCCAGGAAGAAACGTCGGTTGGCCCATTCTGTTGCCGCCTCCAAAACTTTGGTATCGGGTATTTGGTCACTGTCGTCGCTGGCCCGCACGCTTAGTTGCAGCTTCGGTGTCTGGACATCCCCAGTAGTATTGGTCAGGCGCACTAAGCAGGGCTGGCCGTGCAAACTGACTGGACGTTCCAGCCAGCTATCGTCTGGGCCAAAGCTATCGTTCAGGTCGTTTGCGCCACTGTTCCGCATAAAGGTCAAGCTTTGTTTGAAATCGAAGGGGGCAGTGGGGCGCAAAACCGCCCTCGCTACCATTTCAACCTCGTCATTGGGAGACGCGCTCACCCTTTCCATTGCCACAGCCATGAGTTTTCTTTCCTAATCCCTTGAATTGTTTTGAGATTAAAATTATACCAGCTTGTACAAGCATCGGCGTACTATCACAACCTTGCGGTCGTGACCACCCAATTTGGTATAAGGGAACGGTACAGCAGCTACACACTAGCCCCTCGTAAAACCTCTGACAGCAACATTTAACAAAACCTTAACATCTAAACCCCTTACGATAACAAGTTGTTAAAAAGCTCTTTATATTAAAAAGCTATTATGTCAGCAGCCATAATAATAATTCGGACGAACAATGCGAATCTGCTTTTTAGACCTGAGACTTAAAGGAGGAAAGTTTAGGTGCAAATCAAATTGGTGACAAAGATTATGTGTATGGTAGCCGCTTTGCTAGTGGCTGCTATGGTGTTGGCGGCTTGTGGCGAAACTGCTACTCCCAACGCAACTTCGGCAGGGGCGGCCACTACTTCGGCGGCGGCTGGCACGACTGCGATGGCTATGACTTCGGCGGCGGCTGGCACGACTGCGATGGCTATGACTTCGGCAGCTGGTACTACCGCAATGGTAGCTACCACTGCGCCTGTAGCTACTTCGGCGATGGTAGCTACCACCAGTGCTGGTGCAACGACCTCAGCTGCGGCCACGACTTCAGCTGTGGCTACCACTTCGGCTGTGGCTACAACCAGTGGTACATCTACGGGTGGCGCAATGGCTAAACCTGACTATACTAGCTTGAAAGGTACATTGGCTGGTAGCGGTTCGAGTCTGGTTGATCCGGTGATGCAGCCGTGGGTTAAAGGCTTCGCTGGTCTCGCCAGCAACGTCAACGTTAGCTACACCAAAAACGGTAGTGGCGCGGGCCGCAAGGATTTCTTCGCTGGTAACACCGACTTCGCCGTTAGTGACGTAGCTCCTAGCGATGCTGAACTGAGTGCTTATGGCAAGAAGGTGCTGTACATCCCTATGACCCTGGCTGGAGTAGTAATTTCCTACAACCTCAAGGGTGTAACCAAGCTACAACTGGACGGCGATACCGTCGGTAAGATTTACACTGGCGCAATCAAGAAATGGAACGACCCGGCGATTGCCGCTCTTAACGCTGGTGTAACCCTCCCTGATACCAACATCACATTTGCTGTACGTCAGGATACCAGTGGTACGACAGGTGTTTTCACTGCCTACCTGTCGGCGATTAGCCCTGATTTCAAATCCAAAGTTGGTAGCACCCAGGCTCCTGATGGCTGGGGCAAGGTTGGTTTGCGCGTGACCCAGGCCACTGGTAACGACGGGGTGGCGGGCGCAGTCAAGCAAACCGAGGGTACAATTGGTTATGTTGAGGTCGCTTATGCTGTCGCTAACACTCTACCTTACGCAATGCTCAAAAATTCGGCTGGCAACTATGTGGATGCGTCGCTGGACAACCTGACCGCCGCCGCCAACACTGCCAAACCGAGCGATACGCTGGTAGTAGATTTGATTAACCAGAGCGACCCCAAAGCCTGGCCGATTACTACCACTACCTATGGCATCGTCAATCAAGATCAGACCAACGCGGATAAGGGTAAAGCTTTGATGGGCTTCCTGTACTACGCCACCCACGAAGGTCAAGACTTAGGCCCGAAAAATAACTACGCCAAGCTACCTGCTGCCTTCGTCTCTCTGATTGAGAAGCAGATGACCAAAATTACCATCAATGGGCAACCAGCGAAGTAAGTGCTTATCCATTGGCAGAGCAATGTCCCACAAAGGCAAAGGCATTTTGTAGGACGCGCAGCGGCTCTGTCAACCGATAAGTTAGAACAATCCATTGGCAGAGCAATGTCCAACAGAAAGCACTTGTAGGACATTGCTCCGTCAATGGACGTTCCGAGTTTTAACTGACCACTGCTGACTGACGGCTGATAACTATTGGCTCGTGGCTTTTTTGTAAAATAAAACTTTTTGAGAGGTTTTTGAATATATGGCCGTTACTACTTCCCAAAGACCCGCCACTTTAACAGGCAGTTCCGGCAATCGAGGCGATGGCATTTTCAAAGGCTTGACCGTAATTTTTGCCGGGCTGGTAATCGTGATTGTGGCGGCTTTTGCCGTTATTCTGGTAATAAATTCCACCAGTTCAATAGGCAAAGTGGGCCTGGATTTCCTGACTACTTACGATTGGAGTCCTGACAACGGTAAATTTGGCGCATTAGTCTTCATCTACGATACCTTTGTAACTTCAATTATTGCTTTGCTCGTTGGCGGGGCGGTTAGTTTGGGAGTAGCTGTCTTTCTTTCAGAATACGCCCCCGACTGGTTGCGTACCCCGATTTCGTTTGTGGTTGAATTGCTGGCCGCTATACCCAGCGTAATTTTCGGTTTGTGGGGCGTGGCCGTTTTGGCTCCCACGATGGGCGGGCTGGACAACTTTCTGTTCAAAAGCCTCAACTTCATTCCGATGTTTGGTGGTGGCTTTGACGGACAAGACCCCGAACCGTTGCCCAATGGTCGCAACCTTTTGACTGCCGGTATCGTACTTTCGATTATGATTATCCCCACTGTTGCTTCTATTAGCCGCGACGTGTTGCGTACCGTGCCGGACAGCCAGCGCGAAGGTTTGCTGGCGTTGGGTGCAACTAAATGGCAAACTATCCGCAAAGCAGTTTTACCTGCCGGGCGACGTGGTATCATCGGGGCATTGATTTTAGGTTTTGGCCGTGCTGTTGGCGAAACGGTAGCCGTTAGCTATCTGGTAGGTGGCGCACAAAACGCCCTGCCGCCTTCCGGTCAGATTTTCAATACGGGCGAAACTATCAGCACCAAAATTGCCAACTCGCGCAGTGAAGCTTTGGGCGCAGCTTTCTCCGCCATCATCGAGCTAGGTCTGGTTTTGTTTATTATCACCTTGATTGTCAACGGTCTGGCTTTGCGGCTGGTCAATCGTGGGGTCAAATCCGTCAAACCTCATGCCGAGAAACAAGGCACTAAGGCTGCCAACAACATCGGGACGTGGTTTGGTCGTCTCTTATTCCCTATTTTCGTACTATTATTGTTCCCATATCTTTCGATTTGGGTATCTCTCGCTATCATAATTTTATGGGGCGCATATCAACTGCTGCGGGCCTGGGATGTGCGTACCAAAGAAGCCGGACGCACTATATCCCGTCCCCTCGAAGTGCTGGCCCAACCCCAGGTTTCGTTTGGCTACCGCAAAGTAATGAACCGGATTATGTCCGGGATAATGGTTTTTGCGACGGTGTTGGCTATTGTCCCGCTGGTGAGTATCCTGGTTTTGGTAGTGTTCAACGGGTTAGGCGCGGTATTCCAGCCAGACTTTTTGATAAGTACCCAGGACGGGCGCAACATCTTTGACCAGTCCAAAGTCGTCGCTTCGGGTAATGATGGTATTGCCAACGCTATCCTGGGTACGCTGGCAATTGTGGGTCTTGCGTCCTTGATTGGGATTCCAATTGGTATTTTGGCGGGTATTTACCTTTCCGAATACGGGAACAACCGCTTCGGCGGGGCGGTTCGCTTTACGGCCAACGTTTTGAACAGTATTCCGAGTATCATCGTGGGCTTGTTCGGCCTTTCGGTTTTCGTCAACAACCACATCTTTGCCGCCAACTATAGCGGTTGGGCTGGCTGTATCGTTTTGGCCGTAATGATGGTGCCAATTATCTCGCGTAACACCGAAGAAGTGCTGCGCCTGGTGCCGGTCAGTTTGCGTGAGGCAGCCTTGAGTTTGGGCCTGCCACAGTGGAAAGTGACTCTGACGATGGTGATACCAGCTGCGACGGGAGCGATTGTGACTGGTATTTTGTTAGGTGTGGCGCGTATCGCCGGAGAAACCGCCCCATTGCTTCTGACGGCCAGCACCAGCAGTAACTGGCGTAATCCGATGAGCGGCCCGACTACGGCCCTGACAACCTATATCTACGCCAACATTAGCGGCAATCCCACGCAACAGGCTCACGCCTGGGGTGCGGCCCTGGCTATCGTCGTGATTATCTTTATCTTAGTCTTTGGGATACGCTTCCTGACCCGTAGCCGCTTGCGAACAAGCTTGTAAAAGTTGTCAGTTATCAGTTATCAGTTGAGACAAAATACAATCCTGTCAAATTCTGAATTTTATATTGATTTTGGTTCGACTGATAGCTGACAGCTGACGATTGATAACTCCTCTCGTTTGACCAATTTGATAGTAAGCGGTAAAATATAGGTAAGAATAAGTAAGAAGGAAACGAGCTATCAATTTTATGACAGCAGATGTAAAAGGTGCTGAGAGCCAGTCAGATGCTAAACCTGGCAGTCCGGTTGAACTACAAAACGTCAACGTTTTCTACGGCAAACATCAGGCCGTCAGAAACGTGTCTATGATGATTGAGCCGAACCAGATAACCGCGTTGATTGGGCCGAGCGGGTGCGGCAAGTCCACCTTGTTGCGGGCCATCAACCGAATGCACGACTTCACACGAGGCGCGAAAGTGACTGGCGTAATCGCTATTGATAAACAAAACATCTACGACAGCCATAGCGACCCGGTTTTAACCCGTCGCCGCGTCGGAATGGTCTTCCAAAAACCCAACCCTTTTCCAGCCGACTCGATTTTTGAAAATGTAGTATCTGGCTTGCGTACCGTAGGCGAGGCTAACCCCCGCAAACTGCAACGGGTAGCCGAGGAAGCTTTGCGTCGGGCCTTTTTGTGGGACGAGGTTAAAGATAAGCTGGACGAGCCGGGTACGTCGCTCAGTGGTGGGCAACAGCAGCGTTTGTGCATCGCCCGCACCATTGCCGTCGAACCGGAAGTGATCTTGATGGACGAGCCTTGCAGCGCACTCGACCCGATTGCGACTCTGCACGTGGAACAACTGATGTTGGAACTGAAAAAACGTTACACCATCGTGATTGTCACTCACAATATGCAGCAAGCCTCGCGGGTAAGCGACAAAACCGCTTTTATGTTGGCTGGGCAGGAACGGGTGGGCGAACTGGTGGAGTACACCAGCACCAAAAAGATTTTCACTAATCCGTCCGAAAAACGCACCGAAGATTATATTAGCGGACGGTTCGGATAGAAATAAAATTTGTGGAGTGAATTATTATATGTCAGAAGCAGCCGAAAGCTGGGCTACCCCAATAAAAATTCAGACGGCGGTAGCGGGTATTGCAGAGCAAAGTTTGCAAGACGCAGGCCAGGTCAATCGCACAAAATTGGATGTTAAAGATGTAAGCTTTTATTACGGAAAATTCCAGGCTTTGCGTAATGTCAATATTACTATCCCTAGCCTGCGGATTACCTCGATCATCGGCCCTAGTGGGACGGGCAAATCTACCTTTTTGCGTCTGCTCAACCGGATGAGCGACCTTACACCGGGTTCGCACGCCGAAGGTAATATCGTACTGGACGGCCAGAACTTGCTTGATCCGCAAATAAACCTGATGCAGTTGCGGCATAGGATTGGTATGGTTTTCCAACGGCCCAATCCGTTTCCCAAATCTATTTTTGATAATGTCGCCTATGGCCCGCGTATGCACGGTAACAAGGACAAGAACCAACTCAAAGAACTGGTCGAGCGTTCGATGCGACAGGCGGCTATTTGGGACGAAGTAAAAGACAAGCTGAACATCTCGGCAATGGCTTTATCCGGTGGGCAGCAGCAGCGTTTGTGTATCGCCCGTGCCATCGCCGTTGACCCCGAAGTGCTGTTGATGGACGAACCTTGCAGCGCACTCGACCCCATTTCTACCATCAAAATCGAAGAACTGATGTTGGAGCTACGCAAACGCCTGACCATTGTAATTGTCACCCACAATATGCAGCAGGCGGCGCGGGCCAGCGACTACACCTCGGTGTTTATGATGGCCCAAGACCGGGCTGGGGAGCTAGTCGAATTTGGCAGCACCAAAGACATCTTCACCAGCCCCAAAAACGAACGCACCGAACAATACATCACCGGACGCTTCGGCTAAGAATTTCGTAAATATAGGAAAAGGCCCTAACCCGTTTGAGTTAGAGCCTTTTTTATTGCTTGCTTTGTAACTATTCAGGCTGTCACGGCCCTTTAGGGTTGCGGAGCGAGGCACGAGCGAGTAATCTCTAACCCGCTTTTCAAATTCAAATTAGAGATCCCTCACTACGCAGAGCTTCCGTTCGGAATGACAACTACGCTTGGCTTAATAGTTACCTTGCTATTTGCAAGTCAATCGCAAATTACATCTCGCGGTATTCGCCCTCGACAGTGCCGCCTTCGTTGCCGCCGCCCTGCTGACCATCACCACCACCGGGTTGATCGCCCATCGGAGGTTGCTGGCCCTGGCCCTGCTGTCCGTAAATTTGAGAACCGACCCGTTGCACCGAAGTCATCAAATCGTTAGTAGTGGACTCGATCCGGTCAGTATCTTCGCCTTGCAAAGCACTCCGAACCGCTGCAATCTTGCCAGTGATCTCATCCTTCAAGTCGGCGGGTATCTGGGTATCGAAGTCCTTCAAGGTCTTCTCGGCGGTGTAGGCCGCGTTGTCGCCCTTGTTACGGGTCTCGATTAAGGTACGCTTTTTGGCATCTTCCCCAGCGTGCGCTTCGGCTTCTTGTTGCATCCGCTTCACTTCGTCTTTCGACAAACCACTGCTGGCCGTAATGGTAATCTTCTGCTCACGACCCGTTGCGGTATCTTTCGCGCTTACGTTCAAAATACCGTTGGCATCAATATCGAAAGTTACTTCGATTTTGGGCATACCACGTGGCGCAGGCGGAATGCCGTCCAGGATAAAGCGGCCCAACGATTTGTTCTCGCTTGCCATCGGACGTTCACCTTGAATGACATGGATTTCAACGCTCGACTGACCGTCCGCTGCCGTGCTGAACACCTCGCCCTTGCGGGTCGGGATAGTGGTATTGCGCTCGATCAAAGGAGTAGCCACGCCGCCCATCGTTTCAACAGAAAGGCTCAACGGGGTCACATCTAGCAACAAAATGTCCTTTACTTCGCCGCCTAACACACCGCCTTGTACCGCCGCACCGACACCCACCACTTCGTCCGGGTTGATACCTCGGTTCGGGTCTTTACCAAAAAAGCTCTTGACCTTTTCGACTACGGCGGGCATACGAGTCATACCACCCACCATCAAAATTTCATCCACCTTAGTTGTAGTGATTTGCGCGTCCTTGAGAGCCGCGTCCATCGGTGGCACAGTTTTGTCAATCAAGTCGCCGACCAATTGCTCCAACTTGGAACGGGTCAAGTTCACGTTCAAATGCTTAGGGCCACTCGCGTCCGCCGTAATAAAAGGCAGGTTCACATCGGTGGATTGAGTGCTAGAAAGCTCAATTTTGGCCTTCTCGCCCGCTTCCTTCAAGCGTTGCAGAGCCATGCGGTCTTGACGCAAATCAATCCCGTTTTCGCGTTTGAATTCATCGGCCAACCAATCAATAATGCGCTGGTCAAAATCGTCACCGCCCAAGTGGGTATCGCCATTGGTGGATTTAACTTCAAACACACCCTCGCCCAAAGTCAAAACCGAAATATCATACGTACCGCCGCCCAGGTCATAGACCGCGATTTCTTCTTCCTGTTTCTTGTCCGCGCCATAAGCCAGCGAAGCCGCCGTCGGTTCGTTAATAATACGTTTAACGTTCAGGCCCGCAATTTCGCCCGCGTCCTTTGTGGCCTGACGTTGGCTGTCATTAAAATAAGCCGGAACGGTAATCACCGCGTCGGTAATTTTTTCGCCCGTAAAGGCTTCTGCGTCAGCCTTTAGCTTCTGCAAAATCATTGCCGAAATTTCAGGTGGGCTATAAGTCTTGCCACCCAGCACAATCTGGCAGTCTCCGTTGGGGGCTTTCGTCACCTTGTACGGTACAAGCTTCATGTCGCGTTGCACGTTCACGTCGTCAAACTTGCGGCCCATAAAGCGTTTGACTGAAAAAATAGTGTTTTCAGGATTGGTCACAGCCTGGCGTTTTGCCACCTGCCCTACCAACCGTTCGCCACTCTTGCTAATTGCCACTACACTAGGAGTGGTGCGTGCGCCTTCGGCATTAGGAATTACAGTGGGTTCGCCACCTTCCATCACGGCCATACAGGAGTTTGTCGTCCCCAAGTCAATACCTAAAATCTTAGCCATTGTCCTCTAGTTCCTCCACTTTCGTTATAAAGTAAAATCTTTATTTTATGCCTTTGTTTCAGATTTATAGTAGTTAGCATAATCAGTTTGCATCGTTATCGTTCATTATTGTTCGTTACTGTTGTTTTGTCTCTGTTATGCTATCACAATCTACGGTCTGGCAAAAGATAAAGTATCAGGTTAAGGCGTTAGAGTTGTGTTAGAGTTGGCAAGAGTGCTACAATAAGCTTATACTCTGATAATTCGCTATTCGGCGCGAAGACAAAAACCTTTTAGCTTTACAGACAGGAAAACAATTATGAGCAACCCACAAGACCCGTATAACCAACCCGGTACTGGCCCGAATAATTTCCCGCCACCGCCCGGCTATCCCAACCAACCGCCTCCTGGCTACTACCAGCCTCAGCCCGGCTATCCCAACCAACCGCCACCCGGCTACCCCAACCAATCCCCACCCCCCGGTTATTATCCGCCCCCCACTGGCTACGGAGGCTCCCAAGCACCTTATGGCTTCGCACCACCCCAGGGTTATGCAGGTCAGATGCCAGCCTATGGTTATCCCGGCGGAGGCGTAACACCAGCAAATCTGGCAAAGGCTAGTTTCTTACAAAGGGTGGGCGCATCTCTTATAGATGGCATCATTTTCCTGCCCGTTACCCTTATTTTTTCGGTAGTTTTTGTGATTATTGCCCTGGATAGCTTCAGGAATGGCACAGGCCCCGGCCTAGTAGGAGTACTGTTGCTCAGTCTATTGGTAATGTTGCCCACTGCTATCTATGAGGTTTGGATGGTCAGTGTAGGTCAGACATTAGGCGATAGGGCGGCCAAAGTCAGAATTATGGATAGCGAAGGCAACCCGCCGGGCCTCAACAAAGCCTTTATCCGCTACATTGTCCCACTCGGCTTGAGTCTGGTTGGCTCAATCATCAACAACGCCGTCACCTACTCAAGCGGTAATTTTACTTACGCTTCGGGTACAGTCACCACCAACAACACCACGGGAACGGCAATTTCAGGATTGTTCAGCCTGGTTGTTCTAATAGGCTATTTGTGGATGTTGTGGGATCCGAACAAGCAAACCCTTTTTGACAAATTGGCTGGCACGTTTGTGGTGAAAACGCTATAATTGCCCTGACAAACAGTTCATATTATTCGTCATATCATTTTGTCGTGTCATTTCAAAAAGTGGGGGCCAGCCCCTACCTTTACCACATTACCACGTTACTACGAATGATTGAGAAGATACGTTTTGTCTTTGTTGTGCTGATATAGACTGTAGATAAGGAATAGTTATTTATGAACAATTTCGAACAGCCAAATATGGGAGAGAACCAGGCCGATGATTCCACTATTTTCTCCCCCAATCCTTCGGAAGCTAATGGTCAAACCCAGTACAGCCGGCCTTCGGCTCAAACCAGTGGTCAGGTACAGTACGTGCAACCGCAATATCAGTTCCAACCACAATATGCCCAACCCGGAACAACCTTTGGGCAGCCCCCTATTCAGCCACAATATGCCCAACCTTATTATCCACCAGCCCCGTCTTCCAACCACTCTCCCTTGATGGATTTTTTGACCTTTCGCTTGATGGTTACACCCATCATCATTCAGGTTATTTTCTGGTTAGGCATCATAGTTATCGTGATTAGTGCCTTAGCTCAATTTTCTTCCCCTTACTATGGCAACCCACTGGCAGGTTTGTTGATTTTAATCATTGGCCCTTTGCTCTGGCGCGTATTATGCGAATTGTATATCTTGCTTTTTCGCATCCACGATAGTCTAAACGATATTAAGAGCGACTTGAGACAAAGACGTTAGACCAGTTGGATTTTTAGGAGGAGTGTTTTGGACTTAGCTAGTAAAATACGCGAGATTCCCGATTTTCCCAAACCCGGTATCCGCTTCAAAGACATAACCACCTTGCTACAAGACCCCGCCGCGTTTAAGCAAGCCCTGGACGAAATGGAAGCTACCGTCAAAAACCAAAGAATTGATATTGTGGTGGGCATCGAGTCACGAGGTTTTATTTTTGGTGCACCTCTGGCCGACAGGTTGGGCGTGGGTTTCGTACTGGTGCGGAAACTTGGTAAGCTACCCGGCCCAACTATTCATGCTGAATACGCCCTGGAATACGGTACTAACACTATTGAAATGCACCGCGACGCGATTCAGCCCGGCCAGCGCGTGATGATAGTGGATGACTTGTTAGCGACTGGTGGTACAGTCGGAGCGACGGCCCAACTGGTAGAAGAATTGGGCGGCGAGGTAGCGATGCTCTGCTTCCTAATTGAGCTTAAATTCCTCAACGGGCGCGAGAAATTGCCTAAATACGACATTGTTACTTTGATTGAATATTAATGAGCAAGCTAGAAATTTTTATTAAAATGCGAAAGATACATAGATTAGCAGCTTTGTTTTTAGTTATGTCAATCCTGACCCTGCTGTTGGCTGGCTGTTCCGATGTTGCATCTACTCCAACAAACACAGCCATCCAAATTACAACCGTAGCTGCTACAACTCCCACTACTACCCAAACTGTAGTACCAACCACCCAGGCAGCCAGTTCTAAAGCCGCTCCGACCATAGCTACCAGCGATGCTGTAGCTGCCTCGGCTGCGGTTATCAACAGCCCAACCCTGGCTCAGTCAGGCCCAGCGTCATCAGTTACGCAATCTGCTTCTACCGTCGTGCCGACTACTCCCAAACCAACGGCTAACCCCCAGGGTTTTGTACCGGGCAGCTTCAAGCGAGTTTTCACTATCATTTTGGAAAATACTAACTACGATACGACGTTGGCTAACTCTTATATGGCGGAACTGGCAAAGAGTGGCACGCTTCTGACCAATTATTTTGCGATTTCGCATCCATCTTACCCTAACTATCTGGCTTTGACTGGCGGCAGCACTTTTGGGCAGACCGACGATGGGCAAACAGACCTGGACAAGACCAATCTGGCTGATTTGATGGAAGCGGCGGGAATTAGTTGGAAAGTGTATGCCGAAGGCTTGCCCAAACCGTGCTTCTTGGGAGTGCAAGCGGGGGATTACGTGCGGAAACACGTCCCTTTCGCCTCGTATGTAAATATCCAGAAGAACCCCACCCGTTGTAATAAGCTAGTCAACGCGGAGCAGCTAAAAAGCGATGTGGCCGCCGACAAATTGCCGCAATATTCAATGTATATTCCTGACCAGGCCGATGATGGTCACGATACAGGCGTAAAGTTTGCAGCGGATTGGCTCAAAAACTTTCTGACCCCCCTATTGGACAATCCCAAATTTATGCAAGACACCTTGATTGTAGTAACTTTTGACGAAGACCACGGCGACAGCCGTAACCATATCTATACCGCTCTTTTGGGCCAAAGTGTCAAAGCGGGAGCTACCAATAATACCCGCTATGACCATTACAGTTTGTTGCGGACTATTGAGGACAATTTCGGTCTCGGCAACTTGGGCCGCGAAGACGCGAAAGCCACCGATATTGTAAGTGTGTGGAAATAGTAGTTAGCGTTATCGGAAAAAACCTTGACTTGATCTGTGAATGGGGATATAATATGGGGGAGCGTCGGTAGTATTAAAAGAACTTACTTAAATGGGCGAAAGCCGAACTAAAAATATTCTGCGGGGGTAAACGAAAGCAATGGTAACATTAACAAGCGAAGCTGCCAACCATCTAAAAAAGATTTTGGCCGAAGAAGACGAGCCGAACCTGGGTCTGCGGGTGTTTGTGGCGGGCGGCGGCTGTAGCGGCTTCCAATACCAGATGGTGTTGGAGAACGAAATCCGGGATGGCGACGAAATCAATGAAGTTGATGGCGTGAAGGTTTATGTGGACAACTTTAGCAAGCAGTATTTGGAAGGTTCGCAGATTGACTTTGTCAATAGCTTGATGGGTGGTGGCTTTACAGTCCTCAATCCAAATGCCACGCATAGCTGCTCCTGCGGTCAATCCTTTGATACTGCCGAAGGTGGCGGTAGCGCACGCGCCTGTGGTAACTAATTTCGACCTGACTTATAAAAAGCTTTAATAGCTTTAAAGATAAAACTTGGGCGGCTCAGGCCGCCTTTTTGTTGCCCATCAGTCTGCCCGCTCCTGGCTTGTGCTATAATTAACAAAACAAAGTAACTATTCAGCCCTTTATTGTCTTTTGTAGGAGGCTGCTCCGCCAGCCGATTTTGCTGACGTTTCAACGGGAAATTATCGGCTGACGGAGCAGCCTCCTACAAGTGGCCTGAATAATTAAAAAATAGAAAGATGATTGCTATAGCTGTAAAGCAGGAGTTACGATTTTGGAACAGGCTAAGAAAATTGGAACAGAGGAACAGCCGCTGCGAGTGGCGGTGATTGGCGCAGGCCCGGCGGCTTTTTACGCCGTAGATTCGCTATTCAAGCAAAGCGGTCTGGTATCTCAAGTTGATATGTTTAACCGCTTCCCCACTCCGTTCGGCCTGGTACGGGAAGGAGTGGCCCCCGACCACGAGTCAATCAAAACGGTCACACGTATTTATGACCGCATCGCTACCAACCCAAACTTTCGCTATTTTGGCAATGTCACCTTTGGAACAGATATTACCCACGACGAATTGCGACCTTTGTATGACCAGATAATTTATGCAGTCGGGGCGCAATCTGACCGCAAGATGAACATTCCGGGCGAAGATTTGGACGGTAGCTACCCGGCCACGATTTTTGTGGGTTGGTACAACGGCCATCCTGATTACGCCGATTTAGACTTTGATCTGACCCATCAGCGGGCGGTGGTGGTGGGAAATGGCAACGTGGCAATGGATGTGACCCGTATTCTAGCTACCCTGCCTGATGCGTTGGCGACCACTGATATTTCCGATGCCGCTTTGCTAAAATTGCGCCAGAGCCAGGTGCGCGAGGTAATTATGTTGGGGCGGCGCGGCCCTGTCCAGTCGGCCTTTACCAATCCAGAGTTAAAAGAGTTTGGCGAATTGGAAGACGTAGATGTGATAATTGACCCGGCGGATTTGGAACTGGACGAAACCAGTACCGCGACACTTGCCAGCGACAAAAACGCCACCAAAAATGTAGCGACGCTGGGCCGCTATGCCGCCCAAACCGAATACAATAAGCCACGCCGGATTATAATGCGCTTCCTGGTTTCGCCTGTCGAAATAATTGGCGAAAACGGTAAAGTCAAGGCTATCAAGCTGGAGCGCAATCAGCTAGTATTGCATAGCGATGGGACTTTGCGGGCCGAAGGAACGGGCCAGTTTGAAACTATAGAGACGGGGCTGGTCTTTCGTTCGGTGGGCTACCGGGGCGTGACTTTGAGTGGCGTACCATTTGACGACAAGACTGGCACGATTGCCAACATTGCGGGGCGCGTGATGCAAGTTTCGACCAGCGAAATGGTGGCGGGTGAATACGTGGTGGGTTGGGCCAAACGCGGGCCTAGCGGTGTCATCGGGACAAATAAACCCGACTCGGCGGCGACGGTGGCAGCAATGGTGGAAGATGTGCCGCATCTCAGAAGCCAGCCTCATACCCACGACCTGGCGGCTATCGTAAATCTGCTCAAGGATAAGCAAATTCCTTATATCACTTACCAGGATTGGTCTCGCATCAACGAGCAAGAAGTGGCGCAGGGTAAGAGCCAGGGCCGTCCGCGTGTTAAATTCACCCACGTGGCGGAAATGCTAGAGGTTGTTAAGCGAGGCGCGACGGTATAGCCAAAATGAAGGGGAAATTATGTATTGCGTAGCCGTAACTTATGTAATCCAGGCGGGCCACGAAGACGCAGCTATCGAGTTTTTCAAAAAGCTGACCGTCGGCACACGCACCGAGCCGGGCAATTTTATGTACGTGGCGCACCGTTCGACCACCGAGCCGCGCCAGTTCTTTCTGTATGAACAGTATGCTGACGAAGCCGCTTTTCAGAGCCATCGTCTGACTCCGCACTTTATCGAGTATGCTACCAACGGTTTGTTCAAGTTAATCGAAAGTCGTGTCCCAGCGTTTTATCAAACTTTGGAAGATTAAGCTTCTAATTCGGTCAGACGGTGTTGGTGGCGGGCGATGCGGGCCAGGGCATCTTGTTTGAGTTTTTCCAGGCGGTGCAGCTTATCGTCAATCAGCGATAGTTCGCGGTGGGTAAGCAAGATAGCCTGACGCAACTGCTGGCTTTTAATAGCGCGGTCAGTTTCTAACTTAAAAGCTTGCTTGAGGCTAACGCGCTGTTCTTCGACCTCTAACAGTTCGCCAATTTCGTCCAGCGAGAAGGCCAGCAAATCTTTTAGCTGTTTAATCCGCTCGATACGCTCAATGTCCGCTCCTGAATACAGCCGATAGTTGCTGTCGCCGCGACGGGCCGGGACAACCAGACCTCGTTCCTCGTAATAACGCAGGGTGCGGGAGGTCAGTCCCGTTCGTCTGGCCGCTTCTTCAATTTGTAAAAGCTCTTCCCCCGTGTCAAGCCTTTCAATATCCGCTACTATCTGGTTTTCTACCTCTGCCTGTTTAGTTTCGGTCATATCGCCCGCTCACTTACTATATTTTATTTCTATAGCTCGAATTAACCCTGTCTATTATACCTAACTATAACGTAAACGTCAAGGTTATGATTTTTTCTGTTTTCCCTGGATTGCAAAAACTGACGTGCCTCTTACAACTTTCAAGACTGTTGTAAGTAGGCTGGAAAATATTTTGATTGCTAAAACCCCTTGACATATTGAGTTGATGGTGGTATAGTAAGAATGAACTTCATTCATTTATGCGGCTAGACCTACCCAAAGAATGAAGGTGTCAATTGAGCGAAGGAAAATAGGAAAATATTTTGGCAACGGAGACAACTTTGGTAGGTGCTTCTGAAAACACAGTAATAGCAACCCAGTCTTTTTCAAAAGAAGCAGTTATCAGCCCCAAAAATAAAAAGCCTGATAAGCGTGAGGCGATTATCGAAGCGGCTACCGCCCTCTTCACCAACGAAGGTTACGAAACCACTACCATAGCCGAGGTTGCAAAAAAGGCTGGCGTAGCTGTCGGTACGGTCTATTTGTATTTCAAAAATAAACAGGAGATGCTGTACGCGGTCAAGGAACAATGGGATGCGGAGTTTATGCAGTACATGGTACAGGCAGGGCTGAACCATATTCCCCACCGCCAGCGTATCAGGGCTATAGTCGAAAGCAGTTTCAAAGCTTGTATTGAGCATACCGAGCGAGTGCAGTTAATGGGTCTGCCGCCGCAAGTGATGGGCGAAATTTACCATAGCAAACATCTGGATCACAAAGGGCCAATTATGGAGCAGGCTATAAAAAACTGGCTCGACGAGGCCATCAAGGATGGGGTATTCCGGCCAGTAGATACGAAAGCTGCGGCAGTCATCTCGTATAGTATGGTTAGTGGGGCGTTAGAACAATGTTTCCAGGTAGAGAACGGCAACAACCAGGAGTTATATATCAATATTTTGGTAGAGGCTTTTGAGCGATGGATGTTGCACCCGGAATTTTTAGAGATTTGATTCGAGGAGCAGATATGGCGTTTAGTTGTATCTGCTGTATTTTTAGCTTGATTTTAGTGAATGAAGTTCATTCTTATTGTTGAAGGAGCCATGAAGTGAAAGCATTTGTGACTGGAAGTACCGGGTTGCTGGGCAGTAATTTGGTGCAAGTGTTGCTGAAAAGTGGCTATGAGGTAAAGGCTTTAGCCCGCTCCAAAGAAAAGGCCGCCCGCTTTCTTAAAGAGCCTGAAATAGAGATTGTGGTGGGTGATATGGAAAACGTAGCTGGTTTTGCAAATCAATTAGCTGGTTGCGACCTGCTTTTCCACACTGCCGCCTTTTTCCGCGACTACTTTCAGCCGGGCGACCACTGGCAGACGTTGCAAAATATTAACGTAAAAAGCACGATTAATCTGCTAGATGAGGCTGAAAAACGTGGTATCAAAAAGGCCACCTACGTCAGTTCATCTGGTGTCCTGGCTAACAGGCCCGATGGTAGCGCGTCTGACGAGTCGGATATAAGCACTTCTCCGTCTGCTTTGAAAAACCTATATTTTAGAAGCAAGGTTCTGGCCGAAATCGAAGTGGATAAATTTTTGGCTTCTCACTCTTTGCCCGTTGTGCTGATTTTGCCAACCGTGATGCTTGGGCCGGGCGATGCCGGGCCAACTGGTACAAGATTACCTCAACCGAAAATTGCCGGGTATCGTTCCTGGGGGTTTGCCAATGGTAGATGCACGGGACGTGGCCCAGGCAATGTTGAAGGCGGTAGATTGCGGTAAAAGCGGGGAACGCTATATCTTGAACGAAAGTTACCACACTATGGAAGAAATGATACAGACATTGGGCAAAGTTAGCGGTGTGGCTGGCCCGAAACGCCACATTCCTTATTTGGCTTCTATAGCTTATGCTAGTGTGATGGAAATTTATGGCCGTCTTACCCACAAACCTATTTTAGTTTCGCTTGAAGGGGTGCGGGCTTTGCACAATATACAAGATGTTATCTCAGCCAAAGCAGTACGCGAACTTAGTGCCACTTTCCGTCCTTTTGAAGAGACGCTCAGGGACGAGGTAAACTGGTATCGTAGCCAAACCCGCACGGTTCACACTAAATTGTGATAGCAGCGGGCTTGTCACCATTGTAGGAGGTTGCTCGGTCAACCGATTTTGCCTGGACTTAAAACATCGCAAGACAGAGCTTGCTCCTTCAAATAGCATTTAGCTGTTCAAAATGACAGCTACGCCCGGTTGGGTAATTACGAAGGAACTTAAAAATGTTGGAAAAGAAAAAACCGGTTTCAAAACAATTCTGGCGGGTCAAATGGGGCGAACAATTTGTGCGTCCAACTGGATTGTTCGGGGTGTTGGCTGGCTATATTTTGATTGCCACCACTAAAAAGCGTAGTTTGTGGGTGCTGTCTTTGCTCAACATCAAATCTACAGATAAGGTACTAGAAGTCGGTTTTGGGCCGGGCGCAGACATCAAACGCGCTAGTGTTAGAGCAACGGACGGTTTTGTGACCGGGATTGATCCATCCGAAACAATGCTGAACCAGGCCAAGAAACGCAACGCCACCGCTATCAAGGCTGGCAAAGTAGCTCTACATTTGGCTTCAATGTCTGAAATCTTGCCTTATTCTGACGATGATTTTAGCAAAGTCTTCTCGATCAACTCCTTTCAGTTTTGGCAGGACTCAGTTCAGGGTTTGAAAGAGTTGCGGCGGGTACTAAAACCGACTGGTTTGATAGTCATTGCTGTTCAACCAATGCACAAAGGCGCAACCGATGAGACTGTATATCAAACTGGACAAACCTTGCTAAATAGCTTTGAGGAGGCTGGATTCAAGAATAGCCGTTTAGAAGTACAGCCTATGAAACCGAGAGCAGTCGCCTGTGTCATTGGGTCAAAATAAGCTGAAACATTTTGGCAAGGCGGTTTGTCTTAATTAGCGGGTAAGGCTTAAAGCAGTTTTGATGAATGAACTTCATTCGGAGGTCATAATATAGATGTGACTCTGAATGTGACCTTCGGCTCATTACACCAAACCAAATCAGGGTAAAGTGTAAGTGTAAATAACTTTTTGACCTTCTTTTTTTGATTTGTTTGGACTGAATGAACCTCATTCGTTATTAGATACGAATGGGTGTTGAAATAAGAAAGGAGCGAGCTATGTTTGCATCACTTGGCAGATTTGTCTATCGGAGGCGGTGGTTGGTGCTGGTGGCGGGGATAGTTTTCCTGGCAGCCAGTGGAGTCTATGGTACGACCTTATTCGGTCAACTCAAAGGCGGCGGCTTCGATGACCCAGCTGCCGATTCGTCAAAGGTGCTAAACGCTCTGCACAATCAGTTGGGCCACGACGAAGCGGCCTTGCTGGTACTTTTTACGGCCAAAAACGGTGAGACCGCCGATAGTCCAGCTTACCAACAGGCGGTAGAAAACACGTTGGCGAAGGTCAAGGGCCAGGAAGGGGTCGGGACAGTCAGCAGCTACTATAGCACCCACGCCCCGCAACTGCTCTCCGCAGACCAGCATAGCACCTATGCTGTCGTAGGTATGACGGGCGACCAGGAAACGCAAGCCAAAAACATCAAGGTGTTGCGCCCGCTCCTGACCAGCGATAGCCTGCAAGTACGCTTGAGCGGTGCGCCCGCTATCAACCAGGAAATCAGCGACCAGGTGAGCAAAGACCTGGCAACCGCTGAAACCGCCAGCTTTCCCATTCTGGCCGTATTACTAATCCTCATCTTTGGCAGCTTGATTGCGGCCTCGCTGCCTTTAGCCATCGGCGGCACTGCGATTTTGGGTGCATTCCTGATTTTGCGGATACTAGCTAACTTTATGGACATCTCGATTTTCGCCATCAATGTCATTACCATCCTGGGCCTGGGTCTGGCTATTGATTATAGTTTGTTTATGGTCAGCCGTTTCCGCGAGGAATTGGCCCGCCACAACGGAAACGTACCAGCCGCCCTAACCCGTACTATGCAAACAGCAGGTCGCACGGTGATGTTTAGCGGCCTGACCGTCGTGATAAGCCTACTGAGTTTGTTAGTTTTCCCCCAAATGTTCCTCAAAAGTATGGGTTTGGGCGGCGCGGCTGCCGTATTGGTGGCGATGCTAACGGCCCTGACGGTTTTGCCCGCGCTTTTAGCTTTGCTGGGCAATCGGGTCAATTCGTTGTCGGTCTGGTCATTGGTGCGGCGTGGACGCAAAAATATGGTTGTCACCGCACCAATGGGCGACAAACCCGGCTTTTGGTATCGTAACAGCCAGTTCGTAATGCGTCACCCGTTCAGTGTCCTGCTGGTCACACTTGCAGTACTGGTGTGGGTGGGGCTACCTTTCTTGCGCGTCAACTTCACGGCTACCGACCAGCGCAGTCTGCCCAAAGGTAGCGAAAGCCGCACCGTGCTGGAAGTTTTGAACACTCAATTTCCGGCCAACGAAACCAGCCCTATTCAGATACTGGTGCAGACTAATAACGCGGCAACTAATGCGGACAGCTTGAGCGTGTTGTACGACTATACCCAGCAACTCAAAGGTCTGCCTGGCGTGCGGCGGGTGGACAGTCTGGTGAATTTGAACCCGCAACTGACTGGTAAGGAGTTTCAGAAGGCCGACTATATCCAGTTTTACGCCCAGGCTCCCCAGGCTGGCACAATTAGTCAGAATTATGCCAAAGGTAGCTATAGCCTGGTTTCGGTGCTTTATGCGGGCGACCCGCAAGCCGCCGCCAATCAGGATCTGGTTCGCACTATTCGCGGTCTGAACCCGCCTATCGGTCTAACAACCTTAGTCGGTGGCGATACGGCGGTAGCAGTTGATTTGTTGCATAGTCTAGGCAGCAGCGTACCGCTTGCGCTGGGGCTAATTATCGCGGTAGTGTTTGTGCTGCTGTTCTTGATGTTGGGTAGCCTGATTGTGCCGCTCAAAGCCGTGCTTTTAAATATTTTATCGCTGTCGGTAAGCTTCGGGGCGATGGTGTGGGTTTTCCAGGACGGCAACCTGTCCGACCTACTCAATTTCACTTCGACAGGCGGAGTAGATGCCTCGCAACCAGTTTTGATTTTCGCCATCGCTTTCGGGCTTTCGATGGACTACGAAGTATTCCTGCTTTCACGCATCAAAGAAAACTACAACCGTACCAAAGACACGACGGCTTCGGTGGCGGCAGGCGTACAACGCACGGGCGGCATCATCACCAGCGCGGCCTTGCTGCTAGTAGTGGTAATCGGCAGCTTTATGACCGGGCAAATCCTGTTCATCAAGCAAATCGGCCTCGGTCTCGGTCTGGCGGTGGCAGTAGATGCAACTTTGGTGCGGATGCTGCTCGTTCCGGCCACTATGCGCTTGCTGGGCAAATATAACTGGTGGTCGCCCGCTCCGTTGCTGGCTCTACACAAATGGTTGGGTTTGAGCGAAGTGGAGGAGGAATCAGAAACAGTGGTGGCAATTCCGGCAGGCGTGGCGGCTCTCGAAGCTCAACGCGAATCGGCAGACGCGCTAGTTTAACCCGCCACCTTCTGCTTCAAGTTCGAGAACTGGATAGGGGAAATTCTCAAAAACCATAGGCAGTATGGTTTTTGAGAATTAAACTCACTCATATTAGACCCATATAGGGTTCGATGTCATACCCATTAGCTTTTAGCCATTCGGGATTGTAATAAGTATCCAGGTAACGCTCACCCGCATCACAAGCGAGTGTCACAATCGAACCTTGTTCGCCCCGCTCGTACATTTCCTGGGCCAGTTGTAACACGCCATAAAAGTTTGTACCGGAAGAACCACCATACTTGCGTCCGGTTAATTTTTCCAATAAGTGCATGGCGGCATAGGAAGCTGCGTTGGGTACGTGTAACATTCGATCCACGATTTCGGGCAAGAAAGACGGCTCGACGCGCGGTCTGCCGATACCTTCCACGTCCGAACCTTTGGGGCTGGTCAGATTTTTGTCGCCTGTCCGATAGTAGTCGAGGAAAACCGAATTATCGGGGTCAACTACACAAAGCTGGGTGTCAAAGTTACGATAGCGGATATAGCGGCCAATGGTGGCGGAAGTGCCACCCGTACCTGCCCCTACTACCACCCAATGCGGCAACGGGTGCGGCTCAAGCTGCATTTGCTGATAAATTGACTCAGCAATGTTATTGTTACCTCGCCAGTCTGTCGCGCGTTCGGCATAAGTGAACTGATCCATATAGTGGCCGTTACATTCGTGGGCCAAACGTTGGGCGGTGCTATAAACCAGGGCCGGATTATCTACAAAATGACATTGACCATTATAAAGCGTGATTTGCTGGATTTTAGCCGCCGAAGTGCTACGTGGCATTACCGCCACAAAAGGCAAATTTAACATTCGGGCGAAATAAGCTTCAGAGATAGCGGTGCTACCCGACGAGGCTTCGATAATAGTAGTATCTTCTTTAATCCAACCGTTGCACAAACCATATAAGAATAAAGAACGGGCCAACCGATGTTTCAAGCTGCCTGTCGGGTGAGTGGACTCGTCCTTGATATAGACTTGAATATTGGGCAGGGCGGGCATCTCAAGCAAAATAAGATGGGTGTCCGCCGAACGATTAAAGTCACTTTCGATTTTACGAATAGCCTCAACTGTCCATTGTCTAATCATATTGGATTTTACCTGCTTCGTGGGGGCGCGTCAGTTTTTTGAGTTAGAATAGCCCGATGATTGATGAATTTTTACAAATAATTCGGTATCCCCATGTGGAATGCACCGATGGATGAATCCATCGGCAAATAGATTCCAAACCTGATAAATCAGGTTATTTAGGACGGCGACTGGGTGGGCTGGGTATTTCAACCCAATTTATTGGGTTTAGAATCGCCTTGCCGATGGATTCATCCATCGGTGCTTCCATAAGGATTTTAATAACCAATATTCGTTATCCATCGGTGCTTCCCGTCTTTACTGACAACTGAAGGCTGATAGCTGACGACTACTGATTTATCAAGCTGCTCAACACGCCTGTTTTCTGGTAGGCGGCGTAAATAGCTTTAGATATAACTGTACGCATCCCGCCTTTTTCTAATTGATAAAGAGCTTCCGCCGACGTACCGTTGGGCGACGTGACCATATTGCGGAGTTCGGCAGGGTGTTTTTGGGACTCCTGAGCGAATAGCACCGAACCAAGCAGGGTCGAAGTGACCAATTCGCGGGCATCCTGACGCGAAAAGCCGAGATGCACGGCAGCGTCTATCATCGCCTCCATCAACAAAAAGACGTAGGCTGGGCCGCTCCCACTAATAGCCGTTGCCATATCTACGAACTTTTCCTCCTCGAAAAACATCTCGCGGCCCAACGCCCCTAACAAAGCCCGCACTAAGTCGCGTTGATGGGGGGTGACTGCCGGAGTTGCAGCCCACACCGTCAAACCCTGACCGATTTGGGCTGGGGTGTTGGGCATAGTTCGCACAACAGCTTCGTGCAGTAGCCGCGTGGCGATGTTATTGAGCGACGCGCCCGTGACAATCGAGACCACCAACTGTTCATTATCGAGCTTGCCTTTGAGTTCGTTCAAAACAGGCCCCAAGCGTTGGGGTTTGACGCACAATACCACGATTTGGGCGGCCAGGGCTGCTTCACGGTTGGAAGTGGTGGCGTGAATACCGAAGCGTTCGGTCAACTGGTCGCCCCGATGCGAGCGCGGGTGACTGACCCATACTGCCTCTGGTTGAACTAGCTGACGTTCTAACAGCCCGGCTATCATCGCCTCGGCCATGACCCCACCGCCCACGAAAGCCAGGCGTTGGCGCGAAAGTTCGGCCACATTAACCGCTCCCGGCGTATTCAAATCAATGATTTTGCTTTCTGCTTGTGACTTTTCCAACTTTATTTCACCTATTTTCAAGCTCTTGTAAGAGGCTGCTCCGTCAGCCGATTTTGCTGTCATTCTAATACCCAAACCATCGGCTGACGGAGCAGCCTCTTACAATAAATAGAGGGCTGAGAAGTTTATTCTATTTTAGTAACTACTCAGACCCCCGCAGCAGGTAGGGGGACTTGTCCGTTAAAAACCGATGTTAGTACCTTAAAAATTGACTGCCCTTGTTTACGCATTGTTGAAATATAACCGCGTATTCGGCAGAAATAGCTCGCTCCAGCCTC
>JBBQZT010000010.1:0-100677 GCA_038207455.1 Chloroflexia bacterium
CTCTGCTACTAGATGTACAAACGTGCGGGCGCGGGGACGCGCCGCCTACCGCTTATTCGGATGGTGAGGACGCGCCGCCTACAAATGTTAGTGGCTACAATTGGTTTATCCCAATTTACACAATCTGGGCAAGAGTAGCCGGGTCAAGATGCGGCATCCCGCCTGTTTGCGTAGCCACCCACCCCCCTAGCCGATTAGCCGCCGCGCCCATCTGGTTCAGCCCTGAGCCGCGCAAGTAATGATGCAGCAGAGCCGCCGTAAAGGAGTCGCCCGCCCCAATCGTATCTACTACTTTGACTGGCGTAGATGCCTGAAACACGCTTTCGTCCGGGCTGACCAACAAACTACCTTGCGCCCCCCGTGTCAAACAAATCAGCCTAAGCTTATATCTTTCCAGCAGATGATGCAGATTGGCTTCCTGGCTACCGTAATCAAAACCGAACATCTCGCCAATCAATACCAGTTCGCCATCGTTCAATTTAACCACGTTTGCCAGTTCCAACGACTCGGCGATTAGCTGCGCTCCATAAAAAGGTTCGCGCAGGTTCACATCCAACAAACGTACCGCGTCGGGCCGGGTGCTTTGGACAAAACGCCGAATGGTCTGCTGCGAAGTGATTGTCCGCTGCGCTAACGTACCAAAACAAACCGCGTCGGCCTGCTCCGCCAGACTTTGCCATTGGGGTGTCCACTCGAAAAAGTCCCAGGCCACCGCCTCGTTAATAGTGTAACGGGGTTGGCCGCCTTTGTCCAGTTCCACCGCTACCGTACCTGTTGGGTGGTGTGGGTCAGTTTGAATGTGGGTAAGCTCCATATCGGCTTGTTGCAGTTGTTGTAAAGCTTCCTGACCCAAAGCGTCTGCCCCGACCCGACTGGCAAGATAGCCCTGGTTGCCAAGTTGAGTCGCCATATAAACAAAATTGGACGGTGCGCCGCCCAATTGTTTGCCGCCCGGCAGCAAATCCCAGAGTAATTCGCCTACAGCTACGATTACAGGTTTAGCCTTGCTCATTTCTAGTTTCCTAATTATCTATCTTTGACTTCCTCGCCCGCCATCGCCCCGGTCATAATCGCCACTGCGTCGGACATACTAAAATTGGCGGGCTTGATAACTGCGATACGCTTGCCCAAACGTTGGATATGCACCCGATCCGCCACGTCAAAGACGTGCGGCATATTGTGGCTAATTAGAATAACTGGCAAACCCCGCTCCTTAATACGTCGAATCAGGTCAAGCACCATCCCCGACTCTTTGACACCCAGAGCCGCAGTTGGTTCGTCCAAAATTATCACGTGCCGGGCGAAGGCGGCACTCCGAGCCACTGCCACTCCCTGGCGTTGACCACCGGAAAGAGTTTCGACTGGCTGACGCATCGAACGGATACCGATTTTCAAATCTTGCATAGCAGTGCTGGCATCGTTTAACATTCGCTTTTTGTCCAGCATTCGGAACACTGAGCCGAAGATACCCGCCCGCTTGAGTTCGCGCCCCATAAAAATGTTGGTGGCGATGTCCAGAGCGGGGGCCATCGCTAAATCTTGATAAACCGTCTCAATTCCCTGGCGACGGGCATCAATCGGGCTTTTGAAATGGACAGGTTTGCCATCGAGCCACAGTTCGCCTTCGTCCGGCACTACCGCCCCGGACAAAACTTTGATTAAGCTGGATTTGCCCGCCCCGTTATCCCCAATCACAGCCAGAATCTCGCCAGGGTAAAGTTCAAAATCAGCCCCGTCCAAAGCGGTGACGCTGCCATAGCGTTTGACTAAACCACGACCTTGCAGCACCGGGGTGACCAAAGGGTTTTGTTCGTTCATCTATTTTTGCCTCCTGCGTGCCAGTTGGTCAACCGTGACCGCTAAAATTACCAAAACACCAGTAATCAAAACTTGATAGATGGACGCAACCCCCATTAGTTGGAGACCGTTGCGGAAGATACCGACGATAAGCGCACCTACCAGCGTCCCAATCACGCTGCCTCTGCCGCCAAAAAGACTGGTTCCGCCCAAAACAACCGCCGTAATGCTGTCCAGGTTGTCGGTCTGGCCTGCTTGCGGGTCTCCCACGCTGGTACGGGCCACCAACAGCAGCCCGGCGATACCATAAATTACTCCCGCCACCGTATAAATAATCACCAGCAAGCGACGGGTGTTGATACCGCTAAGACGAGCCGCTTCTGGGTTGTTGCCCAAAGCGTAAATGTGACGACCTACTGCCGTTTGTTGTAGCACGAACCAGGTGACAAAGAAAATCACAATCATCAAAACGCTGCCATAAGTGACTGAAGTCTCGCCTATTTTGAAAGTATTATCGAAAAAAGTCAATTCAGATGGCAGGTTTTGGATAGTCTGTTCGCTCGAATAGATGTGGGTGAGGGCAAAAGCGATGTTTAAAGTACCCAGGGTGACGATAAAAGGCGGTAGTTTTAACGATGTCACCAGCGTGCCATTAAGAAAACCAAAGGCTCCGCATACAATCAGCCCGCCCAGAATTGCCAAGTAAGGGTTGAGGCCCACGTCAACCGCGAATTTGGTCATCACTATAGTGCCTAGTGCCATCACCGCCCCGTTTGATAAATCAATTCCGGCGGTCAAAATAATCAGGGTCTGACCGACAGCCAGCGTACCGACAACCATCACTTGTTGCACCACCAGCGATAAGTTTGTGCCGGTCAAAAAACGAGGTGATTGCGTGGCAAAAAACGCGCCTGCAAGTAGCAGGGCTGCTAGAGGGCCAAGCGTAGATAAGCTAAACGTTCCGGTCAGGAAGCGACGCGCTTGAGCAGCAAGTCCCGCGCCAGTCTGCTTATCCGTGATTACTTTACTCATCGGTGAGTTCCTTTTGCTGCGGACAATGATGCCAGACCCAAATTTGTGCCAAATCTGTACCATCGTTCACATTAATTATGTTAATCTTTATTGAGGTTGGATAGTAGAGGCAGACAGGGGAGCCTGCCTCTGGTTTAAGGATTTACCAGTCAGTGCATAAACAGACTGGAGTAAATCCTATCCCCAACAGTTAGCCAGACCGAAAACCGTGTCTTTGGAGTCCACGCCCGTCTGAGCTTTGTCACTGATAAGGGTAACGCCTGTATCGGTGTAGCCGGAGACTTTCTTGCCACTGCTGGCGAAGTCAACTACCGCGTCCACACCCAGTACGGCCATCTTCAAAGGATATTGTTGCGACGTGGCGGCAATTTTACCATCTTTGACCGCTTGCACACCCGTGCAACCACCGTCAACCGATACAATCATCACGTCTTTTTCTTTGCCAGCCGCTTTTAGAGCAGTATATGCGCCCAAAGCGGCTGGTTCGTTGATGGTATAGACCAGGTTGATGCTGGGGTCTTTCTGCAAACAGTTCTCCATAGCGGTCTGACCTTTGGCCTGATCGCCTGCGGTATCCTGGCTGCACACAATTTGCGGGTCGCCATTTTTCAGGCCCAACCCCTGCAAGAAGCCGTCGTGACGTTGGATACCAACGGTGATGCCCGGTGCCAGGTCGAGGGTGGCAATCTTGAGAGCTTTGCTGCCCATCGCTACCTTAGAATACTGGCCGATAAAGACACCTGCTTTCATGTTATCGGTGGCGAACAGCGCGTCGGTGGCTTCCTGCGGGTCAGTGGGTGTATCCAGCGCAATCACTAATACGCCCGCTTTCTGAGCCTTTTGGATAGCTGGGACGATGGCTTTGGTATTGCTAGGAGTAATCAAAATACCTTTAACTCCGGCGTTCACCATATTTTCCATAGCCGTGACCTGGCCTTCGTTGTCACCATCGAACTTGCCTGCCGCAGTCAAAAGCTTGACTCCTTTGGCGGTGGCTTCCTTCTGCGCCCCTTCCTTCATTTTAACAAAGAACGGGTTGGTCTCGGTTTTGGTGATAAGCCCCACCGAAACATTGCCACCTACGGCAGCGGCGACTGTAGTAGCAGCCCCAGCAGCAGCAGTAGTTCCGGCAGCAGCTGCAGCACTGGTTGCTGCCGGGGTAGCGGTTTCACCACACGCCGCTAATAGCAACACCAATAGTGCGATAAGCGGTGCTACGCCCAACAATTGCAATTTCTTTTGCATTTTCATCCTTCTCCTGTGAAGTTACAACTCACTTCGTTCGTGATAAGGCACGATAAAGCCTTTACTTTGTGATGATAGGCTTCCCATTTTTCTAAAAGTAACTATGTAGCTTGTTTTGGTTTTGCGTGTTGATGGCAAAGTAAGGTTGTTTGTTTTATAAGCCACTTCGCTATGTTTTGAAATTCCAGCGAACTTGCTACTTTTTAGATCTCTTTGTGAAGATGGGTTCATTGTAAACGATTACAAGAAACTTGTCAATACTTTTTAGTTACAATTTTGAATTGAATTTGATAAGCGAGTTACACACATCGCGACACACATTCTAACCACCGTGTTTTGCCTGTTTATCGGTAAAAACTGATAAAAACTCGTTTGGACAAATAAAAATAATTAGAGTAGAATTGTAAACGTTATCATAAATGAGGTGTCAAAATGGCTTTCGCGTTTTAGAGCCAGAGGAGCTAATCACGATGGTAGGCATCAAAGATGTGGCAGAGGCGGCTGGAGTATCAGTTGCTACCGTTTCACGGGTTTTGACTAAGCATACTAACGTGCGCCCAATAGTACGAGACCGCGTGCTGGAAGCGGTCAAGCAGTTGAATTACCGCCCAAATTTGGTAGCCCGTAGCTTGCGTTCGCAACAAACCAAAACTATCGGTTTGATTGTCTCTGATATTCGTAATCCATTTTTTAGTTCGATTAGTCGGGCGGTGGAAGACACCGCTTATGAACAAGGTTTCAGTGTTTTACTATGCAACGCAGACGAAAATCCTGAAAAAGAAGCTTTGTATCTTAATTTGCTCCGCGACGAAAACGTAGCAGGTGTGATTTTTTCGCCTACTCTCCACGCTATCAACAATTTTAAGGATTTGAGGTTGGACCTGCCTATTGTTATCATTGACCGCTCTACCAAAAACGGTAGCGTAGATAGTGTTTTGCTAGATAATGTGACTGCCGCTTTTCAGCTTACTACCCATCTAATCGAAAATGGTTATCGGCGCATTGGGGCAATCTTTGGCGTGCCGAGTATGACCGCGATAGAACGCCAACAAGGTTACGAGGAGGCTTTGCAAGCTCATTCCCTGATAGTAGTATCAAAATTGATAAAACACGTCCAGCCCAAGCTTGAAGCAGGTTATATGGCAACCCAGGAATTTTTAGAGATGGCCCAACCACCCGACGCTATTTTTACGGGTAACGGCTTATTAGGAGCGGGTGCGCTAACCGCCATCAGAGAACATAATTGGGCTATTCCTGACCAGATTGCTTTAGTGACTTTCGATGAGACCCATTGGGCTACCTTAGTACAGCCTGCCATCACGGTAGTGGCCCAACCCACCGACGAAATCGGCAAAATTGCAACGGAACTACTGCTCCAAAGAGTAGCCGAACCAGAACGTCCGGCTCGCAAAATTATCTTGCAAGGTAAGCTCCTGATACGCGGTTCTAGTGCCGCCCGCAATCCTTCACTTTTATAGTAACTAGGGGATGTGCTAGTTAGAAATTAGCCAATGGTTCACCCGTGCCGGGTACAGGTAAACCATTGGCGCACCTTCGCTACCCTTCGTTTACGACCCGAAGGTTGGACAAACCTAACTAGCACCACTCCCTAACTATTGACTACACGGGTGACTCGTGCTATTTTTGTAATGTTATGTTAAGATACAAGCAGGGGACACTCGCATAGAAATAAAGGCCAGCAGCAAGTTAAGGTAAGATGTCGAATAGAAATAAGCCTAAGAACCCTACCATTTTCCGCCGTTCCGCCAAAAGTGACGGTAACGCAAACCGCTTGAGCGAAAGTTTCGGCCTGGCCCGTCAACGCTTGCGCCAGCAGTTGGGAGTGGCGCGTGGTCGGGCCGCCCAAAATACCAGCCGCTTTCGGGCGATTAGCCCCACTGTAATCAGGGCGGGTAAGCCTGGCAAAAGTCGGGGCGAACCCGCCGTACCAAACGTGGCATTGTCGCTACACGCCCCGGTCAAACCCGTCGAGTTGCCGCCAGACAGACAGACCCAGGCTATCCCCGATTTGCAAACTTTTCAAGAGCAAAAGACCCAAACTGGCAGGTTGTATCCCCCGGAAGACCTGAATGCGCTCGGTTTTGCTTCCCCCGATTTCTTGCCGCCCCGCACGTCGGACTTTTTATCACAAAGAACCCAGCGAAATATTGAGGGTGACACCCAAGAGTATATCGAGAACGCACCCCGCTCCGATACTTCGCAAGCTACTACTCCGCGTGTTGCTGCCTCCGCTGCGGTGAAAAAAGCGGCTGCCCAGGTGCAAATCGAGCCGGATTACCATACCAGTTTTCTGGAAGGCTTTGAAGGGATGGCCTGGCCCGAAGCGACCAGTAAAACCTCCCAGCCGGTCAAAGCGATTGGTGGGCGACGTAAAAAACGGCGGCGTTTACGTTTTATCGGTGCGCCGCGCCGCAACTCTCAATTCGTAGCCAGTATTTTGGGGACGGTGCTGGTGGCCTTGTTTGTAGTGGGAGTGCTGCTTTACCTGCGTAACTATCTTGACCGCGCCCCTGACAGTGCCTTTTCGGTAGTCTTTGGCAACCTGGGCGAAGGGACGGCTCTGGCCCATACCCCTATTGCCAAAGATTTGAGCCACAAGCTTTCGACCAATTATCAACGCTTTAGCGGTATTCCACAGGCCGATTTGCGCTTTGATGATAATGTGGTGGCAAACGGCGGGCAGGCCGGAACTAGCATGGGCAAAGTCAACTCCGATGTTGCGGTGTGGGGGGAGTACGAACCGACCACCAAACTTTTGGTGTTGCAACTCCAACTGCACCCTAACGGGCCATTTGACCAGTCCACTCGCCATTTTATTACCGAACGGTTGTTTGAACTAAATGCTATGCCCTTTATAATGGCCCAGCCGGACGATTGGAACAAAGCCGATCAATTTGACCAGTTAATGCAGGCTTTTTACCATTATTTCGGCGGCGAATATCAGGGGGCTGTCGTACAATTTGCCAACCTGCTTAAAGACCCTAATCTCAACCCGGCCAACGAAATGTACCTGCGTTTCTGGCGGGGCAATGCTTTGTTCGCGGTGAATAATTATCCGGCAGCACTGTTGGATTACCAACGGGCCGACATCTTGCTGCGGCAAAACCTAAACTATCCCGCCCTTGAGCCGAACCCTTTAACCTTAAACTATATCTTCAATAATTTGGCGGTGGTTGAGGCGGCGGCGGGGAATACTGCTCAGGCCGAAAGCGACTACGGCAAAGCCAGAGATTTGGATGAAAGTCAGGCCCAACCCTGGCTCAATCTGGCCCGGCTACAACAAGTTAAACTGACGCAGGAAAGCGACCCGGCGAAGCGGGCGGCTTTGCAAAAATCCATCGAAGTCAATTTGAACGCCGCTATCAACCAAAGCCAGGCCCAACCATTAGCATCCGCCTACCTGTACCGCAGCCAGCTTTATTATCAGCAGACAAGGTTTGATGAGGCCGAAAAGGACGCGCTAAAAGCCAGACAGTTCAATCCCGACCTGCCTATGACCTATAACCAGTTGGGCTGGATTTACCTGGATAGCTTCCTGCACAATGGCGACCAAAACAAGCTTACTGCGGCTTATGACGAGTTTCAAAGTGGGTTTGACCTGGCGAAAAAACTGCACGACCAATACCGCACCCAATGGGATACGCTTTTGCACACACCCGACTCCGAAGCCCAGGCCAGCGTAGCCGAAAAACAAGCTAATGATTTCCAGAGCCAGACCGAAACCTTGAACTATGGGCTGGCACGGGCGATGTTGGAACGCGGACGCTTGCAGGGTACGGACGAAGGCAATCCCTGGGACAGATTGACCCGCTTTGTCCAGGGCAAGAAACTCTGGCTGGAACTGGCACGGGATAGGTTTTTGGAAATCATTGGCAACAATCCTAACTATGCCGATGCCCATTTTTACTTGGGTCAGACTTACTTCTTGTTGGGTCAGTCAAATTGGAAGGAAGAAAGTAATACCGCCAAAAAGCTTAACCCTAAGAATTATGAGTATTACAAAACCTTAGCCGATTATTATTTGAGCCAGCACGATACCGACGCAGCTATGGCCGAATATAAACAATACGTGGCCCAGGATAACCATAACTACGCCCCCTATCTGGCGCTGGCCGACCTGTATTATCGCCAGGGGCAGTACGCACTGGCGGGGGGACAGGCGACTACGGCGGCCACCCTCGCGCCCGACAATTTTCAGACGCGGCTGGTGGCAGGCAAAACTTTTAATCAACTCAAAGAGTATCCGACAGCTATTACCCATTTGCAACAGGCGATTGCGCTGGACGCGAATGCGCCCGAAGCTCATTACGAATTAGGGCTGGCTTTGAGTCATGCGGGCCGCACCGATAATGCGATTGACGAATTGGGGGTGGCGGCGGAGTATGCCAGCAAGCAGACGGGTAGTTACAAAGCCGACCCGACCCTTGCCGCCAACGCCCACTATTATCGGGGGCTGGCTTTGCAGCAGCGCGGGCGGTTGGACGAAGCTTTGAGCGATTTCAAGCTGGCGACTGCCAATAACAAGGTTCAGAACGCTGATGCCTGGTTGCATTTGGGCGATTTGGAGAGCCAGCGCAACCTGAATAGTGAGGCGGAAACGGCTTATACTGCGGCCATTAAGATTAAGGATGCACCTCCGCTGGTGACGGCTCTGGCGGCTTTCAAGCTGGGCCAGCTACAGCAAAGCAAGGGTCAGTTCAAAGAAGCCGAGGCTAACTTCGATCAGGCTCTGACCCTGCAACCCGGTATGCGCGAGGCCCAACTCCGCAAAGGCGAGGCGCAACAGCAGCAGGGCAAAACTGATGCGGCCATTGCTACCCTGAACGGCTACTTGAGTGGCAGTTCCAACGTGGCTGAGGCGTGGCGTTTCCTGGGTGATGCCCAACGTGACAAAGGCGATTATGGGGCGGCGATTACGGCTTATCAAAAGGCGTTGGCAACCCAGAACAATTATCCCGAAGCCCTACTGGGTTTGAGCCAGGCTTATCGAGGTCAGAAGAATTATGCCGAGGGTCTTAATCGGGTTAATCAAGCGATAAAATTCAAACCAGATTACGCCGAGGCTTATCTGACGCGGGGATTGATTTTGCGCCAACAAAATCAGGACGATGCAGCTTTTCAAAGCTTTGCTGATACCATCAAATATGACCCCAATAACGAAGCGGCCTATATCAATATGGGTGATTTGTATCAGCTTCGCAGCAAACAAGACCCCGGCCAGTTGCAAGAAGCGGTTAAAGCTTTTACCCAGGCAGTCAAGTTGAACCCGAAAGATAGCTACCCGCACTACCAGTTGGGGCTGATTTATAGTGGCAAAAACGAACCAGACCAGGCCATTACCGAGATGAAACAGGCCACCACCTTGCGCCAGGATTGGCCGGAAGCCTGGTTTGCTTTGGGCAAATTTTATGAACAAAAGGGCCGGGCGAACGAAGCGATGGACGCGCTGAACAATGCTTTGAAGTATAAGGCTAGTTTCGGGGCTGCCCACGACGAAGCTGCCACCCATTACGAACTCGGCAACGTCTGGCAGACCAAAGGTTCAACCAAAGATGCACGGGAAGAATATAAAACGGCGATAACGGTGGCCCAAAGCCACAAAGAGGATTTGCCGGAAGCATGGTATCAGCTAGGTTCGATCTACGAGTCAAGCGGCGACGTGGCCCAGGCCAATGATGCCTACACCCACGCGCGAGATACCGCCAAAGATGCGGAACTCAAACGCAACGCCCAGGAAGGTTTGCGCCGCGTGGGTGGGCAATAGACCTTTATAAGGTGTGTTGCGAGTTTTGAGTGCGCCGATGGTTGAAACCACCGTCTAAGCAAACCAAACACCACCCAGGGGGTACCCGAACGTGTTGTTAGAACCTGATTTATCAGGTTTGGGGTGCTAGACGACAGTTTCAACCGTTGGCTGAATATTTACGTTTTAATAAATGTACGAGGAGAAAATATTTATGTGTTATGACGATAACGCCCGTCCCCCGATGCCACCCGGCGCGGGCGGTCACGCGCACGGCGAAGACATGGTGCTAACGGCGGCGGACGGCAACCGTTTTGCGGCTTTTTATGCTGCGCCAGACGGAGGCAATAACACGGGCGGTCAGGTGATTGTGTATCCCGACGTGCGCGGTTTGCACCAGTTTTACAAAGAGTTGGCTCTGCGTTTTGCCGAAGTGGGCATCCCGGCTCTAGCGATTGATTATTTCGGGCGCACGGCGGGTCTAACCCCTCGTGACGATTCGTTTGAGTATATGCCGCACGTGATGCAGCTACAAATAGACAGCTTCTTCCAGGACGTGACGGCTGGGCTGACTTATATGCGTGACCACCAACAAGGCGCAATCTTTCCCGTCGGCTTTTGTATGGGTGGCTCGTTGTCGCTAACTTCCGCCACCAACGCGGATTTTGGGTTTGGCGGCGTGGTGGCTTTTTACGCCGGGCTATCCCGCAATTTTGGTGGCCGAGGGACGGTTTTGGAGCAGGCCGAGGGCATAAAGTATCCGGTGCTGGCTATGTTTGGCGGTGCAGACCAGGGTATTCCGCCCGACCAGGTGCAAGACTTGACCGACAAGCTGGCTCAAACCGGAGTAGGGCATAATATTATCACCTATCCCGATGCCCCCCACAGTTTCTTTGACCGTCGCGCCACCGACTTCGCCGCCGCTTCCGCCGATGCCTGGCAGCAAGTTCTTGGCTTTGTGTCCGCCTATAGCAAATAACTTTTCACCACGGCAACCAGTTGACGGCGCAGAGGGCGCGGAGCGAACGCCAACGGTTCACCCGTACCCGGCACGGGTGAACCGTTGGCTACTTATACACGATTTCAATTCTTAACATTCACAATTGCCAAAATTACTCAGGGAAAGACCAGTGGCAAACTAGCTGACCATCTTGCTCAATCCATTGGCAACTCGGTTTTTCGGGAAGGCGCGGCGCGGTTTCAGGTATCGGCTCGATAGCAATGGGGAACTGTATCAACACGATAGTATCGTTAGACAGGGTATTCGGGGTTACAAAAGCCTGCACGTTCGCGGTGGGCAAATAGGTTTGAGTGGTCATTTCGCGCTCCTTCGGTTGAAAACAACTAATCTTGTTAATGGGTGGGTGGCTAGATGTTAATGCCTTAACACTTTATTAACATCTCTGAAACCAGTATAACCGCATTGCTCCTCGGTATCTGTGATGCTCGTCATAATCAGAGGGTTGGTTATTTCACATCTGATACCCGGATTATTTTGTTCTGGAGATATTTATGGAAAATATTTTGACACAATCAGAACTTGTTCGTTTGCGGCCTACCACCCAGGCCGATTTGGGTTTTGTGGTGCAAGCCGAAACTGCCGACGACAACCGCGCTTTTGTGGGTCAGTGGTCTCGTCAAAAGCATCTGATAGCTTTGGCAGACCGCAACATTGCCCACCTGATAATCGAAGCAATAGCCGATAGCCAACCTGTCGGCTACATCATCGTAACCGAATTGACTGACCCGAATCTTAGTCTCAACCTGAAACGGATTGTGATTGTCCAAAAGGGCCAGGGTTACGGCCACGCCGCGCTCAATCTAGTGAAAAAAGTAGCCTTCGAGCAGTGGCAGGCCCACCGATTGTGGTTGGACGTGAAAGATTTTAACCACCGCGCCCGCCACCTATATGCAGCCGAAGGGTTTGTGGTAGAAGGGACGTTACGCGAATGTCTCAGGGTAGGGGAGGATTTTGAGTCATTGGTTGTAATGTCGGTGTTACGAAGTGAATACTCAAAGCTGGCTTACTAGCCAAAAGTACCGAAATTCTCGTACTTATATTGACCAGGTTAAATTAAAGGCTTATAATGATTATGTATAGTTACGCAGGGGGCTAGTTCTGCTCAACTTCGGGTTTGCTCCTCACGACTGCAAGGGACACTAAGGACATCAAAAAAATCATCTTAGCTTGACTTGCCACAAGTGTAAATTTGTAGTAGCAACTAAGCGGCACACTACGAGGAGTGTAAACGATGGCTCTCGTCGGCAATCTTCGAGATTTTGGCCTTTCCGAATTTCTGTATTTGGTGGATCGGGGTTACAAAACCGGGCGTTTGACGCTGCAAAAACCGGGAGACCGGGCCGAGCTTTATTTTCAAACTGGCAAGCTGGTCTATGCTAACCATTTCAACCAGGAAGAGCGTTTGGGCGATATGTTGGTGCGAATGGGGCGCATTACCCAGGAACAGTGCAATATTGCCTTGCGTATTCAGCACACTCAGGAGCCGAATAAACCACTTGGTATGATTCTGGTTAGTCGCGGGATGATGACTATCGAAGAAATCAACAAAAGCGTGCGGATGCAAATCGAAGAAATTACCTACAGCTTATTTGGCTGGAACGATGGCGACTTTCGCTTTGAGCCAGATGTAGCCCCGCCGCCGGAAAGTATTATCATACCCCTTTCTATCGAAAATATTATTATGGAGGGTACACGTCGGATTGACGAATGGACGCGCATCCGGGATAAAATTCCTAGCCTGGACGTGATTGTGCGTTTTAGCGACCAGCCCTACGAACGCGCCAAAAGCGTGAACCTGACCCAGGACGAATGGCGTATCTTTGCCCGTATCAACGGGGCAGCTACTATCCGGCAAATCGCCGCTCAGACTGGATTAGGTGAATTTGAAGCCGCCCGTATTATCTATGGCTTTTTGGCCGCCGGTCTGGTTATTTTGATGCGGCCCGCAGCGAGCAGTGTAAAAAACTCCCCTTTGGCTTCGAGCCGTCTGGAAAATAACCCCCGACGGCCAACCCGCGTAACCGAAAGTCCGGCAGATGGAGCCGGGCCATACCCGACTAAGGTCAGCAAGGGTCTCATTCGGCGCATCATTGATGCTATCGCCCGTCGTTAGAGTTTATATTTGGAGGTATGCCGTGCAGACGGTCAAAATGGTCATAACGGGCGCGGTAGCCGCCGGAAAAACCGAATTTATCAAGGCCATCAGCGAAATTGAGGTGATTTCGACGGAGCGCAAAGCTACTGACGAAACCAGCCTGATTAAAAAAGAAACCACAGTAGCGATGGACTTTGGTCGGATTGCCGTAGCCGAAGATTTAGTGCTACACCTTTTTGGCACGCCCGGTCAAAAACGATTCGACTTTATGTGGGAAATTTTGTCCGAAGGAATGTTGGGCTTGATTGTGCTGGTGGATAGCACCCGGCCCGATACTTTTCGGGAAACCAAACGTATTCTGGAGTTTTTCACCGCCTACCGCAAAACGCCTTATATCATCGCCGCCAATAAGCAAGATGTGGAAAACGCCTGGACACCCGAAGACATCCGCTATTCACTACGGCTCGATGAAAATGTCAAAGTAATCCCCTGCGTCGCCAAAGACCGCGAACAGGTTAAAAAAGTGTTGTTGGAACTACTTTATACTATCCTGGAAACGGCAGAGGGAGAATAACTATGACTGCACCAACTGGAACGGGCGGACGGCTCAACGAAATCTTGGGTTGGCTGCGTCGCTTGCAAGCCGCGCAACCCGACATCGAAGCGGCGGCAGTGGTGAGTCTGGACGGGTTGATTATCGCCTCCGAACTGCCCGACGAAGCCCAAGAAGACCGGGTGGCAGCTATGAGTGCGGCCTTGTTATCTTTGAGCGAACGCATTAGTGCCGAATTGGGGCGCGGGCTACTGGAACAGGTTTTTGTGCGCGGGCAGCAAGGCGATATTTTGCTCATGGCAGTCGGTCAGGACGCAGTGCTAACCGCTATGACGCGCAAAGGCGCGACCCTCGGTTCTATCATCTACTATATGAAGCGCACTACCCAACATTTATCGAATTTGTTGTAACCTGGTAAGTGTTCAGAGTTACCCTGAATATGTAGGCGGCGCGCCCCCGCGCCCCACTGTTCCAATTTCATACTGGGCGGGAACGCGCCGCCTACAAGTGTAATGGGCTTTAATTCGTTTATTCAAACTCTGCACATTTACGTAACCTGCGCGGTTTGCAAAAAAGTAGGCGGCTTGTTATAATCTGTGGTGAAGTCAAATCCCAAAAAATGTTCAGGTTTAAGAAAGTGGGTTTATTGCATTGGTAACTGTATTTTCAATAATTGAAATTGTGCTGGCTATCTTTTTAGGGGCTTTAATCCTGCTCCAGTCGAAAGGTTCGAGCTTTAGTGGCGCGTTGGGCGGAGACAATAACAGCATCTTCCGCAGTCGGCGCGGCTTCGAATTGCGGCTTTTCCAATTCACCCTTATTTTTGCGGTAATCTTTATCCTGGTGGCTCTCTTTGGCAGTCTGGTAAAGTAACTTGGTCAGTCGTCTAAGGCTACAGGTGGTGGTGGCGGTAGTGGGTTTCTTCGCCATCATTGTCGCCCTGGCCTACTTTCTTTTAGTAGTAAAAAGCGACAAAATTCCTGCGTTCGGTGGTACTTATGTCGAAGGCGTAGTCACCGATACCACCGGGGCAGTGGCTTTTAATCCCCTGCTGGCTTCAGTAATGCCCGGCACTTTAAGTCAGGACGTTAGCAGCCTCGTCTTTAGTGGTCTGACCAAAGCCGATAGCGCGGGTGCTATCAAGCCAGACCTGGCCGACCATTGGGAAACTGCCGAAGGGCCGGATAAAGGCCGCGTGTGGGAGTTTCATTTGCGCCAGGACGTGCGCTGGCAAGATGGTTATCCTATCACCGCCCGTGACGTAATTTTTACCCTGGCTTTGCTCAAAGACCCGGCTTTCCCCGGTTCCACTCCTCTGGCAAATCTTTGGCACGACGTAACGGTTGACCGTATAGGCGACTACACAGTACGGTTTCGGCTCAAAGATGCCTGGACACCTTTTCTAAACTATACTACTTTTGGCTTGCTGCCTGAACATTTGCTCAAAGATAAAGTTACGGCTAAGACGCTGGCAAACTCGGCCTTTAATTTGCACCCGGTAGGTAGTGGCCCGTATCAGATGGCTCAGGATGAACCAGGACGCAATGGTATCATGCTGGTGCAAAACCCGTTTTATTACGGCGACAAGGCATACCTGGCTAAAGTCTGGTTTCGGCCTTATCCTAGCTCAAACGCGGCTTTGAGTGCGTTGCAAACCAACGAAATTGACGGGGTTTCTTATGTCAGCCCCAACCAGCTTAACCGCGTCCAGGCCGATACCCATCTGGAAGCTCTCAACGCCCCTTTCACCCAAAATAATTTTTTGTTTCTGAATTTGCAACGTACCGCCGTTTTTGGTAACGTAGATGTGCGCCGCGCCCTGGCTTACGCGATTGACCGCAAAGCGATGGTACAGCAGCTTTATGGTTCGCAGGCTCATGTCTCGGACTCGCCTATTTTGCCGATTTCGTGGGCCTACAAACGTGATATTCGCGTCTATGATTACAACCCCGAACTGGCAAATAGTACCCTGGATACCGCGGGGTGGAAGCTCAATCCCGAAGGGGTACGCGAAAAAGACGGCAGGTTGTTGCGCTTTGGATTGCTGGTAGCCAACGACGACAACCAGATTGCAATTGGCAAACAAATCACCGATAATCTAAAAGCGGTAGGGGTGCTGGCCGAGGTGCAGGTTGCTCCAACTTTTCAGCAGTTCAACGATGCGCTTACCAAACACGAATACGACGGGGTGTTGTTGGGCGTGCAGGGAGTTTTGAATGACCCGGACGTGTTCCAGAACTGGCATAGTAGCGAAGCCGGGGCAAGCGGTTTGAACTTTGCGGGCTGGCGCAACGATGCTGCCGACCAATTGCTCGAACACGCTCGCACCACGCTTGACCAGGAGGAGCGACGCAAAACTTACGACCTATGGCAGACGACCTGGGCCAGCGATTTACCCAGTATTCCGCTTTTTTATAGCAACTATACCTACGCTATCAGCAGTCGGGTAGGTGGAGTAAGCCGCGACTCGCTCAAGGTGATGAACGCACCGAGTGACCGTTTCAAAGATTTGTTCAAACGCTACGTGCTGACTAATACGAGATTTAATACATAGAAGTTATCAGTCGTCAGTTGTCAGTTGTCAGTCTTGCAGAATTAGTTTAATCCATTGGCGGCAACCGCACCCAGGGGGTACTACTCTGTCAAGCTGGTTTTGAATAGTAGTGATTAGCAGACCGCCAACGGTTGAAACCGTCGTCTATACAACCCAAACCAGCTAAAGCAGGTTGTTAGAACCCACTTTAGTGGGTTTGAAGTGGGTAGCCTTTGGATTTATCCATAGGCGAACTATTCAAATGGGCGTTAACAGAGTAGTACCCGCGCAATGTCCCACAAAACTGACGACTGACGACTGACGACTGACAACTTTTACATAGGAGTTCCCATGAAAGCCGAAATATTATCTATTGGGACTGAGTTGCTGCTGGGTTCGATTACCGACACGAACGCGAGTTGGTTGGCTCAGGAGTTGCCCTTATTGGGTGTTGATTTGTACTATATTTCGGCGGTGGGCGACAATCGCACGCGCCTGACCGAAACGCTGCGTCGGGCCTGGGAACGTTCCGATTTTATCATCTGCACGGGTGGGCTTGGCCCAACTGATGACGATTTGACCCGTGAGGCCATTAGCGATTTATTGGGTGAACCGATGGAAGTCGTACCCGCAGTCGCCACCGCCTTGCGTGAATGGTTTGGCAAACGGGGCGTGGTGATGCCCGAAAAAAACGTTAAGCAAGCGACTTTGATAGCCTCAGCCCAGGCGTTGGAAAACCCGGTTGGAACTGCACCCGGCTGGTGGGTCGAACGCGATGGCCGGATACTGGTGACTATGCCGGGCGTGCCTTACGAAATGAAGCAAATGTGGCAGAACCAGGCGTTACCGCGTTTGCGTAGCCATCTTAGCGGCGAAATTATCTATTCGCGCACCCTCAAAGTTTTAGGCAAGGGCGAGTCAGCGGTTGAGCAGGAGTTGGAAGATTTTTTAGCCAGCCCCAACCCTACTGTCGCCACCTACGCCAAAGAAGACGGCGTTCACGTGCGCCTGACCGCCAAAGCCCCGAACGAAGCTACCGCGCAGGATATGATTTTTGAGTTGGAAATCAAAGTACGGGACCGCCTGGGGACGCTTATCTATGGTTCGGACGACGAGACGTTGGAAGGCGTAATCGGGGAGATGTTGCAAGACCGCAGTCTAACCCTGGCCTTGGTAGAAGTCGGAACGGGCGGCTTTGCTACAGGCTTGTTGAGCAATGCTCCCAACACCGCCGATTTTTTCAAGGGCAGTTTGATAAGCCAGCAAACCAGCGTTTTGAGCGATTGGGGAATTGACCCGGAACTTTTAACCTCTACAAACTTGATTAGCAAAGAAGTGGCCGAGGCGTTAGCAGGAGCGGCCCGACAACAACTGGCGGCAGATGTGGGTCTGGCTATATGCGTTGTGCCTGGCCCTGGTGAATTCGGCGGTAAACCCGCTGGGACGATTATCGGGGCGGTGGATTTACAAGGCACCCTTCGCAGCAATGAATATAACTTCCGTACCAAACCCAGCGAGGTAAAGCGTTTCGCTGCTATAAATGCACTCAATCTTCTCCGTCGCGCCCTTCTCAAGTAGCTCAATTTAAGGTATAATCTATCTCATATTTTGTAAAATATCAAGGCTTTCTTGATATAAGCTGTAGGAAAGTTATGAGACATGGGTTATACTTTTGCTTCACGCCGGGCGGCCAGGGCTGCCCGGTCAACTTTATTTTCCCCCGTAGCGGTCAACTATTATAAGCAGGGGTTGGGTCAGCCTTATTCAGCTTATCCAATCTGGCGCACCCCGCATTCACGAGTTAGACCAGGGCGACGCACCGCCATCGCGGTTTCGGCCTTGAGTGGCGGCACGGCGGCGGCAGTCACAGCGTTTTCGGCTTACGTAGCCTACAAAGTGGTGCGGCCTCAGCGCAAAACCCTGGACACTCACGCCGCAGGGGGGTTGTTGCCAGCCCAAAAAGTTTGTTTCAAAAGCAGCGACGGCCTCAACCTGAACGGTTACTTTTACCCTCATCCCTATGCCCACGAAGCCATTTTGATTTGTCACGGTTTTCACGGCTCGGCTGCCGATTTGCAAGACCCGGCCATTACGCTCCAAAACTTGGGTTACAACGTCCTGACCTTCGACTTCCGCAGTTGTGGCGACAGCGAAGGGCGTACTACCTCCGCCGGGTTTTGGGAAGTGCGCGATGTGCTAGGAGCAATCGAGTATCTCAAAAGCAGGCCCGAAGTTGACCCGCAGGCGATTGGCCTATATGGTTTTTCGATGGGCGGCGCAACCGCAATAATGGCGGCGGCGCAATCTGCTGATGTCAAGGCCGTGATTGCCGATAGTGCTTTTGCTTCGCTGGACGAGGTTCTGGATGCGTGTGTCAAGCACTTTTTTGGCTTACCGAGCTTCCCCTTTGCTACTACGACGGCCTGGTTTGGAGAACGTTTTGCAAAGATGGCTCTGAAACAGGTCAGGCCGTGCGAAGCGTTGGCTCAAATCAAGCAGTCGGGCCACCAGTTACCGCTTTTCCTAATACACGGCGAAAATGATGGGGTAGTGCCAATATCCCAGGTTTATAAATTGTACGAGGTAGCCGCCGAACCCAAGCAACTCTGGACAGTTCCCAATTGCCGTCACGTAGTTGCCCATCATCATGACCGGGCCGAATATGTGGGACGTATCGGTGATTTCTTCGCTAAATATCTTAAAGCCCCGCGAGATGGACAATTTACCGCAGAGTAATAGCAAACTGTTGGTTGTAAGCGGCGGTTATGCTATAATCTGGCCCAGGAGGAAGGCGATGGACATTCTGTGGACACCCTGGCGTTTGGATTACATTTTGAGTAAGAAACAGCCTGGTTGCGTGCTGTGCGAAAAAATTCACGAAGACCCGGCTAACGACGCAGCCAACTATGTTTTGTACCGGGGCGGCTATAGTTGTATTATTCTAAATATGTATCCGTACAACAGCGGGCATTTGATGGTAGTGCCGTATGAGCATTTGAGCGACTTTACCAAACTCAGCCCCGAAGCTCTATCGGATATGGCCCAATTGACCCAACGCGCTATTGGCTTATTGGGGGCAGTCTTGAAACCGGAAGGCTACAATTTGGGTATGAACGTGGGCAAGGTGGCGGGGGCGGGGATTGATGACCATCTGCATCAGCATATTGTGCCGCGTTGGGCTGGCGACACCAACTATATGCCCGTCGTGGCCCAGACGCGCACTATTCCCGACTTATTAGAAGGCACTTATGCCAAACTTAGGGAACAATTAGCCGATTTCTTCCCGACCCAAATTACCGAAAACAGTTAAAATAGGATAACTATTCAGGTCTTTTGTAAGAGGCTGCTCCGTCAGCCAATAGTTTCTAGTGTTGAAACGCCAGCTAAATCGGCTGACGGAGCAGCCTCTTACAAAAGACAACCCAGGGCTGGGCAGTTATAAATAGGACTAAAATGGCAAAAAGGTTTCAGCAACAACTAATTGGCGACATTGTGCGGCGGCGGGTGGCTGTGCATCCTTCACGCACAGCCCTGATCTGGCGCGATTTGGAGATGAGCTATCTTGAACTGGATGGCGTGGTTGACCAGGTGGCGACTGGTTTCCGGCTTTTGGGGGTCAAATCTGGCGACAGGGTGGCCTTGTTGCTGCATAACACACGGGAGTTCGTTTTTTGCTACTACGCTCTGGCCCGCCTGGGGGTGGTTGCTGTGCCGCTTAATGTACTTTATAGCTCGGAAGAAGTGGCTTTTTTGTTGGAAAGCAGCGGGGCGGTGGGCGTGGTGACGGTGCCGCGCTATTACGAACGCACTTTGCAAAAAATCCGCGAACGTTTGCCTTTGCAATGGTTGGTGGTGATAAGTGGCGAGGAAGCCCAGCCACGCAATACCACCAGTTGGGGGGACTTAACCAAAGAAATTTTGCCCGACCCGGTGCGGGTGCCGCTGGATACCACCGACCCGATTTTGCTGGCTTATACAGCGGGGGCGAACGGTTTACCCAAAGGGGTAGTGCATAGCCACGTCAGTTTGTTGATGGCGGGCCAGATGTTGCAGGACGTGAGCCAGGTCAATTGGCGGTCTGATATTTCGGTGGAGGAGGAGCAAGAAAGCCTCCAGTTAAGCGAAGGCCCGCACGAAGTGGTGTTGCTACCGATGCCCTTGTTCAATGTTTTTAATCTCAATATCGGCCTCAACTTTAGTTTGCGGATGGGAGCAACCGTCGTATTGCAGGAAAACTTTGACCCAGCCACCACCCTGAGCGTGCTTTGGAGTCGTCAATGTTCGATGCTGTATGGCAGCCCCCAAATTTTCGAGATGCTGGTGACGCACCCGACTTTTCGTGATTATGATTGGAAAGCTAGTAATTTACGCTATGCCTTTTGCGGGGGTGGCTATGGGCGTTTGCCGTTGTGGGTCTGGCAAGAATGGCAGCATAGTACAGGTCTGCCCCTGCACGAACATTATGGCACGGTGGAGACGGGTGGCGTGCTGCTAAGTTCGACCAATGCTATTTCTGGTTTGCGCCCAGTCAAACCGCCGACTGTGGGTAGGCCGCTCCCGATGACTCGTGTGGAATTGCGCGATTTGCAGGGTCTGGCGGTGCCTCCTGGTTCGCTAGGTCAGATTGTGTGCCAGGGGCCGAACCTGATGTTGGGCTATTACGAAGCGACTGACCAGAGCTACCGCCCGCTTGAAGGCCAACTTTTGGCAACGGGGGATATGGCCTATAGTGACGCAGACGGCAATTTTTACATCGTTGACCGTTGGCCCGAAATCATTTATACCGACCAGGGTTTGGTTTTTCCATTAGAAATAGAAGCGATTTTACGCGAAAATACCGAAGTGAAAGAGGCGGCGGTGTTGGGGGTGCAGGTGCGTAAAACAATGGCGGTCAGCCAGCCCAACGTGCCGGGTGCGCCCCCGCCAACGCAAGTAGAAACGTGGCAACTGCCAGTAGCTTTTGTGGTATTAAGAGATGGGGTGCCACAACAGCTTGATACAGAGTATCGTACCACCAATATGCTGCGCCAGTATGTGCGGGAAACGTTGGAGAATCAGGCCCGGCCCGACAGCACTACTCCAGTGGGAGCCAAAGTGCCGCGTATGATTTTCTACCGAGAGCATCTGGAAAAGTTACCCAATGGGATGGTGTTAAAGCGGGCTATGCGCGAGGAGGCCCAACTAGAGTTCGCCCGACGTTGGGAAAGTGCCGCCCGCGCCTAGCAGTAATTTTGGAGCTGTCTTATTTAACCAAAAGTAACTGTCCAGCACTCGGTTGTCTTTTGTAGGAGGCTGCTCCGTCAGCCGATAGTCTCCAGGGTTGTAACGCCAGCTATATCGGCTGGCGGAGCAGCCTCCTACAAAAGGTAACACGACTAAAAGCCCACCCACGCAGGGAGAGCTTTAAAGTTTGCTTGGTTGTTTCAACGCCAGCTTAACGGTAGCGCGGCCACTCATTGAGCGGGTTTGCGCCCGGCGAGTTGAAATTGAAAAAAGTATCCTGATACAAATTTTGGAAAAGAAGATAGGTCACAGTCAGGATTACGATAGCGAACAAAGCTAACAGCAAATAACGCTGCAAATTCCGAACATCCTGCTCTTCGTCAGTCATAACAGTCTCTCCTGGTTCTAGTCATTCTATATTTATCCAGGCAGACCAAAATTTACGACAGGGTTAGTTGAGCCGTCCAAAGTTAGCTGTGATTTCGTGAGTGATTTCTTACTCTTATTATACAACTTGCTGTCAAGAGGCAAATATAGATAGATTGAGGTAGATAATTTTGCGGGCTGTTTCGGTAGTAGCCAACGGTTGAAACCGTCGTCTAATCAACCCAAACCTGATAAATCAGGTTGCCGAATGCTCCGGTAACACGTTTTAACGTGTTTGGGGTGGCTAGACGATGGTTTACCTGTACCCGGCACGGGTGAACCAGTGGCGACTTTGATTACAATATCAGCGCAAAAAAGTGTGGTACACACTGGGATAATCTGCCATCGTTTGACTTTGAGCCGCGTTTTGGATAAACTACAATCTGTTCCAGAAATTAGACCGTGTTTAGATAGCCAGGAATATTAAGTTGTATGCAACTATAACGCAGTTGGATACGAAGACGTGTTGTTTCCAAGTCAGCCCGCCAGTCGGGTTAAGTGCGAAACTCATCAAGCAGAAAGAATTTAATGGGAGCAGAACAGCAGCAAGAAGTCAAGAGTTTGCCACGCAACCGCAAGTGTGGCAATTGTCGTTATTTTGAGCCAGCCCCCCTGTGGCGTAAAGGGTGGTGTCGCAACCCGCAACTCTACCCACCCCATGCCAACCATCTGGTTGACAGCGCGACCATAGATTGTGAGGGGGGGTTTCGCTCACGCATTTATTGGGAGCCGATACCCCAAGCTGTGCCAGTTCAAACCCAGGCCAATACTCCTGCACCCAAACAACCGCCAGTCAACCGGGTACGCAATGCGCCGCCCGAACAAACTACTCAGCCACTCCCTAGCCAGCCACCCATGCCAGGTCAGGCTCGTTCGGGCGCGTTTGGCCCGCGTTTCGAGACGGCAGCCCCTCCACCCATTCAGCAAACCCAATCCCAACCCACTCGTCCCCAGCCCCAGGTACGCAGTTTCCGGCCTCAATCGTTTGAGCCGCCCGCGCCTGCGCCCCAGGTGGAAGAAATTTATTATGACGAGCCGGAAATATCCGAGCCGGAAGCTTATCAAGAGGTTGAACCCCAATCTCCATCCGTTACGGCCTATCGTCGTCCCACTCGCACCGCTCCTACTTCGCGTCGCGCTCCGGCCATTGAAACCGAAGCTTCGCAGTCCACAGCCAGGCTGCGCTCTGACTGGCGTGAGGGTATGCGCCGTAACTTCCCCTTCACCCAAAGCTGGCATCTTGAAAATCTAAAACCGCTCCAGATTTTGCCCTGGTTATTAGTGGCGTTGGTGGCGATAATTATTTTATTGGTGGTTATACCTAGCAACAATAAACATACTGGTACCCCTTTGACTACCGACGCTACACCGGATGCCTCCGTCAGTGTCACACCGGACAATAGCGTCGGTATAGGCACAGCCGCTCCAGTAACTACGCCGAGGGCCAGTGTGGGGGCGGTTTCTGGCAGCCCTAACAGCAAAACTCCCGTTAGCGGCACAGTCAAAGTCACTACTGGAACAGTTATTGCCAATACTCCTGCGGTAGCGGGTAATCCGATTGTAGGTAAAACTGGTACGGTCAATGTCGCTGATGGCATCAATGTACGCAAAGACCCTGGTAAAGCCGGAGCAGTGGTGTTGAAGCTAAAAAATGGCGATAAGGTGACTATATTAGACGGCCCTAAATCCGTTGATGGACTGGACTGGTATCAGGTTAAAGCGGGTGACGTTACAGGTTGGGTCGCCAAAGATTTTATTAATGTGGCCTCTTAACCAACATAAATAACCGGGGTGCAAAAATGTCTCCAAAAGTAACAGTGTATGTAACGGATTGGTGTCCGTTTTCGCAAAGAGCGCGAAGTTTTCTGGACAGCAAAGGTGTGGAGTACGAAGCGATTGATATTGAGGAAGACGAAGCCGCCGCCCAAAAGGTTGAGGGTTGGAACAATGGCAACCGCACCGTGCCGACCTTCGACATTGAGGGCAAAGGCATCTTTACCAACCCTTCGCCTGCGCAACTAACCGAACTGCTCAGTCTGGTTTAAAAGAACTGTCTATTTAAATGTATTGGCTTAGGAGGGATAGAAATATCAGCAATAAACTGCTTGCTGATATTTCTATCCCTTTTGGATTTTTACTGGTTCGGTTCAGTATAAGTATAGAAGAAGCTGGCCGAAAGAGCATTAGTGGTCACAATCAAGCTATTATTCGGGCCACCCACTTGGGTAACGATGGCCTCGCCATAAAACGGATTGGGTAAGCTTGAGTCGCCTTGATAAACGAGTTGGCTGGCGTGCGCTCCAATATTAAAAGGTTGTGGCCCACCTTGTAGGCTGCCATCAGTATTATAATATTGAACATTGCCACTTACGGGCTGCCCGCTTGTATTCATAATAGTCGCCCCGGTCACATAACCGAAACCATTATTCGCCATCACTGGCAAACCTACTCGCCCACTTCCACTGGCTGCCGCTCCATAGGTGCCACTTAGAGCCGCCCCTGACGGAGTTATGCCCCCGCTTTCGTTTACCACCAGTACGACACCACCACCCGAAGTCGAAATGATAGCAGACCCAGCAAAGTTGTCCACTAAACCGCCAGCAGGCAAGCCGTTACCACTATCACCGCCTTGATAAATCGAGGCTACAGCTTTGGTCTCAAGGCTAAACGGAGTAGTGGGGTAAACTGTGCCATCGCTGGCATAATAGGTGACACTGACATTTACAGGTGTGTTGTTGGGATTGATGATATTAGTACCAGTAGTAAACCTACCAAAGGCCCGATGAAAGATGGCGGGGGCATAAAGCGTGTTATTAGCCTGAGCTTGCGCGTTGGCAATGGCTACAAAATGATTATTGGGGTTTTGCTCTAATACCTGTGCTACCAAACTGGCTACCAGTCGGACTACTAATTTGCGCCCAGCCGTTGAAACCGTCCGGCAACTTGCTACTACTAGCAGACTGGTCCAGGTTGAGGCTGGTATGAGCTAGGAGACGGGCAGTTTGGGCCGCCGCTACTACTTCAATCCCATCATCTCGGAAGAAACGAGTTGAAACGTCGGTAGCTGTCGTCCCACCGTTATAAACGGTCAATTGGGTAGTGAAGCCTCCAAACGCCCCGTTAATAGCTAGTGGAGCCATTAACGAGTTACTAGCTCCGGCTCTGACAGCGTAAGCACTCCCGCCAAAAGGCGTAGCTTCTGCCACGATTACGTTGAGGGGTTGGCTGGAAGTGATGAACCCGGTGCCTTTGCTACCCAATGGCAAAGGATTGGCTGGCACACATTCAGCATTAACCGCAAGCGTGGGGCAACCGATACTGCTAGTGTTGAGATTGTTGCCAAATGGATCGGCAAACTGCATCGAGATGGAAGCCGCCCCGTTTCCGATATTTTGCAAAGCCAGGTAGCTGGTAAAACTGTTGCTCTGCCCGCTCGGAATGTAGTTACTCGCCAGGAACGGCAGATAATAAGTATAGCTAGATTGGGTTGGTGGTGTAGGTGAGGGTGTTGGCGTAGCTATCGGTGTAAATGTAGATGAGGGTGTTGGCGTAGGCGTAAATGTGGGCGTGGGTGTTGGCGTAGCTGTGGGCGTGGGTGTCGGAAGTATTTCGCTAGTAACAGAAATGATTGCGTTATCAAATAGACTAACATTAACAGTATCGCTGGCTGTGATAGTTTGGTTGCCTAAAGTGGTTAAAGTGGTGCTAAATACGTGCGTACCATTATCAGCAGAGGTAAAGGTATAGTTAGAGGGTAGCCCTGCCGAATTATCAGAACTACTAAATTGGACTGTGCCAGTATAAATGCTGTTGGCGTTACCGCAAGCATCTTGCGCTGTAACTGTTAGACTGATTGGTACACCTGTGGTGATAGTGGCGGGTGCACCCAGTTTCAAATTAGCGACTGGGCTTGATTGAGCATAACTGCAATGCTTCTGCTTCCGGGATTAGTTTCGACCAAACTAAGCCTGCCATCGCCTCTAAAATCCCCCGCCGTTACTACCCCAGGGTCACTACCTACGGGGAAATCCGCACTGGTCGTCTGAAAAGTACCGTCGCCGTTTCCCCAAAATATGCTAACATTTTTATGAGCGTTGGACGTTACTACATCCAATTTACCATCGTTGTTGAAGTCGCGTACTAACAGGTTAAAGGGTAAGCCATCAACCGTGTAAGTCTTATCTAGCTGGAAGCTGCCATTGCCATTACCAAAAAAGACGCTAAAGCTATTACTGGTGAAATTAGCTATGACTAAATCTGGCTTATTGTCGTGGTTGAGATCGGCGGTTTCTATAATACGGCTACCTGTGCCACCTGTTGTATAATTTACGGGTGTTTGGAAAGTACCATCGCCCTTATTTAATAACACGAACAACCCACTGTCGTAGCCTGCCACCAGCACGTCAAGCTTACCATTTCCTCTCGAATCTTTTAGGGTAACTGAGGCGGAGCCAGAACCACCAAGATTATAGCCAACTGCCGTCTGGAAAGTGCCATCGCCATTACCAAATAAAATATCTAGAGTGTTATCGTTGCTAATTACTACTAAATCTTGCTTGCCGTTGCCGCGCAAATCACCTATGGCTACCCCTTGTGGGGGATAGCCAACCGGATAAGATGGGCCTGTTTGGAAAGTGCCATCGCCATTACCATAAAACACGTTTACAGTGGCACTGCTTGTCCAGGCTACGGTAGCTACGTCTAATTTGCCATCGCCATTGAGGTCGCCTATTGCTAAACTGATAGCATCTATACCCGCGCCAAAATTCTTGGCTGCCTGAAACGTGCCATCGCCATTGCCTAACAATACACTAATAGCATAGGCATTGCCGTTTTGGAAATTAGCACTCACTAAATCCAGTTTACCATCATTATTAAGGTCGGCGTTACTCAAGAAATTTGGCACATTGGAACTGCCCACACTATAGGTGATGGGTGCAGAAAATACGCTGCCACCACAATTGGTAAGATTAGCGGGCAAACGCGCTGGTTGGCTGACACTTACGGTTGTAGCTAAAGAGGTTGATGGGTCGAAGCCAATTAGCTGTAACAGGCAAAGCGAAATTAGCACTGCTAAACGCAGTGTTAAGGCTGGTTTGTGGGTGAACAAGTATAACGTCCTTTCAATAACTGGTTCTGATGAAAACTCGAATCGTGCTTTTTAGGTGTGTACCAGATTTTTACTTTTTCAATTTTTACTTACCAAGAAATGTGGATTGCGCTATCTGCTCAAGCAAGGGTGATGCAAGCCATCCCAAGCATATAGCAAAATATTTAACAAGTCAATGGCAAATATGTATTATAAAACAGAAGCTTTTATGATACAAAATCGGCTATTGTAAGCGGGTGGTCGTCAGAGGTAGATAGGACGGGCCAGATTTTGGTTTTACAGAGCGGGTCTAGCTCAATCAAGAAGTCCTCAATCTTTTGGTAACGCTCCGTTGGATCGAAAGCCAGACAACGGTTGAGGACGCGCTGAATCGCAATGGGAACGCGACGGCCCGCTTCCTGAAGGGTTTTCGGCGGCGTGGTCAGTTGCGAGTAGCGTTCTTCGGGCAGCGCGTCGTAATCGTCATAATTACTGTCGGGGAAGGGCAACTGGTTGGTTAGCAGTTCAAACAAAAAGATGCCCAACTGCCAGATGTCGGTAGCTGGGGTCAAAACTTGTTGACGGCATTGTTCGGGCGCGAGATACATAGGGGTGCCGCTTTTGTCGGGCGGTTTCTGGTCAGTGATAGGCCACGCTATTCCGAAGTCAAACAGTTTGATATAGCCCGCGTGCAACATCACATTGCTGGGTTTTACATCGCGGTGAATATAGCCGCTATGATGCACGTGGGCCAGAGTTGCCCCAACGTACATAATCAAGCGCAACGCATCTTGCAGATTGAAACGGCCTGTTCGTCGCAACACCCGACGCACAGTCGGGCCTGGCAAATAGTCGAGCAAAATATACGGCAGAGGCGCGTCCATATTTGATTCAAAAAGGCGTACAATGTTGGGGTGGGCTACTTTTTGGATTACTTGCGCTTCGTTTTGCAGCAGCTTTCGCCAGCGTGTATCGTTATGCTCCTCGGCCCGCATCATTTTACAGACCATTGGCATGAGGTAGCGATGATGCCAGGTCAGGTGTAGATTAGAGGACATCCCTTCTTGCATCAAGCTTACAAAGGTAATGTCCCCACGTCTTTCGCCCGGTTGCGGATCGGTTGGTTGATTTGTCATTTGAAAGTTAGCAGTTAGCAGTTTTCAGTCAAAACCAGAAAAACTATTCAGGAGGTCACCCTGAACGAAGGCGATGCTGCGTGAAGCTTCGGTTCGGAGCGGTTTTGAACAGACCCTTCACTCCGTAGAGCCTCCGTTCACAACCTTGCGGGCCGTGACAAGCGAAAGTCCTATAAATATAGGAATTTGGTTTTACTGACAATTGATGACTGTAAACTGCCTACTTCCTCGGTGGGTGGCCGTCGCCCGTTGTACTGCCCTTGCGTGGGCCTTTGCCGTCACCCGTAGTGCTGCCGCGCCGCCCCGGATGGCCGTCGCCGGTGGTACTATGCTCGTCATCTTTTGTTTTTTCGGCGTTTGGGAAACCCTGGACTTTCTTTTCCATATCTTTCATTGTTTGCGATACTCCTTCTTTTAGTTACAGCTTTTTTCAGCGCGTAATTGGCCCACGTTTGCCAGATTCGCGCTATAATTGTGTCTTATTTAGAGCAATTGCCGTACCAAGAAAGTGGTCAGATAGCAGTTGTCAGTCTTCAGTTAAAACCCAAGACCTCTGGTCCGGTTCAGTTTTGACTGACAACTGACGGCTGATAGTTGATAACTGAGGAAATTATGTTTGTGCCAATAATTTACCAGGACGAAGATTTGCTGGTGGTCAATAAGCCTGTTGGCTTGACGACCCACCCCACCGAGAGCGAAGACCCGGCCACCGCCGACGTAGTGAGCGCGGTCAAGCGGCAGTTGGGGCTGACTTATTTGGGGTTGCATCATCGTCTGGATCGCGAGGTATCGGGAGTGCTGGCGTTCGCAGTTCGCAAAGAAGCCAACGCGAATATGGCAAAGGCTTTTGAGGGGCGTAGCGTTCAGAAAGAGTATCTGGCAGTCGTGGCGGGCCGTTTGCCCCGCGTCGAAGGTGAAATCAACGCGGCTCTGACCGAAGTTAGTAGTGGGCGGTATGAAGTGGCTAAACTGCCTGACCGCCGGGCGCAGGCAGCCCGCACTCGCTATAAGGTCGAGCAAACGACTACCGATAATAAGTTTAGTCTGGTACGCTTGTGGCTGGACACGGGCCGTACTCACCAGTTGCGCGTGCATCTGGCTTTTATGGGCGCACCGATAGTAGGCGATGCCATTTACGGCCACGCGCAAAAGTTTCCGCGTCTGCTGTTACACGCCGCTCTGCTTCGTTTTGCCCACCCTGGTACGGGCCACACCGCCACATTCGAGGCCGCGCCGCCCCCACTTTTCAAACGCTTGCAAGCTGGTGAGACTTTGCCGGAAATCGAACTGGCCCAACGCTTGTTGACAAACGAGCGTGGTCTGGGATTGCTGAATGAGACGGATGAAGTTGGGTTGGGCCATTTGCTAGATTTGGCAACCCTGCGCCGCACCGCATTCCTGGCTGACCCCACCGGGCAAACTACTGGCTATTGTTTGATAAACGGTTCGGGCGACGGATTACCGGGCTTGTTGGTGGACTGTTTCGGTCAGACTCTGGTGATTGACCCGCAATTGAGGACAACCCAACCAGCTTTCGACCTAGTGCAGAAGCTTCTGACAGAAAAGTTCCCCGGTTTTGAGCTTCGCCTGAAAGAAAGCTTTAATCGCAGTTCAGATTCTACTTCCAACCAGAATTATCGCAAGGCAGGCCCAAAACTTGATACAAAACCTGTTGCCATAGGAGTTTCTGGGCCTACGCTGCGACTACGCGAAAATGGGGTGGACTTTGAGGTGCAGCCTGAACTTTTTAGCCTGGATTTGCGGGAGATGCGCGAACGGGTACGGGCCTGGAGTAAAGGCCAGACCGTTCTCAACTGCTTTGGGCCACAGGCTGATATGGGTGTGATAGCTATGAAGGGCGGTGCGACCCGCGTTTTGAACCTTGACGCGGCGGCGAACAAAGGCTACGCCAATTACCGCCTGAATGGTTTTGAGCCAGACCCACTAGATTTTGGGCAGGCTGACGTACCAAAAGGTTTGGGAGACCTGGCACGAGAACAACAAAAATTCGATCTGGTTATTCTGAACCAGCCCGCCCAGGACGAAGCGTATCAAGTGCCGAACTATGCACGTCTGGCGCGACTGGCCGGGCAAATCATCGCACCGGGGGGACGGCTGATTGCTATTAGCAGCGACGACCAGTTAGAAAGGCGCAAGTTCCGCGACCAGCTGGTAAAGGGCTTACAGGAAGCCGGGCGCAAAGCCATCGTCGCGGGCGTATATCACGAACCGGAACTAGACTTCCCGCGCTTTGGGGAAACCGAGGGTTATTTGAAGGTGCTTGTAATTAAGCTAGATTGAATGTCAGGGTTGTTGCAAGCAAGCTGGACAATAAAATTTTTGATAGATAGATCGAGGTGATTACTCCCCTCGCGTAAACGCGGGGGCAGCTACAGATTGATTACTGATGGCTTGTAATCCCAAGCCAATTCTCACTATATTACGGGCAGCGTTAAGGTCACGGTCTATATGCAAATGACAATCAGGACAATCAAATATCCTATCGCCCAAAGACAACCTTTGGGTAATGTCCAGCCTGTGACCACACGCGCTGCACGTTTGCGAGGTATAGGCCGGGTTGACTTTCACCATTACTCTACCAGCTTCCTCCGCTTTGTAGGTAAGGTATTGAAAGAACATACTCCAGGCCACATCGCTAATACTACGGGCCAAACAATGCTTATGCAGCATCCGATTGACTTGTATATCTTCCACCGCTATCAGCCCGTAAGAGTTGATAATCTTTCGGCTATGCTGGTGACTAAAGTTGTTTCGCCGCCAGCCGATACGTTCGTGGACACGGGCCACTACCTTGCCCCGTTTGCGCCGGAGTGGTGTGCCTTTTTCAGCTTTACTAAACTTACGTTGGGCGCGGGCCAAAGCCTTTTCTTCTTTGCGGGCAAAGCGGGGGTTTTCAATCTCTACGCCATCCGAGAGGGCAGCAAAGGTTTTAAGCCCAACGTCTATCCCGACGCTATTAGGAAGCTTTGGCAGTATGTTTGGCTCACACTCAACCGAGAAACAGATGTAAAACTTGCCTGTAGCGGAGCGGTTGATAATGGCAGTTTTAGCTTTGCCTTTGAGTGGTCTATGCAAGATGATTGGCACGTTGCCCACCTTGCTAAGTCTGACTGTCGGTTTAACCTTATTAGCGGTATCAAGGCAAACTCCATTACCGTACTGACTGTAGGTGAGGCTATCGTACCGCCCGTAACCCTTAAAACGGGGATAACCCACCTTTTCTTCGCCACTACGGACACGGCGAAAGTGAGCTTTGAAAGCAAGGTCAAGCCGGACATTGACATTCTGCAATGCCTGACTATGCACACTAGCCAGGGCGGGCCGCTCTACTTTGAGGGCGGGCAAGAGGTTTTGCCCCTCATACAAACCGACAGAATGTTGATTATTTTGCCACTGGTCACGCCTGTATTCAAGCAGATGGTTATACAGCCAGCGACATTCTTCAAGCTGTTGGTTGAGGGTTCTTATTTGGTTTTTGGTAGGCATCAGCCTGTATTTATACGTTTTGAGCATAGTTAGCAATCTTTTAAGCTACAGCCTATATTATAGCTTAAAACAGGTTGCTTGTCAAACGTATCTATGCGCCCCTATCTCCACTGCTTATGCAGGGGGACTTAGGCGCGGCGAGGACTCGGAGTGTTAAAAATTTGCAATCAAGTTTACAACCAAAAAAAGCCAGTCAGACCCAGCCTACTGTTGACATAGCTACCCCACGTTTGGCCGTGCCACAATTGCTTGACCAATTGAATTTACGCTATAACGGGAGGGGAGTGGCCGCTAACGCCCTTGACCCTGGCGTGACTTTGGCGCACATCGAAAAAATGGAAATGCGGGAGCCAGTTTATGCCGAACTGGAGCGGCCCTTGCCTCTACCGCTGCAACACGCCCTGGCAAAACGTGGCATCAGCCAGCTTTACACCCATCAAGCCGATGCTATTAACAAGTTGCGCGAAGGCCACCACATCGCCCTGGTGACGGCCACAGCCAGTGGCAAAACTATGTGTTTTAATTTGCCCGTACTGGAAACGCTGCTGGCCGATCCGCAAGCGACGGCCCTGTATATCTTCCCTACCAACGCCCTGATGAACGACCAGCTTGCCACACTGCACGGCCTGATAGCAGATTTGGGGGCGGGCGGCCAGAACATTTCGGCTCACAAATATTTCGGCCAGATGAGCCGCGACGAAAAAAGTGAAGTGCGCCGCCAAAAACCGCGTATCCTGCTCACTAACCCCGAACTGGTGCATCTATCCCTGGCCGCCTGGCACAACGTCTGGCCGCAATTCCTGAGCAACCTAAAGTATATTGTAGTGGACGAAGTGCATACCTACCGGGGCATTTTTGGTTCGCATATGGCCCACGTCTTGCGCCGCTTGCGGCGGGTCTGCGAACATTATGGGGCGCAACCGCAATTTGTGTGCTGTTCGGCTACCATCGGCAACCCGCTTGAATTGGTGGAAAAGCTGACGGGCCTTCAGGATTTTGAGTTGATTGACCAGGATGGTTCACGCAAAAACTCGCGCCATCTGGTAGTGTGGAGACCGCCGCTGTTTGAAGGCGACGGCAAAAGCGAACTCAAACCCCGCAGTTATATCGAAGAAACGGTGGATTTGTTTGGCACGTTACTAGATAACAATTTTGGAACGCTTTGTTTCGCTCGCACGCGCCGTAACGCCGAAAATATGCACCGGATGTTGGGCCGTAACCGCAGCAGCCGCACGATGGGCAAAACGGCGGTCTATCGGGCCGGGTTACAGACGGCGGAACGAGTACGGATTGAGCGCGGCCTCAAGGACGGGGAAATCGAAGGCGTTTTTTCCACTAACGCCCTGGAACTGGGAATAGACATCGGTGGCCTGGACGCTGTAATTGTGGCGGGCTATCCGGGCAGCCAGATGGCTTTGTGGCAGCAAGCGGGCCGGGCCGGACGAGGCGACAAAGACGCGGTGGTTTTCCTGATTACTTCCAAGAACCCGATTGACCAGTATTTTTCGGCCAATCCCCGCGACTTGTTTACCCGTCAGGCCGAACGCGCCCTCTTAAACGTAGAAAATCCCAATATCGCCAAACAACATTTATTGTGCGCCGCCCAGGAGTTGCCGCTCCGCACGGGCCAACTTGAACAGTATTATCCTGTCGAGATTGACCCAATCGTGGCCGCATTAGAAACATCGGGCGACCTCATCAACGCGGGTGGGGCGTGGGTTTATCCGATGGGTAAGCCTGCGCCCCATCAAAGCGTCTCGCTGCGAACCAGCACTACCCAGCGTTATAAGCTGGTCAACCAAAACAGCGGGTACGAAATTGGCAGCATCGAGCCGCCCAACGTTTATACCGAAACTTTCCCTGGCGCAATTTACAGTCACGGCGGCGAAACCTACAAAGTTGACCATATTGACGAGGAAGGCTTTCAAGTTTTGGTTTATCCGATTATGGACGCGGAAAAGGTCACTTCCAATGTTGGTGAAACCCTTATCCAGACCGATTTAGCCAGCCAGCAAAAATGCCTCTTGAAACTACCAAGCGGTCTCAGCATCGAGCTTTACCGGGGCAAAGGCTTTGTGACCGAAACGGTGCAAGGCTACCGCGAACTACCGCTGTTCGAGCGCGGCAAAAGCGCAACCACGCCGCCCATTGTTTATCTCAAGAAACCGTTGCAAACCACTATGCAAACCGAAATGGTGTGGCTGGTCTTGCCAGACCGCAACGCTTTCCTGGACGAGAACTTTTTTGATAGTGGTTTGCACGGCCTGGAACATCTGCTATTGGGTTTGTTCCCCATCCAGGTATTTTGCGACCCGACGGACATCAGCGCAACCAGCTATGGTAGTAGTGTCGAACTGGCTAATCGGCCCGTGATTTACCTGTTCGACAATTGCGAAGGCGGGGCGGGTTTTGCTTACGGCTGTTATGATAAAATCGGCGATTTGCTAAAGCTGGCGGCCCGTACCCTGGTCAGTTGCGCCTGCAAAGATGGTTGTCCGGCCTGTATCCAATCACCCCGTTGCCGCGAAATGAACACGGGTTTGAGCAAACGAGCCACCCTTAGCATCCTTAAACGCCTGCTCAACGCCCCACCAAAACCAGCTGTTTAGGCCAGGACTGTGCCAGGTCGCTACAATCTGTCCAACCCTGCGGGCCGTGAACGGAAGCGTCAACTGGTTGCGGCGGAGTGAAGGGTCTGTTGCTGGTGGGTTTTTAGCCGCAGATTCTTCACTCCGCTCAGAATGACAAACTTATCCAACCTTGCAATGGCCTTGAAGACGTTGCTCCGTCAATAGATTGTCCTGGGGTAAGTGTGCAGAGTTGGGGTAAACGAATTAAAACCAATCACACTTGTAGGCGGTGCGTCCCCGCGCCCGCACACCAATCCAACTGGCGTACCGTGCGGGCGCGGGGACGCGCCGCCTACATATTAAGGGTAAATCTGAACACTTACGTCCTGAGCATATTATGGTAAAATAAATGCAGCGGGTCACAGCTAACGGCACAAGCTGAAGTGAGGTGAGCAAAAATGACCATCAAGCATTACTATACCGAGCAAGAGATGGAGGAGCAGTATCGTCAGGAGTTGCTCCAACAAATCCGTGAGCTAGGCATCGAACAGACTTTAGAATACATCAAGGATTACGGAGATGCGTTTATACTGGAAGATGAAGACGTGAGCCAAAGCATTCCGCATATTGCATCCATTGATTATTTGAAGCCGTTGTTAGATTGGCTTTACCACGATACTACGATTAGCGTAGTGGCGGACTTTAGATTTTATCTGCCTGGCAACGAAGACTCTAAAGTAGCCCCGGACATCGCCCTGGTAGATGGTCTGGTGATAGACACCGCTAATAATAGCAAATCTTACGCGGTGTGGAAAGATGGCCCACCGCCGACTGTGGTTTTTGAGATAGCCAGTGAACGCACCTGGGAAGCTGACGTGGGTGCTAAAGTACGCCGTTACCGTTTATTACAAATCAAGGAGTATTTTGCTTTTGACCCCCACCCGCAACACATCTGGAAAGGTGAATGGTTGGAGCGGGGACGTTTAGTTGGTTGGCGACTTGACCCGGCAGAACCGCAGTACCAGGAAATAGTTAAAGACGAAGCCGGACGCTTGTGGAGCGAACAGCTAAACCGTTGGTTGGTAGTAGAAGTTAGTAAGCAGCCCGGCACCGCTACGACGCGCCAAAATCTTGCGCTGTATGATGAAGCTGGAAATAAACAGTTAAACGCGGTGCAGGCCGAGCGGCAACACACGGCCAACGAACGGCGTTTGCGTTTACAAGCCCAGGCCCAAACCAAACAAGCTCAAACGCAAACTAAAGCAGCCCAAGCCCAAACCAAAGCCGAGCAGAAAAGGGCCGAGCAAGCCGAAGCTGCCTTAAAGCGAGAGCGTGAACAGGCTGTGGCCGCCCAGCAAAGATTGGCAGAGCTTGAAGCTTTGCTACAACAGTTAAAAAAACAGTAATTATTCAAGCCCGTGCCTTTGTCACGGCCCGCAGGGTTGCGGAGGAACGAGGAATCTGTTGCTCAAACCCGCGAACAACAGACCCTTCGCAAGCTCAGGGTGACAAATGCTATCGCACAAACTACTTAATTAGAGTGAACAAGGGAGATTTTTAGCAAGTGGCGATTGACGAAAACGAAACCAGTAACGGCCCGACTAATCAGACAACCCAACGCAAAGCCATTGTCAGCGTGTGGGATAAAACTGGTGTGGTAGATTTGGCACGCGGCCTGATTGCTCAGGGGTTTGAGATTTACAGTACGGGCAAAACCAAAACCGCGCTTGATGATAGCCGTTTGGCGGTGCATTCGATTTCCGAACTGACCAATTTCCCCGAAATATTGGAGGGCCGTGTTAAAACTTTGCACCCGGCTGTTCACGCCGGAATTTTAGCCAAACGCGACGACCCGGCTCATTTAGCGTCTTTGCAAGCCCACCATCTCGACCTGATTGATTTGGTGGTGGGTAATCTGTATCCTTTCGTGGAAACTGTCTCGCAGCCCGGCGTAAAACTGGATACCGCTCTGGAGTTTATTGACATCGGTGGACCGACCATGTTACGGGCCGCCGCCAAAAATTTCCCGTCGGTGCTGGTAGTAGTTGACCCGGCTGATTACGAAGCGGTGCTGGCCTTTTTGACTAAACCGTTGGCAGAGCAGGCCGCCGCCCTGGATTTTCGCCAAAAGCTGGCCGCCAAAGCTTTCCAGCATACTGCCTACTATGATACCTATGTGGCTCAATATCTGCGCGGCAAAAGCGAACGTCTGCCCCAACAGTTCACCCTTGCGCTAGATAAAATCCAGGAACTGCGTTATGGTGAAAACCCTCATCAGGAAGAAGCGGCTTTTTATAGCTGGAAAAGCGGGGCCGAGCAGAAATTTAACAGTATTGCGACGGCCAAACAGTTGCAGGGCAAAGAGCTTTCTTATAATAATATTTTGGACGCGGACGCGGCTCTGGCTGTCGTGCGCGATTTTGTAGCCCCCACCATCGCCATTATCAAGCACACCAACCCTTGCGGTCTGGCTTCCCACGCCGATTTAACTGTCGCCTATGAACGCGCCCTGGCTGGAGACCCGCTTTCGGCTTACGGCGGCATAGTGGCTTCTAACCGGATTATAGATAATGATTTAGCTGCCCAGATTGTCACCAGTTATTTTGAAGTGGTGGTTGCGCCCCAATTTACCGATGCAGCCCGCGCCGTCTTCCGCAAGAAAAAATCGCTGCGTCTGCTCGAAGTGGGTTTGCTTTCGGAAGGGGCGGAACAAATCGCCATCAGCCTGGAACTTCGCTCTGTGGTGGGTGGCTTTCTGGCCCAACCGCGCGACGCTTTGCCCGAACGCGATTTGCGAATGGACGTGATGAGCGGGCGCGAACCCACCCTGGAAGAAATTACCAACCTGCAATTTGCGTGGCGGGCCGTCAAACATATCAAGTCCAACGCCATTGTATTGGTAAAAAATCTGGCGATAGTGGGGATGGGGGCGGGCCAGCCCAGCCGGGTGGACTCGGTAAAAATCGCGCTCACCAAAGCCGGAGTGCGAGGGCAGGGCAGCGTGTTGGCAAGCGACGCATATTTCCCCTTTGCCGACGGAGTAGAAACCGCCGCCCTCGGTGGAGTTACCGCCATTATTCAGCCGGGCGGCTCGGTCAACGACCCGGACGTGGTGGAGATGGCCCGCAAACACAATCTGTCAATGATTTTTACAGGCCGGAGACACTTCAAACATTGAAAAATATGGAAATCGAGAATTTTAATCAAATATTGGCCCGCTTCGGGCAGGCGATTGATGCACAAATCCTGGACGAGCTAAAACAGCAGCCCAGTGAAATTGGCCCGGCAACCGATTTTATGCGCGGGGCTATTAGCTATCATTTTGGTTGGTGCGACCAAGAGTTTCGGCCCACTCCGGGCGGCAATAGCGGCAAAAAGCTACGCCCGGTGATGGCTTTGCTGGCCTTTCAAGGGGCGCACCCACAGCAAGAAGCGGCAGATTTGTCTCCGATGTTGCCCTTGGCTGCCTCCATCGAGATGATTCATAATTACAGTCTGCTCCACGATGACATTGAGGATGACGACCACGCCCGCCGGGGGAGACCGACTGCCTGGACAATTTGGGGCAAGCCGCGTGCGATAAATATAGGCGATTGTTTGCACGTGCTGGCCTTCCGACGGCTTTATCGTGCCGCCGAGGTAGGCTTGAGCGAGAGCCAGACCTTGCAGGCCGCCCGTTATCTGACCGCCACTTCGGTTAAGCTGGCGCAAGGCCAACATCAAGACCTGACTTTTGAGCAAGAAGATGGGGTTACGCCGGATGCTTATCTGGAAATGATTGGCGGCAAAACGGCGGCTTTGATACGTTGTGCCGTCTGGATGGGGGCGATGGCCGCGCTTGAGCCAACCGATCCGGCCCGACTGGAAGCCTTTGCCGAGTTTGGCGAACAAATTGGAGTAGGGTTCCAGATGCGCGACGATATTTTGGGGATTTGGGGTATCGCCGAGGAAACGGGCAAACCCGTCGCCAACGATATTCGGCGGCGCAAAAAAAGCCTGCCCATCATTTATTCTCTCAATCAAGCGCAGGGCCAATCTCAGCAACGCTTGCTCGAACTTTACCAGCACAACCAGCCGATGAGCGAAACCGAGGTAAGTTTTGTGCTGGCCCAAATGGAAGATTGTGGCGCACGCCAGTTTGTCCAGAGCCAGGCCGACTATCACAAACATCAGGCTTTGGCGGCGTTGGAAACTGCGGCGGGTGGTCTGACTGCTTTGAGCCAAAACCGTCCGCTCCTTCAATTAAAACAACTCAGCACTTTTCTGGTAGAACGAACTTTTTAGGGGAATTATGACGGGCAATAGTCAAAAACTTTCAAAACCAACCACGCTTCCCGTAAACAATTGGCATCGCACCGCCAACCTTATCTCGAACCTGACCGCTCCGCCGCTGCTGGCCGTGCCGACTTACCTGATTTTAGGGCTGTACGACCAGACTAGAAACAAGACCAGCACTGCCGATTTGCTATTCGGGCTGGCGGTTTCTATTTTTTTAGGTGTGATTTTCCCGATTGCAATGGTGTTTTTTTTGCGTAACCGCCAAATAATCAGTGACATTCATATTTCGATTAGGGAACAACGCACTATTCCCTATGTGGGCGCGATTATCGCTTATTTTCTGGCCTTTATTTTAATTTATATCAAATCGGGGCCGGGAATTTTGGCCGCGATTATGTTTTGCTACGCGGTCAACAGCCTGATTGTGATGTGCATAAATTTTGGCTGGAAGGTCAGCGCACACGCGACGGGTGTGGGTGGCCCACTGGCGGCTTTGACTTTTATTTTTGGGTGGAGCATCGTCCCGCTTTATCTATTGATACCAATTGTCAACTGGGCGCGGGTTTATATTAAGGCCCACACGCCGGGGCAGGTTATTGTCGGCACATCGTTAGGGTTGGGCCTGACCCTGCTGCAACTCGGCCTGATTTTTCGCCCTTTGGGTTGGATTTAGAGCCAATGCTATACCTTGTTGTAGGGGGACGCGCTACCTACAGCTATTTGAAAAAGGTAATAGCCAAAAGATAAAGTCATATCGCGGTTTGGACGCGGGGACGCGCCGCTTACAGCTATTTGAAAAGGGTTGGATTTAGAGCCAGATGTACAGCTTAATCAGCCAGCTAAATAGCACGCAGCAGACCCGTTTTGTCCAGATTGCCCGCGCCCTCAACACCTGGGCTGCTCTCGTACCGGGTGGCCTGATCGAAAGCCAGGTGCGCGGCCAGCCCTACGTCGGCTTCAACGCTCTGGTTCTGGGCCAGACCGAACGCGACGAACTGGCCCACCTGACCCACGTTTTTGGTCAAGTCTGGTTCAAAGCTTTAGCCGCTATCGTCAGCGACCCCACTAGCGATTTAACTCTTTTGGGTTGGCCTACCGCCCTGAACTTTCCGTTGCGCTCCGAACCGCCCAATCGCTGGCTGACTGCGCTCGGACGCTTCGATTTCGCGCTTGACCCCGACGGTCATTGGCAGTTGCTTGAATTTAACTCTGATACTCCTAGCGGCGCACAAGAAGCCAGCTTGATTGAGGCCCGTAGTTTCGGGCTGCTGTCTCGTTTTAGCCGTAATTACCATCTCGCCCGCCTCAAGCCTAACATTGGTCTGGCAATGGCCCAGGCTCTACTTGATGAAGCTAATTTCGTTCCTGTTCCTTTTGAAATTGAGGCCGCCCCCGCCGCAAGCCCAACCCGCCCGCCAATTATTGGATTTTTGGCACGAGGTCGCCATCTGACCGATCTGGCCCAGGTTCTTTACTACACCCAGGCTTTGCATGAACTAGACCCTACACTTCAATGTATCGTGGGCGACCCACTAAACCTGGCTCTGGTCAATAATCGCCCACTTTTGCTAGGTCAGCCCATAGACGCACTTTATCGTTTATTTCCCATCGAAGATTTTTGGCGCGACCCTATTTTTGCCGCCTATACCCAGGCTAATCTCAACGGCAGCTTCAAATGTCTGAACAATTTGCGCGGCTTCCTGGCGCAGTCGAAGGCAATCCTGGCCTGGGTCTGGCGCGAACGCGAAAATACTGAGCTTTTCGATGCTACCGAACGCACGGTGATTGCCTCGCACCTACCTCCTACTTATGTTATTAAGGATTTTGCGTCTGAACCTTCCCCACACTATGTTGTCAAGGAGATTTTTGGCCGCGAGGGGATAGGGGTGTGGGACAGCGCAAACCTGGACGCGACCCAATGGCAAACCTTCCGGCAAAATGGCAACTATATTGTGCAAGGCAAAATAAATATCGCGCCTCTGCCGCATTACTGGCTCGACGCGCAAAACCAACTCCAAAGCGGCCTCGTTACTCCTTGCGTTGGTAGCTTCTTGATTGGGGGCGAGTGGGGCGGCTGCTACTCCCGTGTCGGCAAGCCCATCACCGACTCGTCGGCTCAATTCGTTCCTACCTTGTTGGACAGGTCGGCTCCCACCTAGCTTTCACCGTTTATCAGGCTTATACTAATACAAAAGGAGACGAGAAATGGCAGATAATAATGAAATTGTGATTATAGGCAGTGGCATTATCGGGGCGACGCTGGCTTATTGGCTAGTTGATAAAGGTGTTAAAGTAACTTTAATAGAGGGTAATACGATTGGGGCTGCGCCTGGTACAGCTTCGTGGGCGAGTGCGGGTCTCCTTTCGCCTGCGTCAAGGCCCGATACACCTGCCCCTATTTTAGCTATGATGCAACGTAGCCTGGAACTCTACCCGACCCTCATCGCTCGTCTCCAAACCGAGGTCCCGGCTGCCACTACAGGCTACACCGAACTGGATCAACTGTCGCTGGCTGCCAACCCGGACGAAGCTGCCAATCTACAAAAACGGCTGGAGTGGTATCACAGTGCTAAAGTTGAACCTCGCGCTCAGTGGTTGACACCCCAGGAAGTGGCCGAGGTTGAGCCTTTGGCCGGGCCAAACGCGGGCGCAATCCGTCACCCGGCAGCCATCGTGCGAGCGGCCTGGCTCACCCAAGCCCTGGTCCAGGCTGCACTCCTCAAAGGTTTAACGCTTAGACCAGGTGTGCTGGTGTCCCAACTGCTGGTAGAAAGCGAACGAGTACAAGGTGTCAGTTTACACGGTGGCGAAAGAATAAAAACCGAAAAAGTGATACTGGCGGCTGGAGCGTGGAGCGGGCAATGGCTGGATACCACACTGGCGGAATTGGGGTTGGCTGCACCCCACTTAGGCTATGCCGACCAGATTTTCCCGGTGCGCGGCCAGATGTTGTCTGTCCAACAGCCAGCCAAACCTTTGCGCCATCTGCTGGCTGGGTTGGGTGGCTATGCTTTTCCGCGTGGCGATGGCAGTGTCGCTTTTGGCGCAACTGTCGAACCTCAAGCGGGTTTTGAGGTAGCCGTCACCCCGGCTGGCCTGCGGGAATTGTGGCACTTAGTCCATCAACTCACCCCGGCTCTGGAAAATGCGGCGGTGCGTGACACCTGGGCTGGTTTGCGTCCTGGCTCTCGCGCTGACCTGCCCTTCCTCGGCCCTTTGCCCCAACTACCGGATTTATGGCTGGCGTGCGGCCATTATCGCAACGGCGTAACTCTCGCCCCAGCCACCGCCGAGCTATTAACAACCGCGTTGCTAGACGGTTCCAATCAAAGCGTGGCCCGCCTGCAAAACTTTTCGATTTCAAACTTTTAATACCCAAATTAGAAATTTTGTGTTAAAATTAGCTAGAGAGCATTGGTTCTAGCTCGTAGCTCTAAAGAGTATGGCCTACTTTTTGGTAAGGTTGGATATAATGTAGCAAGTGGGCCAAAAGTAATAAAGAGGGATTTTTAGTGGCAAATTTCGAGCGCGAACTAGATTTATACCTTCGGGCGCGGTTTACTCTGGTGATACTGGTTACACCCGAAGAAGAACGGGCTTTGCAAATTATCAAGGCGGCTTGTGAAAAGGCCCAACGCCCCTGCCTGACCTGGGATTTGGGCGATGGCTTTCACGCGCTGACTGGCAACGAAAACAATCTGGCCGTCGCCCGTGACCCGCTTTCGGCTCTGGAACAAATAGATAAAGCTACCAACAATGCCTTGTTTGTCCTCAAAGACTTTCACGACTGCTGGAACAACGTCCAGGTCAAACGCAAGCTTCGCAATCTGGCCCAACGCTTCAAGTATTCCCGCAAATCTATCTTGATTACGTCTCCGACAGCCAAAATACCCGACGAGCTAAAAGACGAAGCCGTAGTGTTGGATTTTGAATTGCCCAACGCCCCCGAACTAGACGAGGTTTTGAACCGACTGACCCAAACACCGGGCGTAAAGGTGAATTTGACCAAACTAGGCCGTGAAAAGCTGGTACAGGCAGCGTTGGGTCTGACGGTTTCGCAAGCCCAACGGGTCTTTTCTAAGGCGGTGGTCAGCGACGGAGTTTTGGATGACCGCGACATCGAAGTTGTGACCGAAGAAAAAAAGCAGATTATCCGGGAAAGCGAAGCCCTGGAATTCTTTGGCGTAAAGGAAACCGCCGACGATGTGGGTGGTTTGGGGGTGCTGAAAGATTGGCTGCGACTGCGCGAACGGGCTTTTAGCCAGGAAGCCCGCGATTACGGTCTGCCCGCGCCCAAAGGTATTATTTTGGTGGGTATTCCTGGCACGGGCAAAAGCTTGACCGCCAAAATGATTGGTGGCTTGTGGCGGCTGCCGCTTTTACGTTTGGACGTGGGTTCGTTGTTTGGTAGTTTGGTGGGTGAATCGGAAGAACGCGCCCGTCGCGCCCTCAAGCTGGCCGAAACGGTTGCGCCGTGTGTGGTCTGGATAGACGAAATGGAAAAGGCGTTTTCGTTCGGTGGCTTCGATGGTGGTACAAGCAAGCGCGTCTTCGGCACGATTTTGACCTGGATGCAGGAAAAGACTTCGCCTTGCTTTGTGATTGCCACAGCCAACGACATCGCCAGTCTGCCCGCTGAACTGTTGCGGAAAGGCCGTTTTGACGAAATTTTCTTTTTGGATTTGCCGACTCTGGACGAGCGCAAAGAGATTTTCGGGGTGCATCTACGCAAGCGTCGTCGTTTACCCCAGGATTTCGATATTGACAAGTTGGCGCGGGAGTCGCAGGGTTTCGTGGGGGCGGAGATTGAACAGGCCATCATTGACGCAATGTATGTGGGTTTTAACCGGGGGCGCGAATTCAATAGCAACGACGTGGCCCGCGCTTTGCGTAATCTCGTGCCGCTTTCGGTCTCACAACGCGAGACGATTCAGACTTTACGCGATTGGCTGCACGAAGGGCGGGCGCAATCGGCTTCGTTCGAGGAAACGGGCGAGGCCGAACGTCAATTCGTGCCGTTGCAGGTTGAGATGGGGCCGGGCGGCTGGCGCGTCAAAAGCGAGGAGTAGCAGTCAGTTGTCAGTAATCAGTTGTCAGTCGTCTTATTTAGCCGCCAACGGTTCACGCGTGTACGGCTAAGGAACGCCAACGGTTGAAACCGTCGTCTATTCAAACCAAACCTGATAAATCAGGTTAGCAATACCGCGTCACTCATTAAGCATTGGTTAATTGATAACCCACTGAAGTGGGTTTGGGGTGGTTAGACGATGGTTTTAACCATTGGCGGTCCGGGTTGAATAGTTACCGGATTTTTCGCTTTGCTATACCGTAATTCGGTTTTGACTGACAACTGACGACTGATGACTGACGACTAAAGGAAGTTTGTAATGAGTGTACCGCTTAACAATCTGTTTCAGCATATAATCCAACTGATACGCGGCGACGGGGATGAGCAGCAGACCCAGGCGGCCCTCGCAGAGTCGGGTTTGTCGGTCAATGAGGCTATGATGCAAGCGTTGCAGTCACTCCAATACCCAACCAACGCGAACCAATCAGATATGTATAACAATTATTATGTGGTGCAAACTTGTCTGCGTAAGGTTTTGACCGCGCTTAACCCCAATGACCGCAAACAGGCTCTCAAACAGCTGCGTACTATTGCCGACCCCTACTATATCGGGGAAATTTGTAAAGTCTGGTTGGACTCGCGCAATTCCGATTTGGAAGCCCTGATGCTCGAAAAACAATGGGTGGCCTTTTCACCTATTCGGGTCAAGGTTTTTAGCGCGTTGAAAGTTGGCAAGCTGCAACATCTGGCGAATGTGGGATTGCGTGAAATCAAGTTTTTAGCCGAAGCTGCTACCGACAGAGACCCCCAAATTGCGGAGCGGGCGACAGCGCGATTGTGGCAGGTGGAGCAACCGCTTTTGGGAGCGATGGCGACGGCCTGGGCGGATAGCAAACTGCCGCTGCTGGTTGATATTTTGGTGCAGAAGCAGTTTTTGCCGTCCAAACCAGCCGAGTTGCGCGTGCTGGTGGCCCTCAAGACCGAGAATTGGGACGCGCTGACCGATGGTAGCCCCAACACGGTCAACCAGTTGGTCAAAGCCTGTGAAAGTGCCGACCCTTTGCTTGCCAAAAACGCTCTGGCCGCCCTTAGCCAGTTGCCCAACGTCAAAATTGATGCTTTGTGCGCGGCCTGGGCCGAAAACCGCCAGCCTTTTCTGTGGCGCATTATCGCGGCTGCCGGGCAGTTACCCAAAAAGCCTGTGGACGTGAGGGTGTTGGTGGCCCTTAAATTGGGCGAAGCGGAGCGGGTGGCTACGAACGGCAACGCCAATGTAGTCGCACCCCTGGCGGCGGCGTGTGAAGATGCTGACCCCGAAATTGCCGAACGCGCTCGTCAGGTCTTGCGCCAGCTAAAAAAGCCCGAAGCCCAGCAGGAATTGTGCCGTTTGATTATCGGGCGCGAAATGCCCACCGCTCAACAAATCGCGGTTGCCGCCGGATATATGCCCACCGAAGCTTACCAACGCGCCCTGTTTTTCTTTGTGACCGAGCAGTGGGAACGCTACGAAAGCCTGGATTTCGATTACCGCTTGCTACGCACGGCCTACGAGTCGGCGGACGCGAACTTGCGGAAACGGTTGGCCGAAAAGGTGCGGGCGGCTGGGCGTACCGAGTTTTTGACCGTCGTGGCGGGTGGCGATTATCGTTCGCGTACCGATAACGTGACGGCGGACGAAGCCGAGCTTTTGGTGCAAATCCTGTCTGCAAACCAGGAGTGGGCTAAATTGTGGCCCTTAACGTTCGAGTTGCCCCTCAGCTTCGGGGTCAATATTATCAAACGGCTGGCCCGCGAAAATTGGCAACCCCACCGGGAAGACGAGCGATTTATTTTTGAAGCACTAAAGACGCTGGCAATGACCCCGATGGTCACAACCGCCCAGGAAGCCGCCTCACTTTTGCCGCCAGCGTTGCAACGGGCCAAAGCGCGGGTCTCCGGCCACGTCAACGATGTGGCTTTTGCGGGGGTGCGTCCGGTTATTGCGATTGGGACGGGCGCGGGCAAAGTGGTGTTGTGGAATATGCAGGAGGCCAGACGCGAACAGATTTTGAGCCAGTTCGAGCATAGCATCGGGCGGCTGGCCTTTTTGCCCAACGACGTTTTGATAATGGCGGAAAAAGCCAGCACGAACAAAGCGGTTTGCAACATTTATGGCTGGCAGGGCGGCGATATTTTCAAATTAGGCGCACATATCGGCCCGGTTACGGCTATCGAGGCGGTGGCTAACCAGCAGGTTTTAACGACGGGCCGCGACAAAAAGCTGGTCTTGTGGGACATCGCCGAGCGCAAGCTGGTACGTCAGGCTACGATCTATGATTGGGCGCGGGCGGTAGCGGTTGGGGCAGACGGGCAGCAACTGGCTTTGTTGCATAACGGTATGACGTTGGTAAATTTGCCCGCCCTGGACGTTTTGTACGACACTCAGCACGACGGCTTGGGTATGACCCAAAGCGCGGTTTTTGCGCCGGGCGGCAACGCTTTGATTGTGGGCAAATATAGCGGCGGCGTGGCGATTTACCAACGCGAAACGACCCGTTGGCGCGTGGAACAGCCCCTTTTTGGCCTCAGTCGTGAACGCAATAGCTCGACTCAGGTGCAAGGACTGGCTGTTTTGCCGGGCCAACCCGTCGTATTGGTGGCGGAGTCGGACGGCTACGTGGATTTTGTGGATTGGGCCACCCGCAAATCGTTGGGTCACGTTCGCACGGCAGGGGAACGCTTGACTTCGCTGCGGGTCTCGTCGGACGGGGCGTTTATGGCATTGGGTGATAGCGATGCCTCGTTTTCGTTGTGGGATTTGCGGGTATTGGGTTTGCGTGCGTTGTTCGGTCAGCCCTTAGCTCAATCGCAGCCGTCCCAAATCGTGGCGTTGAGCGTGGCTTTGGACAGCGCAGAATTACCCACCCGCTTGCAAACGGCCCTGAAATTCCTGGACATCAGTTTGCGCCAGCGTTTCAAACACGACATCGAACTGGACGACATAGCTTCGATCCAGGCCGGGGACTTCGACATCGAAATCGAAGGTTAAGCTACGGTTTCACCACGGAGACACGGAGGACACGGAGAAGTTATAGTATGGATGACCAACAACTAGAAGATTACCAACACACTTTAGCCTTACCGTCAACGCCTCTAGCTGATTGGCGACAGCAACGAGTAATTTCTGCTTTGTCATCAGAAGGTTCACCCGTTGCCATAAATTTGTTAGTTGAGGTCACAACAGCTGATTATAGTCTTAAAGTGCAACAATTGGCCTTATCAGCTTTGGCGCAATTGAAAGAACCTCATCAATTAACAGTCTATTATTTTTTGAGCAAACAGTGGGGAAAATATGAAAGCCTGGATTTCGACTTAAATCTTTTGCGTACTGTGTATGAAACAGCGACTGAAAAATTACGGCAACGTATGGGCGAAATAGCGCGTGAAAATGGACGCACTGAATTTATAGAAGTCATAAAAAATAGTCGGCAGGGTTCACGCTTGGGTCAAATGAGCAAAGTAGAGTGGGAGCTAACAATAGACTTACTAATAAAAAATCAACAATGGGCTAAGTTATGGGATTTAGTGCAAATTGCTCCACCTAAATGGAGCTTACGACTACTAAAGCAGTTTGGTTCAGTAGAGTGGTTACCATACACACCAAACGAAGCAGTAGTTTTTAGTCATCTATGCCAGTTGGCTCAGAAATGTGAAAATATACCGATTACTTCCAACTCTGTATCTGCTAAATTATTACAGCCTCAGTTGATAGTGCAGACAAAAAATGGATTTATTACTGATCCTTATACGGATACCTTTGCTATTAGTCCTGATGCCAAACTTTTAGCACATTTAGGTAAATGGAGAGCTTTAAGAGTTTGGAGCTTAGAAAACGAGCAACCCTTACATACTTTAGATGGAGAGCCATTACTAGCTCATTTAGGCCAATTTGAATATTATAGTAAAATCAACACTTGTACGTTTAGTCCAGATAGTCAAAACATTGTCTATGATGTTGGTAGATTTGTAAACTTTTTTAATATTATCCAAAATCGAGTTACCTTAGTATTAGATTTGAACGGCGACCATAACGGCTATAGTGGAAGTCGTTGGGCCTTTAGTCCTAACGGACGGTGGATAGCCGTTGCAAATGGCTCAAGTCAATTATATGTTTGGACGCTGCCAGCTGGAAAGCTTTTAACAAAGTTGCAAGCACAACACCAGAATGAGGAAGCGTCTGAAAAATTTGCGACACTTGCAGTCAGCTCCGATGGTGAAACGCTTGCGGCTGGTACTGCTAAAGGTAGAATTATTTTTTGGAGGACGAGCGATTGGCAAAAGTTGCATACTATAGAGGCTAATGAGGATGGTAAAGGAAGCATTGAAGCTTTGTTTTTCAGTCCAGATGGAAAGATTATAGCTAAACAAACTGAATCTAGGAAATATATACATTTTTTTGCGGTAGAAGGCCAGTTAATAACCAAAATCGCACTTTTTCATTATATAGCTCGTCATATTCGAGCTATGTTTTTCAATGCAGATGGACAAACTTTTACTGTTGCCACTACTAAGGCAGTCCAATGGTGGAATCTGGCTAATGGTGAAATGTTTTATCAGTTTGAAGAAGATATAGGAAGTTACCTTACTCTAAATGCTGCTAACTTGATGTTAGTGAGTTCAAACGACTCTGCTACTACAATATGGGACACAAGATTAGTACGGATTTGCAATTACCCTATCGCCCAAAGTAGTGTTGATGATTTTTTATGGTTGAGGCAGGCTCAACAAAATAAAAATCCAAGTATAGTTGAACAAAACTGGCTGCAATTTATGAGCGTATTATTAGGTTGGAAGTGGCGACACGAAATTGAATTGGAAGATGCACCCGAACGTATTGCAACAATTGAATTGGATATAGAGCTTCAAGCTTAAAAGAGGTATTATAGGTATGGAGGAGAGGCTACAAGGAAATATGAGCGGGCAATCCCTGGAAGAACGCCTTTTGGAAATGGCGGGCGAGTTACAACATCTGCGGCTGGAACTGACCGAAGAAAAGCGCACGTCGGCCAAGCTCAAACAGGAGTTGGAGCGGCAGCGCAGCCAGGAAAGTGCGCGGTTGGTGGCAGCCCAGGTGGAACAGCTTTTGGCGGACGCGGCAGGCCCGGTTAGCCAGTTGCTGACCCAGGAACATTTGCTCAAGGTTGAGGGTAAACCCGTACAGACCCGCGATGTGTTGGCGGTGGCGACACGCTTGATACGGGCGTTGGAAGACCACGGCTTGACTATTGAGGGCAGCCTGGGCCAGACGGCCAGCTATGACCCCAACCGTCACGAGCCGTTGAGCGCGGATAGCCAACTGAAACCGGGCCAGAACGTGGTTATTCGTTTGGTGGGCGTGGGCTACAAGGGTAAATTACTAAGGAAAGCGGGAGTGGTAGATGCCGGGTAGGTTAGCCATTGATTTTGGCACATCAAATACCGTCGTGGCGATGTGGGACGAGGCGCGACAGGAAGGTATTTCGCTGCACGTGCCGGATTACGGGCGGTATTTTCAGCAGGGCGACGAGCAGATTTCGGTTGTGCCTTCGCTCATCCACTATACCGCAGACCGCCGCCGTTGGTTGGGCAATCAGGTTTTGGAACACCAGCTTTACCATTCCGAGCGTACCTTTCGCTGGATGAAACGCTATATCGGCAATCGCAGCCCGGTCAAGATGAAGCTAGACGGGCGCGAGATTTCACATCAGGAAGCGGGGCGCGATTTTCTGTCGAGCGTGTTGCTGTTTGCCGCCGAAGAATTGAATATCGGGGACGAAGAAGTGGCCCTCACTGTACCCGTCGAAACCTTTGAGCATTATGAAAACTGGCTAACCGAGGTGGCCGAAACCGCCGGGATGCCGCGTTTCCGGTTGATTGATGAACCGTCCGCCGCCGCGTTGGGTTACGGCACGCATATCCAGCCGGGCAACGTTTATCTGATTTTCGATTTCGGAGGCGGCACGCTGGACGTATCGGTGGTTTTGATTGAAGAAGGCGACCAGACCGCATCGGGGCGACGTTGTCGGGTGTTGGGCAAGGCCGGGGCAGAAGTGGGCGGAGCGACCCTTGACCAATGGCTTTTCCAGGAAGTGTTGCGCCAGAACGGGCGGAGCGACGCGGACGAAGATGTGCGGCAGGTTAGCAAGGCGTTGTTGGTGGAATGCGAACGGGCCAAAGAGCGGTTATCCTCTTACGAACGGGCGGAGGTCAGCGTGATTAACCCTCTCACCGGAGCGGTGCTGGCGGCAGATTTTACCCGCGCCAGTTTCGAGGATTTGCTAGACCGCCACGACGCTTTTGTGCAGATTGACCAGGTAGTGCGTCGCGCCCTGAACTCGGCCCGCGAACGGGGCTACCCCGAAGATACCATTCAGGCGGTGCTTTTAGTCGGTGGGAGCAGCCAGATACCCGCCGTTCAGCGCACCTTGCAACGGATTTTCGGGCGCGAACGGGTACGGCTAGACCGCCCCTTAGATGCGGTAGCACGGGGAGCGGCGGCTTTTGTGGCGGGAGTGGATTTTTACGACCATATCCAGCACGATTACGCCATCCGTTTTCTGAACCGCGAACGAGGCGGCTACGATTATCGCACCGTCGTTAAACGCGGCACACCCTACCCCACCAACGAACCGTTGGCGCGACTGGTGGTGAGGGCGGCGTATTCGGGCCAGACCCAGCTAGGTATCACGATTTTCGAGGTAAGCGAACCACGCGCTCGCGCAAATAGCCAGCCCGCTATCGAGTTGGTGTTTGACCCATCGGGGGCGGCCCGGATGGTGGAGGTGCTGCCGGACGAAGAAGACCGTCGCACCCATTTCTGGATGAACGAAACCAGCCCGACGTTTTTGACGGCAGAACCGCCCGCCCAACCAGGCGAAGGCCGTTTCGAGGTTGAATTTAATATTGATGGCAACAAGCGACTGCTCATTACCGCGTCCGATGTTAAAACGGGCCGTGTGACCCATCGCAATTATCCGGTGGTCAAGTTGACATAGGCAGAATTTTCACCGGAGAGTAAATACAAGTTAATCCAACTAAAGCGTAAGATGTGGCTAAATATGCCATAATTGCTTGTTGGTAGAGCTTTAACTGAACTTCTCTCTGCGCCCTCTGCGGTGAAAAAGGATGGTTTGTAGATATATAAAGGAGTTTATCATGTCACATTTTACTCGTGTCAAGACCAAGATGGTGGAAAAAGTGTATCTGGTCAAGGCGTTGGAAGATTTAGGTTATCCTTTCCAGGACGGGGGTGGTACGGTGCGTGGCTACGGCAACCGTCAGACTCCAGCGGAAATCAAGGTGACAACCAAAAACCCTGGCTACGACATCGGTTTTGTCGATGGCGGCGATGGTTATGAAGTAGTGGCGGACTGGTATGGTATCCGGGATATTAAGCAGCAGCAGTTCGTGGAGCAATTGACTCAACGCTATGCCTATCACACCACGCGGGCCAAGCTCGAAACGCAAGGCTTTACCCTCGTCAACGAAGAAAGCCAGCAGGATGGGCGCATCCATTTGGTTGTGCGCCGGATGGCGTAGGCACACGGGTGTGGTGCATATTTTTAATGATACAAACCGCCAATGGTTAATGAATTTTTACAATTTAATCCGGTATAGCCATTGGATAAATCCAACGTCTATTCAGCCCAAGTACGCTAAAGCGCACTACTAACCTGATAAATCAGGTTTGGGGTGGATAGCGGGTACTACTCTGTCAACGACCATTTGAATAGCTCGCCTATGGATGAATCCACAGGCTACCCACTTCAAACCCACTAAAGTGGGTTCTAACAACCTGATTTATCAGGTTTGGGTTGTATAGACGACGGTTTCCCTGTACCCGGCACGGGTGAACCGTTGGCGGTCTGCTAATCACTACTATTCAAAACCAGTTTGAAAGAGTAGTATCCTCTGGATGGGTTTCAACCGTTGGCGACACCGAAATATTTTGTTAATGTTCATAAACCATTGGCGGCCAACTGAGAAAATTTGCATCACGCCCGTTGAACAATAGCGCATAAACCCTAATTTCACAACGAAAGGAAAAAGCGATGGAACTGCAAGAGATAGATATTTTTATCGAAAAAGATGGACAGGTGAAACTCGAAGTGCGCGGGGTCAAAGGGCCGGGCTGTCTGGATTTGACCCGCGACTTGGAAAAGGCTTTGGGCGGCGAAGTCGAACGCGAAATGCGCCCCGAAGCCTACGAAGCCATCGAACAATATAATCAGGAACAACAAAAGCAAGGCTTTTAAACCTGGCTTCTATTTGGCGGCTTTAGCTTTGCCGACGGGAGCTTCGGCGGGCGTAGCGGACGGAATAGGTTTGGGCGGCACAAAGGTCACTTCCAGGTTGTCGCCCACGAACACCGCGTCCACCGCGCTATAACGAGCCAGCGAAGTCGGCAAGACGATATTGCGGCGATGCCAACCCACCTCAATAATCAAATCGTCGCCAGTCTGCATCAGCTTAATGTCTTCCTGGCTGGTAAAAGGCAATTTCAGGCTCAAAATGTAGTTTTCGCCGCGTTTGCTAACCTGCTGGGCCTGACCTTCAAAGAAAAATCGGGTCGGGTCGGTATCGTCACCAAACAAATCTTGGGCCAGACGGCGCAACATCTCCTCACCTACCATCTCGCGCTCAAACTGCGGAGCTTGGAACATCGGCATCGGCGAAAAAGAGTCTTCCACCTGCTGAAAATATTTATCCTGCTGCTGGCTGACATGAGCGCGGGAGGGCGAACGCTCCAACACTTCGGGGGTCAACACGCGATTAATCATCACTGCGTCCACGTTATAACCAAACAAATTGAGATACGTCAGGCTGCGTTGGGCCTCTTTTATCACCATCTTTTCAAGGTTCAAAACCACGCGAGCCGACGAGATTTTGGGGTCACTGATGATGTCGCGTACCTTGTTGATGCGGTTCAAAATATCTTCCAGCGAATTGAAAACGTGGTCATTGGCAATCGGCATACTGGTCACACGGGTAAGAATCGGGCGGCTTAATTTCATGATAGTACGCAGAGTAGGGAACAACTTTTCCAGCCACCAACGCAAGGTATCGGGCAGGCTCAACAAGCGTAAAGTTTCACCCGTCGGGGCTGCATCTACTATTAATACGTCGTAGAGACCGCTATCGTGATGACGTTTGATTTGGATCAAGCTGAATAATTCTTCCGTGCCAGGGATAACCGCCATTTCTTCCGTCGTAATGTTGTTATGACCTTGCCAGGCCAACACCTCAATCAGAAAGTCGCGTATCGTTCCCCAGTTGCGTTCCATTTCGTGCAGCGCGTTGATTTCTTGCGCCCACAGCTTTTCGCTTACCTGGACTGGCTCCGGGCCTAAAACCCTGTCCAACGAGTCGGCCAGGCTATGGGCCGCGTCGGTACTGACTACAATAGTGCGATAACCCAAATCGGCGCAGCGTATGGCCGTCGCCGCCGCGATACTGGTTTTGCCCACGCCCCCTTTGCCGGTATATACGATTATCCTCAACTTAATATCCTCGTGAAAAGCTCTCATTTTAGGCGGCGCATCCCCACGCTCGCGATACTCTCAAATGTACTACAGTGCGGGTGCGGGGACGCGCCGCCTACAGTTTATTTGAATGGTATTGCAGTTAATACCTTACAGCTAATAGTTAGGGAGTTGTGCTAGTTAGAGAGGTTGGTTGGTAGCCACTGGTTAAAACCAGCGTCTATACATCCCAAACCCGCTAAAGCGGGTTGAAACAACCCAAACTTAGATTTATTAGCAGTGCGCTTCAGCGCACTTGGGTTGGATAGCCTGTGGATTTATCCATAGGCACCGGCTCTGTCAACTAGCACAACCCCTAGTTATAATTTTTCTGTATTTAACTGCTTACCGATAGCTGGCAAGTGATAACTAAACCCATCCAACTCGCGTATCCGTTTCAAAAAAGCCACGATTTCGGGCGCGGGCGAGACACTTTGTTCGATGCTCAACCGTTTGACTTTAACGTTGAACAAATTAGTTTGCTCTAACAACTCTAAAACCGCCGTACCAAAACCGCCATTGAGCCTACCATCTTCCATTGTCACCAAGCGAGGCAGATGGGCGGCAATAGCGGTAATCAAAGGGGCATCAAGCGGACGCACCCATACCGCATCAACGACTGTAGCTTCTAAACCAACCTGGGCCAACCGCTCTGCTGTTTCCATCGCTACTGCTACGCCCGCCCCGACTGCCAGGATTGCCAGGTCTTTACCTTCGCGCAACATATAGGCTTTGCCCACGTCCCAACGGCCACCAAAACGAACCGGAGTTTTGGTGGGTTGGTAATGATGACGATAAACCAGGGCGATGGAGCTAGTTTCATAAGCCAGGGCTGCCTGCAATGAGTCTTTTAGCTCACGCGGCCCGGCAGGTATCCCCACCAGCAAAGGTGGCAAGGTCAACAGCACACTTATATCGTTGGTTTCAGCCGGTATCAAAGTCTGGCCGCTTGCGCGTTCGCCATCCAACAAAAGCAGCACTGGCAGACGTTGCAGACACAAAGCCGCCAGCCGCGCATAGCTCAGGGTTAAATCTGCCGAACTTAACAGCACTAAAGGAGTTAAGCCTTCCGCCGCCAAACGATTGACCGTTGGCACTAACTCGTCCAACAAATCGTCCAGGCCATAGAAACGGGCCGGATGATGCGTCGCCACCGTCTTGACCAGTTGAGCCAGATAGTTATGTGGCAAAGGCAGACTATGGGTAGTGTGGGCCGAAGCTAACACTACCAGTTTATCATTATTGTCTAGTAGGTGGAGCAAAATTGACGGCAAGTCGTTGTCAGTCACTTTCAAAGCTCCGGCCTGTTTACTGCTCTGGTTCTGATTAACACGGCTCATAAAATACTCCCTTGAACCAAAAAGCCCCCACGTTCCGTTGCAAAACTTAGTCCCGCTGCCCGGCAGCTTCTGACGTTTGTAAATGGTTCGCCAGCACCTGAGCAAAACGAGTAGGTTGTTCTAACATCGGCAGATGCCCGCAATCTGGGAACGGTACCAGCTTGCTTTGCGGCTTAAACTTTTTGATATTATACATCCCTGCCGGGGGAATAGTAGCATCTTTGTCGCCTACGATTAGCAACAACGGCACATTTAGTTGGGTTAGCTCGGCCCGGTAACGGCGCAGACTCGGCTCGGAAAGCGACGAAAAGCTCAGTTCGACGGCCAGCCGCGCGTCTGAAACCTCGAAATCTTGAGCGATTATGCGTACATAGCGGTCAGGTATTGGCAACGCTACCGAACGCGCTACTACCAAATTCCGCACGATGGGCAGACCAAAAAACCTTTTGACCCGCATCAATATTTTCACAAAATTGTTAAGCGTATCGCCTTGCCGGGCGTTCGGCTCAAAACTGCCACTATTAACGATAGTTAGGCTTTGCAACTGACCGCGCTGTTGGGCCAGAGCCGCAAAATGTACCGCCGTTACGCCGCCCAACGAGTGACCAACCACGTGGAATTTGCGCTCAGACCCCAAATCCAGCTTCGCCAACAATTTCTCAATTTCAGCCGCCCCTTCATCTATGTTTACGTGAAAGTCGGGTGGAAAGTTGCGATTGCGGGGCAAACTGCGTCCAAACCCGCGACTATCGAAAGTTACCACCGACCATCGTTTGGCTAAGGCGTGCGCGGTGATGTCCCAGTAGCGGGCCGACTGACACCAGCCGTTTACAAAAATCACTGGGCAGCCCACGCCCGACTGACCTTCAAGTTCATAAAAAAGCGGCAAATTGTCAATTGATGTGTAGGGCATAAGAGTTATCAGCCGTCAGTCGTCAGTTGTCAGTTTAGTTAGAACAGGGTGTGGTGCATAATTTTGCATAAGAACGACAATGGTTCACCCGTGCCGGGTACAGGTAAACCATCGTCTAGCCACCCCAAACCTGATAAATCAGGTTGTAATACATTTTTAGATGGTAAGAATTGAGTCTATTTGAGAACCCACTTGAGTGGGTTTGGGTTGCATAGACGACGTTTACCTGTACCCGGCACGGGTGAACCGTTGGCGTTCCTACAAAAACAGGGCGGCTGAATAGTTACTTGCCTGACCACAGACAACTTTTCAGATATATCCAGCGAAGCTAAGGGCCGCCAAAATCGCAATCAGGACAATCCAGGGATTGCCAATCAAAAGGTAAATCTTGAACTGGCGATGGGTGGATTTCTGCCACAAGCCGCGTTGGGCATAAAACTGGATTAACAACGCCACCACCTGCAAGCCACCCAACCAACCGCGTCCGGTGCTGAATAAAAACACCGCGAAAAATACCTGAGCCACATCAATAAACAGATAAGCGATGGTTAATGCCCCGTGCATCCCGTACAACACGGGTAGGGTTTTGATACCGAGCGTGCGGTCTCCCTCCACCGATTTGACATCGTTGAGAGCCAGCAAACCGACAGCAATCGAAGCACTAACCAGAGCCAGCACGAAAATCTCCCATTTGAAATCGGCAAAAACCAGATTACCCACCATCCAGGTCAACAAGTTATAGCCGAAACCGACTGAAAGCGGCCCGGCCAACCCGTTGCGTTTGAAAGCCAATGGTGGCACGCTATACAACGCCCCGATTATCAGCCCGGCGAGGGTCATTACCACAATAGGTGGGCCGTTTTTGCCGACAATAATCGCCAACACGATTGATACCAGCACCGCCAGGATTGCCACCACGCTAAAATTCAGCCGCGCCTCACGTAAAGTCACCAGCCCGGCGGGAATAGGGCGGGTTGGCTCGTTGATTGCGTCAATCTCGCGGTCAAAATAGTCGTTGATGGACTGGCTAAAGCCGATGGTAAGGGGGCCAGATAGCACTATCCCCAAAATCAACAGCCCCACCACGCGCCAGCCAAAATTGCTAAACGCTCCGGCAGCCACCGCACCACAAATAAAACCTTGTGGCCCGGCAGTCCAGGTCACGGGGTCAAGCAAATCCAGATGGCCGCGCAAATTAAAAGCTTTGGCTGGCACAGGTTTGGCCTGGATAGCGGTTTGTTTCAATTCGGGCGGGATAGTCGCAGTTTTGTCCATATATTTGTTATTTAGCTCAACTTTATTATCAAATTATCCAAAGGGGTGGCGGCCAAAAGCCGATTTTGGTTGCCCAGCCCGGTTGCTGTATTCAAATTATAATACAACTTAGTGGCAAGAAAAGCGGTAGTCTAAAGCACTTTTTCATTATTAGGGAATTGTGATTTGGTATAAAATAAAAGGAACACCGTCTGCTCTACAGTGTTCCCTGGCTTTGAGGAGTTTATAAGAAGAAAATTTGGAGGAAATTCTGAGGAAATTCTTTTGTAAGAACTTCGCAACCCGTTTCACTTTGTCTTTCTTTTGATTGTGACGCTTGCTTGTACTTTCTGTCAGCTACTTCGTGTTCGTTTCGTTTCTCACACCCATATTCTAGCAAACCTGCCTCCAGATGGTTATGCGAAACATCACGCTTTAAGTGTGATTAAACCCACAAACTTTTCCTAAAACAAAAGACTGACCCAAATGCTCAAAGCTCCTACTAATAGCATCAGGGGCGCAGCAATCAGTCCTAGCTTGAAATATTGCCACGACGAAATTTCCAGCCCCTTGCGGCGCAAAATTACCAGCCACAACACCGTTGCTAACGAACCTACCGTCGTCAGATTGGGGCCGAGGTCTGCCCCGAATATAGTGGAATAAACCAGCCCGGTGTGAATTTGGGGCGCAACAGTACCTACTTGATGGATAGCTGAAGTCATCACCAAGGTCATTGGCACATTGTTAATCAGGTTCGCGCCGATAGCCGTCTCGAACGTACCGAACATCACGGCCAGAAAGGAGTTTTGGCCCGCCACACTGGTTAGAAGGCTACCGATAATTTTGGTCAGGCCGATGCTCTCTACGCCCTGCACCACTATGAACATCCCGCCCACGAACAAAAAAAGTGACCAGCTTATCTCTTTGGAAAGCTGGCCCAGATTAAACTGTTGATAGAAAATTGCCCCTACTACCAATAGCAGCGAACCACCTATCGCCACCAGCGAGAGATAGATCCCCGTGAGCGAAGCGGCCACGTAACAAACGGCTACCAGACCGAGGCAAACTAATACATAACGGAAAAAGCCAGTGTTTTTGATAGCGGCGGACGGGCTTTCGTCGTCGTACTCGAACTTGCGAGGCAAATCTTTACGGAAAAGCCAGTAAAACAGCCCAATATTGATAGCGATACAAAGCAAGCTGGCCGGAAGCAGATGTTTGAGGAAATCGCCCAATCCGGCGGGAAACTGGCCCAGCACCAAAATATTAATCGGGTTGCTGACTGGCAGACTAAATGAAGCGGTATCGGCGATAAAGGTGCAAGCGAACATGAAGGGCAAAGGATTAAGGTTAAGGCGCGTCACCAGCGTATAAACTACCGGAGTTAAAATCAGGGCGGTGGCATCGTTGGACAGAAAGGTGCAGAGCAGCACTCCCAACAAAAAAACGTTGATAAAAAGCCGCCGCCCACTACATTTTGCCAGCTTGACCGCCCAGGCTGCTGTCCAATCGAAAAATCCGGCAGTATCGGCAATTGCAGCAATCGTCATCAGGCCGAGGAAAAACAAAAATACGTCCCACTGACTGCCCAAAACGTGCAAAGCTTCGCCCGGCTTAACCAGACCGAATAGTAGCATCGCCACCGCGCCCGCCACCGCCGCTACCGCTTCGCTAATCCCTTTGGGTCGAATTATCACTAACAGTAAAGTAAGGATAAAGATAAGGATGCCAATTATAGTTATAAACAAATTACTACCTTTAGTAGCTAATAGCCAGTAGCCGCTACCAGCCAGCAAAGACAATTATCATACCAGTAAAGGAGGCTTATATTGCAGTGTAGTAGCGTTGCTTTGGGGCTGCCCGTGGCTAGAACGGTGGCTCAACCCAATTATGAACCTTAATTATTAAATCCGTGCATCGCCTATGGATACACCCGTGCCGGGTGCAGGCAGCCACAGGCTAATCAACCCAAACCTGCTGAAGCAGGTTCTAACAACCTGATTTATCAGGTTTGAAGTGAATAGACGACGGTTGCCTGCACCCGGCACGGGTGTAACCGTTGGCGTTCCCTTTGGTCGTACACGGATTATATTGTTAAGGTTCATAATCCATCGGTACTTTCGTACAAAAATATGAACCACACCCATTTAACCCAAACCACTTGACAGACTGTGGTAATATTCAGATGGAAGTTAAGATGCGGCTTATTGATGCGGCGCAATTGTGGCAATCGCATCAGAGCCACGAATCTTTTTATTTACAAGCAGAGAAAGGAGTTTTCGATGCAGAAAACACAATTTGTGGAACAGGTGGCTACCGAAGCAGGCGTAACTCGTTCGCAGGCTGACAAAGTGGTGCGAGCGACTCTCAAAGTGATTGAGAATGCACTACGTAACGGCGAAAAAGTCACCCTGACTGGCTTCGGCTCGTTCGAGGTGCGTGAACGGGGAGAACGGCAAGTTACCAGTATCCGTACCAAAGAAAAAGTGACCGTCCCCGCTTCCAAGCTGCCTGGTTTTTCCGCCGGAAGCGAGTTGAAAGCAGCGGTCAACGGCAAAACACCAACCAAAGCCATTGCCGCTTCTGCGCCAGCAACCGAAGCCGCGCCTAAAGCCAAAGCTTCCCGCAGCAAAGCCAAAGCCATTTAAATAAGTTTATAACCAATACCATTCAAATAAGCGGTAGGCGGCGCGGGGTTGCGCCGCCTACAATAATAATCTAGGACTTTCGCTTGTCACCCTGAGCGTAGTCGAAGGGTCTGTTCGGAAAACTAGCCTAATCAACAGATTCTTCCGGGTACCCCCTGGGTGGCAGAGCCTTCGCTCACAACCCTACAGGCCGTGACAAGCTCTGCTATAAGCGAAAGTCCTGTAATCTTTATTTGAATAGTATTGCTTTTATAATACAAATCTAACTTGCCAGGGCGGGGGCGAGATGTTAGAATATAGGAAGTGTCCTGCCGGATACGTGATGGTCACGAAGTTTTGATCCAACAGCTTCTACTAGGGGAGTCGATTGCCAGAGTGGAGCGCAGGCTTCAGCCGCAAGGCTGCCTTGCTTGCCGGAAAACCGAAGGATAGACACCCACCTGCATTGCAGGTTCGAAACCTAGTCCACACGGCCCGGTCAGGACATTTTTATATCTAAGAAAGGCGAAATTACTAAATGTCACAAGTTTTTGATTTGCAAATTACCTGCCCCCGCTGCGGCACTGAATTTGAAACCACCGGGCATACCATTGTAGATGCGGCAGACGAGGCTGATGCCGAAGTGCTATGGCAACTGCAAAACGGTAGTCTGAATATGGCCGAATGCCCCAATTGCCAGGCCACTGGCTTGTTACCTGTACCCGTAATTTATCACGACCCTAAAAATGAACTATTGCTCGGTTTTGTACCCAATAGCGGCGATTTGGACGACGATAATCTTAGTAACACGATTGGGCCGGTTTTGCAGGGTTTTATAACCAATGTTCCCGAAGATAAACAAGCCGATTACCTGTTTCACCCTATCGTTACCGATGACCAGGAGGCTTTGATTGCGGCGGCTAGAGGCGAACTGACCCGCGACGAACTGATGGAGGCGGGCGAGGAAGATGATGACGAAGCCGAGGAAGAACTTTCTCCTGAAGAACAAGCTCAGATGAATGAGCGGGTTGAACTTTTGCAAAAGCTTTTCCAGGCTAATGATAGTCTCGAACGAATTACCATGCTGCGCCAGTACAAAGGGATTGTAGATGATATTTTACATCAGATGTTAGCCGTGATTGTGATGCAAGCCGAACAATCGCAACCCGAACTTTTGCCGACTTTGCAGAAAATTATGAACGAAATTGAGGTTTTCCGCGCCTCTAGCTCAACCTTCTAAATACTTTAGAAATTTCGCCCGTGCAATTCGTAAATGATGACAACATCTCGCCTAGCCCGCTATTAGCTACCCACGCTGATAGCGGGTTTGCTATTCACCCTTTGCTGGTGCATTTTCCCATTGCCCTCCTTTTGGTTGGCAGCGCGGCCTTACTAGGGCAACTGGTTTGGCAATGGCGTGACCAGTACCTCCTCACCCACAACCCTGACCGAACTAATGTCCTCATCAAAAACTTAGAGATTTTTGCTATTGGCGCGTTAGGCTTGGGTTACGCCAGTCTCATCATAACCGTCGGGGCAGGTCTGGCCGACTTGTTGGGCAGCCCAAAGGGTCAGGTGCGCGATGGCTGGATACCAATTGCTATTATTCATCTTAGTGCCGGGTTTGGCTTGATGTTGCTATATGGCATTTTGCTGTTTCGCCGCTTCCTGGGTTTTGGTTACGACCCGTCAGCCGCTACTATACCGCGTTTCGATTGGCTCACGTTGGCTATTGTGGTAGCTGGTATAATTTTGCTAATCGTGACGGGCTGGTTCGGCGGCGAACTGGTTTATAGCTATCGGGTGGGCATTAGTTAGAGCTTATAAAATAATAGGGTATTGTCACCCTGAACGGAGGCGATGCTGCGTGAAGGCACCCAGTGGGTACCCGTTCATTCGTGTTTAATAACAGACTCTTCGCAAGCTCTACCCCCTAAAGGGAAGGGGTACAGGCGAGTGACATTCTTTTACACCCTCTTAGGAGACAATTTGATGACGGAAGACGGGCCGATTTATGCTTTGAATTTGTTTGACGTGGCTAATAAAGCCGAGTATCTGGCCTATTCGCGGCGTTCAGCACGGGAAGTGCAGTCACACGGCGGCAAAGTGGTGGCTTTGGGCAAATTTCGCCAGAGTGCCAAAGGTGAAATTTCGCCGCGCCAGGTGCTGATTTTAGTCGAATGGGAGTCGAAGGCGGCTTTCGATAGCTATGTAAATGACCCAGCCCTGGCCGATTTACACCCGCACCGCGAAAACGGCGCGACTAATTATATCTGGCATCTGTTTGATAAATTGACCGATTTACGTGCGCTCCTGAAATAAAGTTTCACTTCTATGGATATTCCAAACCCTGAAATCGAAATTGCCGCCCACCCGCGTCCGCGCAGGCTGGTAGCTGGTCGAATTTCGCGTCCCGTCGTGTTGATGGTGTTGGTAGTGGCGAGTTGGGCCAGTGCTACCGTCGTCTCCAAACATTTGTATCTGACGCACTTGATTACGCCATTGACGCTGGTGGCCTGCCGTTTTACCCTGGCTGGAGTTTTCTCGCTGCTGCTTTTTATAGTTGGCTACCGTCAACGGCGTAAAACCGGAACCTCTGCCTTGCCAAAAATCGGCAGTCGGTATAGTTATTTGCTTGGTGGAGGTCTCCTCAGTATCTTCATCGTATGCTTTAATTTAGCTCTGCTATATATTACGGCGACTTTGGGCGGCCTGGTTTTCTTTGGCCTCGTTCCTATTATTATGTTGGTGGTAGGTCATTTTTGGTTGGGCAGTAGTTTCGTCCGGCGACAAATGGCGGGGATAACGGTAGCCTTAGTGGGGGTGCTGGTGGTGACGACGGGCGGCGACATCCCTCACTTTTTGCAAACCAGCCTCCACGATGGCGGCAATCTGCTGTTAGGTTTGGCGTTAATGGTATTGAGCGCAGTCGGTTGGGGTGGCTATGGATTGTGGGGCAAACGCTACACCAGTGCCGAGCCGGGCGGAGCTTTGTTTTATACTGGCATCAACCAGTTGATTGGGGTAGTTCCGGTCTGGCTAATTTATCTTTGGCTTGAGCCAAACCAGCTTTTGAACCTGCCACCCGAAGCCTGGCTCTACATTTTGTATCTCGGTATCGTTCCCTCAGCCCTCGGTTTTGCTCTTTTTTACACTATTCTTAAAGATTTGACCCTAAACCAGGCCGCCACCATCCAGCTACTGTCGCCAGTTTTCACCGCGCTGCTGGCTATCGCTTTTCTGGGCGAACCTTTCACGTTGGCTTTGGTAATCGGTGCGGTGATTTTACTGGCCGGGGTGCGCCTGAGCACCAGGTGAGCTACGAGCCAAAGCCAGCCTCGTTAAAATAATTGTAGGCGGCGCGTCCCCGCGCCCGCACACTCTGCGAGTCAGGCTTTATAACGGGTGCAGGGACGCGCCGCCTACAAAACCGTGTTTCTGGTGTGCAATTATTTTAGCTCGTTGCTCCCCTGGCATAAAGGTTGCTTCGTTCTGATTTGAACCAAGCTGATAAGGAGGAGTTAGTATTATGGAAACTAAATCGCAAGCACGGATGGCAAAGCTGCTGGAACAATTGCAGCAAGACCCTGGTTTGGCCGAGCAGATACCAGGCCAGGAGGGTGAAATTGTGCGGCAGGCTCTGGATGGCGAAGATGTTTACAGCATCGCCCAAAACCATCGAGTCAGCGAAGAAAGAGTGTGGGGCGTTTTGCGAGATGCGGCGCGGGCCGCTAATGGTCAGGATTTTGCTGAAATCGAAACGGGTGGCTTTGGTAGCGATACCGACCCTGGCGTAACAGGTGGCTACGGCGACACCGGGTTTGGTAGTCTGGATACAGCACCGCCTTTACCGGACTCGGAAGAGCCACAAGGAATAGCATAAGACTAATCTATCTGTAACTAGGAGATTGTGCTAGTTAGGTTTGTCACCCTGAACGGAGGCGATGCTGCGTGAAGGGTCTGTTAGGTCTTAGCGAATTTGAACAGACCCTTCCTTCGTCAGGGTGACAACTAGCACAACCCCCTAACTACTCAGGTCTTGTCACGGCCCGTAGGGTTGCGGAGGAGCCTGTTATTAGAAACCCGTGCGGCCTATGTCAAAAACTTTAGCTGCTTCGCAAGATTCCTCATTCCGCGCTTCGCCAGAGCCTCTATTCGGAATGACAGATGAGTAGTTACCACTAATCTATCTTTTAGCTTCTGGCTCTTGACAACGCGGTTAATCTATTATATAGTATAACTAGCTAACCAATAACAATGTATTGTAGGCGGACACGCGCCGCCGACAGTTTGTTTGAAAGATATTCGGGTTAGTCCCAAGCCTTGATAGCTCAGTTGGTAGAGCGTCTGTCTGAAAAGCAGAAGGTCGTCGGTTCAAGTCCGGCTCATGGCATTAATTGACCCTGGTTTCTTTTTGTAGGAGGCGCAGCGGCTCCTACAAGCGGCCTGAATAGTTAAAAGAAACCAGAAATTTGTTGGTAGAGGTTGTATTATGACTACGACAAAGGTTTTGTTATTAAATGCTACTTATGAGCCGCTAACCTTCGTCTCGCTCAAACGGGCGGTAGTGCTGTTGCTCAAGGAAAAGGCCGAAGTAATCGAGGCGCGAGTGGAACGCAAGTTGCGGGCCGAACAGCGCGATTTCCCCTACCCCCTGGTTATTCGGTTAGTCAGCTATATCCACGTGCCGCACCGGATGCGGGTGGCCCTGTCGCACCGCAGTTTGTTTTGCCGCGACAACTACACCTGCCAGTATTGCGGTAGCAGCGAACGCCCTTTGACTATGGATCATATTTTGCCGAGGTCGCGGGGTGGCAAGACCGAGTGGACGAACGTGGTAGCCGCCTGCGCTCCGTGTAACCGTCGCAAGGCCAACCGTTTGCCGACAGAAGCCAAAATGAGTCTGCGGAGTAAACCTGTCAAACCAGCTTACATCGCGGTGGTTTTGCTTGGTCAGGCAAAGGGCAACGACACCTGGGAGCGTTACATTCGCCTCTGATGGCAACAGAATTTGGTAGGCTCAAATCCTGTTGCTATTATGAAGGTCGCGCCCGTAGCAGCGAAACGCTTTCCATGTGGTAGGTTTGGGGGAACAAATCTACCGCGCGGGACTGTACCAGTTCGTAACCATCGGACAAGATCTTTACATCGCGGGCCAGGGTGCTAGGGTCACACGACACATAAACCAGATGGGGCGGACGGGTTTCGAGCAGGCTTTGGAGCAGGGCCGGGTCGCAGCCGCGTCGGGGCGGGTCAACCAAAACCGCGTCGAAACGCTCGGCCCGCGCCGCCAGTTCCAAAATATATTCTTCGGCTTTGGCTGCTACCCACTCGGTTTGTTTGCTCAAGCCATTGAGCCGGGCATTTTGGCGGGCCGCTTCGATAGCCCCTGCGTATTCCTCGATACCCAAAACCTGCGCTCCTAACCGCGCCAGCTGCAAACCAAACGTCCCTACTCCGCAAAAAATATCCAGCACACGGGCATTTTTTAGTTTCAAACCCGCCTGGTCAAAAGAGGCCAAAACCTCGTTTACCAACACCTGAGCCATCGGTGAATTGCTTTGATAAAAGGCCAGGGGCGGCACGTGGTAAGTGAGGCCGTTCAAAATTTCGACGGTATAAGGTTCACCACAAAGAATGTCCAGTCTGCGCTTTTTGCCTTCCGCCACGATAGTGATTTCGGCGTAAGGGTCAAGCGCGGCCTGCATATCCGCTACAAAGCCGGACAAATCTACCTGCTGCAACATCCGCAAAATAAACATCAAAGCTGGACGAGGCTGCTGTAGGGCGGTTTCGAGCGGGTTCAGGGCTGCAAAGCGTTCCAGGGCTGCCAAACGCGCCGTATCATCCTGACTATAACCTGCCAGGGCCGTGATTTCTTCCGCGCCAATCGCAGTGTCGCCCGCCACTGGCCCTACCCGTATCGTCACCTGATGCACGCGGTCAATTAAGTGTTTCTGGAGAGCGGCAGTCAAAGGCTCAACGACCAGATTTATCAAAGGATGGGCGATGTGGCACGACTGGACTGGCACAAGCCGGATACTGTTTTGGCGATGATAGCAGGGGTCGCCCGTCACGCGGTCAATTTGAAATTCGACATTATTGCGGTAGCCCCATAAACTAACCGCGCTCAGGGGTTCGAGTAGGGGCGGGTTGGGCATACCGCCGATACGCTCAAACTGGTCGCGCAGGATTTTAGCTTTAAATTCAAGCTGGCGGGCATAAGCGGTGTGCTGCCACTGGCAACCTCCACAGTTAGGCCACTTATCCACCCCAAAATAAGGACAGGGAGCATCACGACGGTCTGGTGACGCTTCCACCAGCTTGATAACTTTGCCGCGCACGAAGTTTTTCTTGCGCCAGTAGATTTGCACATCCACCGTTTCGCCCGGTATCCCACCAGCCACAAACACCACCTCGCTTTGAGGTTTAGTGGTTGGATGATATTCTGGTGATGGCAAGAATTCGGTAGTGATATTAGCTTCGATACCGATAGTTTCGGCTTCGGCGGCGGTATAAACCTGCGCCTCGTTCTGCGCCAGAGTTAGAGGCAAGCGGGCTACCGTTTCGCCGCCATAAGCCATATCTTGTAGCAACAACCCGGCGGCAATTTCGGGTTCGCGTGGTTCTTTGGGTTTGCGATGGTGCGCCATTTTCCTAACTTTCTAGCTGCCCCCGATGCTCCATTTAACCTGAAATTGGTAGAGTTCGCCCGGTTGCAGCCTGACCAACGGCGAATTAAGCTCAATTTCACCGTAAGGCATAATATGGCAATTATACACCTCAACCGGGTTGGCGTGAGGATAATTTTGGTTCGGTGCTATATCGAAGGTTTTTATCAATTGCACATTGGAATGGGTGGGTTGAAAGATAAGTTGATGGGTTTGAGTGGCAGGTAAATTTTGGACACCAAGCTTAAATTCGGGCGGCTGCCCGGTTATCTCGACCCGATAAAAAGCGTCTATAGTTTTCAGTGGGGGCGTATAACCAAAATCGGGGAAGGTATAGACCGTGCCTTTAGGCATCAAAACATTGCCGGGCGCAGAAACCTGGGTTACGTCCCACGCGCTCCATTCCACTACCTCGTCACTAATATTTTCAAAACCTTGCAGCACGGTCAGGCCCGCTTCGTTGTCCAGGCGATAACTTAACCTGATACGAATACCGAAACGTGCCGAGGCTGGGCCTTGTAAATCCAGCCGATAACCGGTTTTAATTTGGGTTAGCTGGGCGGCGAAGGGTGCGCCATCCACGCCTGGGTCGGGCGGCCAACCTGTTTGTTCCTGGGGAGCCAGCCAACACTTGTAGCCGCCATAATTATGCCATACCTGGGTTGGGTTCGGTTGGGTAAGCAGAGCCAGTTCTTCCAGGCGTTCGTAAAGCAGGTTCGGCCCGGCTTGCGTCCCATAAAACATCGCCCGTCCGCTCAAAGCTGGAACAACCACCAGCGTTTCCGAGGCATTGCTAAAGCGGTGCGCTTCCAGGCCATAATACGTGACAATTTCGTGCTGCCAGACAGTTCGCATAATTTAGAGTAAAGTCGTCTCGACTACTATGGCATAGATAACAAAAGCGGCATAGAACAAGCCAGCCACTAACAAAGCTTGATATTGCAATTTACCAGTCCGTAATAGCTGAAAGTAGATAACCAGAGCCGAGGCGAAACCGATACCAGCGCAAACCAGGGCCGTCGTATTTAGCTGCCAGGGCGTAAGCAAGATACCGACTGCGGGCAGGATACAGCTTTGGAAAACCAACGCTCCCGTTATATTGCCCAACGCCAGAGTATCTTTGCCTTGCCGTACCCATACCACGCTATTAAACTTTTCGGGCAGTTCGGTGGCGAAGGGCGTAATCAGCAGCGACAAAATCACAGGTGAGACGGACAGCGCGTGGGCCACATCTTCCAACTGAATCACGAAGAACTGTGCGCCGCCGATTATCAAAGTCAGAGAGGCTACCAATTGCACCACTACGCGACCCATCCGGGGAGCGTCGCGTCTGCGGTCAAAAGTCAACCGTTTGAGGTGGCCTTCACTGGCTTCGTCGGCCAGGATAGTCAGGCGTACATAGCTGAAATAAAGACCGATTAAAAGCAGAGCAATTCCGATTTTAAGCGGCACCCAGCTTACAAAGGTGCTAACAATGGTAATCAGGTAAGCGCAAAGAAAGAACCCTAAATCGCGCTTCATACCTTTGGGGTCAGCTTCAACGATGCGTCCGCGGCGGTGGGCCGCGTTAAAAAATAAAACTGCCGCCCCAGTGACAAAAAAGGCCAGGGTCGCCAGCATAAAAGATGAACCGATAATTGCGCCGATACCAATTTCCTGGCCTTCTTGCAGTTTGCTGGCATCGCCTAAACTCAAGCCCACCGCCACAATTGGGATGATAGTTTCGGGCAGAGCCGTGCCTACTGCGGCCAGCAAGCTACCAACCACGCCATCGCCGAAGCCAAACTTGCGGCCTATCCATTCAACACTATTAGTAAAAAGTTCCGAACCGAGCAGAATAATCGCCATTCCGAGCAGTAATAACAAAAAACCGAGCATTCCTCTTCCCCGCTTACTTTGTGTCGTCCCTCTTTAATTTGGCCTGCCCTGTGGTGTTGTGCTATGTGCTGCTGATGAGCAAGCCGTTTTGGTCTTTTGACCGAACAGAATATACTCAATCTACTACGAGAATTATAACAGATAGTTGCAAGTTTGAGGTCGGACTTTTGGCCTATTATCTTGCAGATTCGGAAATGGTAATTACAGACATACAGTGTATTATCTCAAAAAGGCGGAGTGTAGGGCGAGATTTATCTCGCCCCTACCTTTTGAGATGATACCACGCAACACCGATGGATTCATCTATCGAAATAGATTATACCGATTTTAACCCCTTCTTGAATTTTACCAATTGCAAGAATTGTGCTATATTTGCCAATGTGGAATTCTTCACCTACACGCGACCCAAACCTTGTATATTGGTAATTAGGGGATTGTGCTAGTTAGAAATTAGCCAAGGGTTCACCCGTGCCGGGTACGGGTAAACCATCGTCTAGGCACCCAAAACCTGCTAAAGCAGGTTACAATACCCACCTTGTCAGAGCCAGCTTGTCAGGCTAATCTTAGGCCGTTTGCAACCCACTTGAGTGGGTTTGGGGTGTATAACGATGGTTCACCCGTGCCGGGTACGGGTAAACCATTGGCGCACCTTCGCTACCCTTCGTTTACGACCCGAAGGTTGGACAAAGCTAACTAGCACAAGCCCCTAGTTAGCTTTGTCATGCTGAACGGAGGCTCTGGCGAAGTGCGGAGTGAAGGGTCTGTTGCTAAAGATAAAACAGTAAGGTTGTGGTCGCCAGACGGCAGAGCTTTAGCTACCCTGACTGCTCACACTGAGGCTGTTACGAGCTTGGCGTGGTCGCCTGATGGTAAGACTTTAGCTTCAGCCTCCGATGATAGTACAATACGGTTGTGGGAGATAAAGAGTTAGCACGAAAGGCTACGGGCGGGTGAACTGGAAACTGGAAGATTTCGTGGAGTGGTGGGGGCGGGTGTATAGCCGCACATTGGAAGTAGCTGTGTCCGTGCCGCCCGACCAGCTAGATTGGCAGCCAGCCGCCAACGAGTTTAGTTACGGCGATATTATCCGGCATCTGGCCTCGGCAGAGCTTATGAACGTGGCCCGCTTGCGGACGGGCCGTTTGAGCTATCCTGGTCACAACGAGGCGGCGTTCGGGCGCACCAAAGCCGAAGTAATCGCTTATTTAGAACAGTCGCACGCCCAGGCCGTTCAGTTGCTGCGCGATGAAGGCGAAACGGCCCTGGAAAAGCTCGTCCCCACCAACCAGGGTATGATAGCGGGTTGGAGGGCAATGGTGGGTATGCTCGAACACGAAATTCATCACCGCAGCCAGCTTTGCAGCTATCTTTCGCAAATGGGCTTGGAGCCGCCCCCGCTTTTCGGTTTGTATGTCGAAGAACTCCCGACATAGGCGGGTGGGGGTGTCAGATTTTCACGGTGATGTTACCTCAATAATCCCCGAAATCGCCAACGGTTGAAACCCCCTGGGTGGGCTTCAACCGTTGGCTACCCAGCTACTCCTCCACGTCAGCCTCGCTTGAAACGGGTTCGCCGCTCCCGATTTTCCAGCGCAGGTAGGCTTCGACAAACGGCTCCACCTCACCGTTTAGAACTGCCCCCGTGTCGCTGGTTTCGTAGCCAGTGCGGTGGTCTTTCACCAGATTGTAGGGGTGCAGAACGTAGCTGCGTATCTGGCTGCCCCAGCCCGTCGTCACGTGTTCGCCCTTGAGCCGGGCCTGTTCTTCCTCGCGGCGGGTAATTTCGCGCTCAAGCAGCCGCGCCTTGAGGATTTTCAGAGCCGACTCACGGTTTTGGATCTGGCTGCGCTCGTTCTGGCAGGTCACGACGATGCCCGACGGCAGATGGGTCATTCGCACGGCAGTATCGGTCTTGTTGACGTTCTGGCCGCCCGCGCCCGTCGCTCGGAAAGTATCCACCCGCACATCTTCCATCTTGATTTCGATGTCAATTTGCTCATCTACTTCGGGCAACACTTCCACCAGCGCAAACGAAGTATGCCGACGATGGGCGGCATCAAACGGCGACTGCCGCACCAACCGATGCTGCCCCGCCTCGCTGCGGGTATGACCGTAGGCGTTGCGGCCCGTCATTTCCACCGTCGCGCTTTTGATACCCGCTTCATCCCCTGGCGACAAGTCTAAAATCTGCGGTTTAAATTTCAGGTTTTCAGCCCAACGCAGATACATCCGTAGCAGCATTTCGGCCCAATCCTGGCTGTCCGTTCCACCTTCGCGGGCATTGATAGTTAGCAGGGCTGGCTGGCTATCGTAAGGGCCGTTGAACATCAGTTCCAGTTCGTGGCTTTCTAGTTCGCCGCGCAGTGCAGTCAGTTCGGTATCGATGTCCTGGGCAGTGGCGGTATCGTTTTCCGCGTGGGCCAGTTCTAGCAATTCTTCCGCGTCGTGCAAATGGGCGGCAAAGTCACGCCAGAAACTGGTGCTTTCCTGCAAGCTGGTCAGGCGGCGCATCGTAACCTGAGCCGCGCTAGGGTCGTTCCAAAAATCGGCCTCGGCAGACTGCGCCTCTAAACGGGCAATTTCGCGTTGTTTACCGGAGAGGTCAAAGACGCACCCCGATTTCGGTCACACGCTCGCTCATCTGCTCAAGCTCGTGCGCCATTTCGTCAAAGTTCATAGGTACAGTTACGCTCCTTTAGGTTATAATTTACAATGATAAACACCTGGAATTATAGCAGACTTGAAGGAAGAATGAGTAGCAAGTATGGGCATCATAACTTTAATGACCGACTTTGGCCTGGAAGACCCTTATGTGGGCGTACTACACGGGGTAATTTATAACATTAATTCTGATGTGCGGTTGGTGGATTTGAGCCACAGCGTCCAGCCTCAAAAAGTGAGCCAGGCCGCCTTCTTGTTGGGCAGCGTCTATCGCTATTTTCCGGCTTCTACCGTCCACGTAGCCGTAGTTGACCCTGGCGTTGGTACAGAACGGCGGGCGATTGGGTTGCGTATCGGCGAAGTGGGTACGTTTGTGGGGCCGGACAACGGTTTATTTTCGCATATCGTGGCGCAGGAAACGGGTAGGGGCGCGAATATCGTGGCTTACGAACTAACCAATCCCGCGTTCCGGCTGGCCCAAATCAGCGCGACTTTTCACGGGCGCGATATTTTCGCCCCGGCTGCCGCGCATCTAGCGCGTGGTGTGCCGCTCGAACAATTCGGCCAAGCCGTACCACTTGAGGGGCTGGTGCGGCTTGACACGACCATACCACAATGGGAAGGCAAACAAGGCGGCAGAGTTAAACGGCTTAAAGGTCAGGTGGTGCATATTGACCATTTCGGCAACCTTATCACCGATTTGCCCGCCAGTTTGTTTGCCGAACTTACACCAAACCAAAAACAAAAGCTAAAAGTCAAGCATAGTTCGAGCATTACCATCACCGGACTGCGCTCAACTTACGGCGAGAAGCTGCCGCCCGCCAAAATGATGACGCTCAACCTCATCAATCTAATCAGCAGTAGCGGCTATCTTGAGATTGCGTGTGTCAACGGTAGTGCCGCCGAAATATTGGCCGCCAAAATCGGCAACAAAGTTACAGTACGGGTCGCGCCTGATATACGCGGTAAAGGCTAGAGGTGAGGGACATTGCGCCGCCAACGGAGTATAACTACAACGAATTATCTATTGACAGAGCAATATCATACAAATACCCTTTGGATAGAATCAGTTAGTCCTGAGCGTAGGCCCGCACAACAGAACGAGCTAACGAACGTTTATGTACCTCGTCAGGGCCGTCCGCCAGATGCAAAGTGCGACCATGTACCCATTGTTCGGCCAACGGGAAATCGCTGCTGACCCCGCCCGCACCAAAAGTTTGGATGGCCCGGTCTAAAACGTGGGTGTGCATTTCGGGGGCGGCAATCTTAATCATAGCGATTTCGTCTTGAGCGGCCTTCTTGCCCAAAGTGTCAATCATCCAGGCGGTTTTGAGCGTTAGCAGCCGCACCATTTCGATTTCGACTTTCGACTCGGCAATCCAGGTCTGAATCACGCCCTGCTCCGCCAAAGGTTTACCGAAAGCGACGCGGGTAGTGGCTCGTTGACACATCATTTCGAGAGCGCGTTGGGCTGCCCCTACCGAACGCATACAGTGGTGGATACGGCCTGGCCCTAAACGAGCCTGAGCAATCGCAAAGCCGCCGCCTTCTTCGCCCAACAAATTGCTAACCGGCACGCGCACATCCTTATACAGCAGTTCGCAGTGACCCTCATTGCCAGGGTTGCCAAAGACCGGAATAGCCCGCACGACGGTCAGACCGGGCGTGTCGCGGGGTGTCAACACCATACTTTGCTGCCGATGCCTGTCCGAGTTTTCGGGATTAGTTTTACCCATCGTAATAAAAATCTTGCAGCGTTCGCGGGCCGCCCCCGAAATAAACCATTTGCGTCCGTTAATTACGTATTCATCACCTTCGCGCCGGATGGACATCTGAACGTTGGTTGCGTCCGAACTAGCCACGTCCGGCTCGGTCATCGCGAAAGCCGAACGAATTTCGCCACGCAACAAGGGTTCAAGCCACTGTTTTTTCTGCGCTTCGGTGCCGAATTGGGCCAAAATTTCCATATTGCCCGTATCAGGGGCGGCACAGTTGAAGACTTCGGAAGCCCACGTCACCCGACCCATAATTTCGGCCAACGGCGCGTATTCCAGATTGGTCAGGCCCGCCCCAAACTCTTTGTCGGGCAGAAACAAATTCCACAAGCCTTGTTCTTTGGCCTTTTGTTTTAGCTCATCCACAATTTCGGCGTGATGATGGGGATTACCCGACGCGGCCACCTGCTCATGAGGGACACGCTCGTTAGGATAGATATATTGCTCCATAAAAGCCAGCAATTTCTGGCGCAACTCGTTCACTTTGGGCGAGAAGGCAAACTCCATGACATTCCTCCTTGATAGTCATAAATTTTATAGCAAGAATGTTAGCTGTCTAAGTCTAACATATTTGGTCGGAAATTACGACTTGTGGGAGGCACGTAGGTGTGCCACACTTTTTTGTGTGCTGTTTCCGTAGTAGCCAACGGTTTCTCTGCAAAACTTTGTGTCACGCTCAAGGCACGTGGGTGTGCCGACTACGGTTAGAATACTGACAAAGACGTACAGTCGGCACAGACAGGCGCAGCCCCTCCCACATAAGTTTGCTAAGATTACAGGTCAGAAACTTACTGAAAAATGGCGTTGGGCAGGAATGCGCTAACCGTCCAATTGGGCGCGTCCACAAGCTGGCTGATTTTCAGGTCAACCGCCACGCTACACAAAATATAAGCTTCTTCCGGCTCTAAATGGTGAGTGTCCACCAGATACTCAAGCATATACCGGATAGCTTGCTGGCTGGCGTAGCGCAAATCGGGATAATGGGCGGTGGTGGCAAAATAGCCCTTTTCGCCAATCTTGCCCGAAGCCTGCTTGCCAATCCAAAAGCGTGGTTCGGCCAACCGGGTGGCCTTTTTCAAATTGAAGCGCAAATTTGCCCGCCCGTCTGCCTCGATAGCCGTGATACAAACTTCGCCATCTCCCTGGGCTGCGTGACAATCACCTACCGAAAACAAACCGCCACCCACTGTAACTGGCAATTGCAACCGACTACCCGCCGTCAACTGCTTAATGTCCATGTTGCCGCCCGCCGGACGCGGTGGCACGGTGCTAAACTGGCCCGCTTCGTTCCAGGCCACCCCCATCACGCCACAAAACGGTTCAAGCGGCACCCGAATACCCGGTTTGAATTCGGCCCAACCGTCATACACATTCTTTTCGCTCAAATCCCAAATGTGAAGATACCGTTTGGCAAAGTCGTCGGGCAACAAACCCCGCCCCGGCTGAAAACTTGTCCAACCTCGGTTTGCAGTCTGTACCTCCAGCACCTCGATTTCCAAAACGTCGCCTGGTTCAGCCCCTTTGACAAAAATCGGCCCGGTCAAGGGGTGGCCTGGCGCAGGGGTATTCTTAAAACCAGTCCAGACATTGCCATCGCTGGCATCACGGGTCTCGAAAACAACCGTGTCGCCCGGTTCAATTTCCAAACGCGGCTCAATCGCATTATCCCAGCAGTAATGCAGCTTGTCAGTAGCTAATTCGTGTATTGCCATTATAAAGTACTCCTTGTGAAATTATTTGGCATAACTAAACCCACAACAAAGTATTATAACGCAAAACTTGGCCCGATTGTGTTCACAAAGTGGACAATAGGTAGGGCTAATTTCTCAGGCGTGGGTCGAAGGCATCCCGCAAACCATCGGCCAGCAAAAAGACGCACAACACAGTTATGAAGATTAGCAAGCCGGGAAAATAGACCAGCCAGGGCGCGTCGGTGTAGTGGCTTTGAGCATCCGAAAGTAAGTTGCCCCAACTCGGCACCGGGACGGAAATACCGTAACCCAGAAAGGAAAGGCCCGCCTCGCCCAGCATCGCGCTCACCACGTCAAAACCAGCCACCACCAACACGGTAGAGACTAAATTTGGGACGAGATGCACCCACATAATGCGGCGGTTGCTGGCTCCAGTCACACGAGCCGCGTCAATATAATCGCGGTTACGCAAGCTCAACACTGCTCCACGTATCTGGCGAGTGTTGCCGGGCCACGATAACAAACCAAAGGTCAGAGCCAGAGTAAAAACGGTGGGCTTAAAAAAGATAGACAAAATAATCAGCAAAAACAAAAGCGGAACGTTTGCGACGATTTGGTAAGTGCCGTTGACCAGATCATCAATCCAGCCGCCAAAATAGCCCGCCACTATACCCAAAAACGTGCCGATAAACGCGCTGATAAGAGCTACCAGGAAGCCAACTGTAAGTGAAACCTGTCCGCCATAAAGCAAGCGCACCAGATTGTCGCGGCCTAGTTCGTCCGTACCCAGCAGATGGTTAGCTGTACCGGGAGCAGCCAGCAGGTTGGTCAGGTCTAATTCCTCATAGGTATAACCCAGGAAAGTTTTGCTGATAAAGGGCGCGAAAATCGCCGAGAGCGCAATCACCACAAAAAAGACCAGGGCCACCATACTGATTTTATCTTTAGAGAAGCGTGAGAAAGCTCCGGCAAAAAAACTTTGGGCCTGATTACGTTTGCGTCTGGCCGCTAAAGTAGTAGCCGCCTTACCTGTTGTATTCACAAGTTCACTCATAGTAAAAATTCCTTCTTGACTAGCTATAGCGGATACGGGGGTCAACCCAACCGTAAGCAATGTCGGCCATCAAAGTACCCACCAGAGTTAGAAAAGTGCCGATAATCAAGATAGACAGAATAACCGAGTAGTCGCGGGCGTTGGCGGCGGTGATGAAAAGCTGGCCCATCCCCGGCCAGTTGAAAATCGTTTCGGTGATGGCCGCCCCACCTAAAACACCAGGCAGGTACGCCCCTAACAGCGTCACCACTGGAATTAGCGAATTACGTAAAACGTGCTGCTGGCTGACCTTGCGAGCGGACAGACCTTTAGATTGAGCAGTACGCACGTAATCCTGACTCAAAACTTCGATGGTTTCGTTGCGGACAAAACGGGTAAAGGCTACTACGCCGCCGCTACTTAGAATCAAGGCCGGGAAGATGATATGAATAAACCAATCACCTAGCCCGCCAGTTCCCTGACCCTGCGGAAACCAATGGATAGTGTTGATTAGAATGATAATTACTACCAAACCCAGCCAAAAAGTCGGTACGGCACTCCCAACTACGGTGAAAATTCTGACTACGTTATCGCCCCATTTGCCACGCCGTCTGGCCGCAAAAACACCCAACGGCACACCAGCCAAAGCCAGCAAATAGCTGAACAAGCCAAGCTGAAAAGTTGGGCCAATCTTCGCCCCAATTACCTCTATCACCGGACGACGGGCATACGACAACGACTCCCCAAAATCCAGCGTGATGGTTTGCCAAAGCCACCGAAAATACTGTAGGATAAGCGGGTCGTCAAGGCCGCGTGCTTTGCGAATGGCGGCAATCTGATCCGGGCCGATATTTTTGTTTTCAAAGTACAAAGCGGCAGGGCCACCGGGAGCGAGCCTGGTTAGCACGAAAGATAAGGTCATTATGACCCATAGTAGTATCAGGGATTGAATCACCCGTCTGATTATAAATCTAGTCATCCTTATGCTCTTTTCTTTATAATTCTAGCGAGAAAGGCTGCCCCGGTATCTACCAATACCAAAGCAACCTCTGTGGTAAGGGACTACCATCCGGCAATTGCAGGAGAATTGCCGGTTCTAGTTGGACAAAGCCCAATGTGCCATTGATTCGTCAACATAAAGTTTGTCAAGCAAAAGAGGCTTTGGCCCAAGCAAGTTCTTAGTTGTCACCGACTGGTCTGTGAGCGCGTAGAGGTAATAAGTGGGCAAGTCGTCGCTGATAATCTGCTGAATTTCTTTGTAATACTCCACCCGTTTACTGTCGTTCGGCTCGGTGCTGCCTTTGTCAAACAGTTCGTCTATGCGTGGGTTACTATAACCACGCCGATTTTGCGTGCCGCCTTTATCTTTGGACTTGAACTGTGACTTGATACCGTCCGGGTCAGCCGGAATACCGCCGCCGCTATTGTTAAGAGACATATCAAAGTCGCTGTTGGTAATCTTAGCGATGTAGGCGTTGAACTCCTCACCGTCCACGTTCACCTTGACCCCAAGTTGCTTGAGTTGCTGTTGCAAATAAGTAGCCTGCAATTTGCGCGGGTTGGAACTGGTCGGATAGACTATAGTAAACTCAACCGCCTTGCCAGTTTTGTCCTTCAAAGTCGTGCCGTCTGTCGTATAGCCTGCATCTTTAAGCACCTGGCGAGCTTTGGTTAGGTCGTAGGGGTATTTGGTGACGTTCGGATTGTAAAAAATCGGATTGTTCGGGCTGATAAAGCTGTCGGCTACCAAACCCAAATTGTTATCGGCAGCTTTGAGCAAGGCCGCTCGGTCAATCGCGTAAGCCACCGCCTGACGCATGGCTTTATCACTGAACGGAGCGCGGGCCAGGTTAAAGTCAATGCTGCGGAAACCGTCGTTGGCCGAGGCCCAATCGTACAAATTTACATTAGGGTTGGTTTTGGCATCGGCGTACTGCGAAGGCGAAATATGAACCGCATACTGATTCTGTCCAGCCTTAACCGACTCATAAGCATTGGTGGGTTGGGATGACGGTACAAAAGTCAAAGTTTCCAAACCAGCCACGCCCCGATAATAGTTGGGGTTGACTTCCAACACAATCTGCTCGTCCAGCTTAAAAGTCTTCAGTTTGTAAGCCCCACTGGTCACGGTTGGCTTCAAAATCTCCGGGTTTTTCTGGTTGTCATAAAAAGGATACTGCGTCCACAAGCTCTTTTTAATTGGGCTAACCGCACCACAGTAACTCAAAGCCAGGTTTTTGGGAACGACGACTTTCAGCTTACAGGTGATGATATTGCCTGACGCGGTGTAGCTCTCGAATTTTTGCAGTGTGTCAATACCTACAAAGTTGTTGTCAGGGTTAATTTTATCTTCGTGGCTGGCCTGTTCGATGCCATAAGCATAATCGTCCGTCGTAATGGGCGAACCATCACTAAACTTCAGGCCGTCGCGCAGGGTAAAAGTATAGGTCTTGAGGTCGGTACTAATCTCCAGCTTTTGTGCCGCGCCGTAACGCCATAGTAGAGTGCTGGCATCGTAGTCCAGCAAAGATGTACCAAAAATGTAGGTGGCTACATCGGTCCACGAGTCGGTGAAAGAAACGTTTTGAGGGTAAGGGTGCATGTCAGCCGTTAGCTGTTTGGTGAGGCTGACGATGTTGATATTGCCGCCTTTTTTGCTGCCAGGGGGCAAATCTCCAAACTTTTGGAACGGCTCAATTCCAAGCGCATCTACTTGCTGGTCGCTGGTAGCAGCAGCAGTGGTGGTAGCAGCGGCACTGGTGGTGGCGTTAGCAGTGGTAGCGGCATTGGTAGTCGCCGCGCTGGTCGTAGCAGCGGCACTCGTGGCTGCCGCGTTAGTTGTAGCAGCAGAGGCACTCGTGTTAGCAGCAACGGTGGTGGCGGCATTGGTAGTGATCGCGCTGGTAGCAGACGGTGCGGGTGTGGCTGTCTCACCGCAAGCCGCCAACACAATGGTTGCCAGTAATCCCACTAACAACCAGTACGAAACTCGTTTAAGGGACATAATTCCTCCTCCTGAATTTTTTGGCAAACTCAAACCAGGGCCGTTTCCACAAGAAAACCTCTCGGCCCTTTCGGACAATTAAACTAGCTTTTTCTTATTCTCACCAGGGAACAGTGTTGTTGCCATTGGTGCTAGAAAACCTGGAATTCGTGGGAATAAAGGTATAGTCAATTCCGGTTGGACGGGTCAGGCTGACGGTAGGCTTGGGAGCAGCTTTCAGATGTTTTCCATATTGTGAATATCTATCGCTATCTTCGTCGTCAATTATCGGGCTGGCGGAGACGGTAGTGGTAGCAACGGTAATAATAGGGCTGATTTTAACCGCTCCTACAGTGCTATTAATGGCAACAGGCTGGTTAAATAGGGCGGCGGCCAGCCACACAAAAGCAAACAAAGCCGCCGCAATTAACGAAAGCGGCCTAAAGCTGGAGCGTACTTTGCTGTTAGCTAACTTTTTGGTCGGCAGCGGGGCTGGTAGAGTAGAGTTAAACATCATCTGGAAAGTTTTGTCGAACACATCGCTGGGTGGCGACTCGTGCTGACCCATAAGCTCAAACAAACGGTCAATATCATCCTGCTGTTCATCTGTTCGATAACTCATAAAAACTCTCCAAACCCTAGCCAATACAACTAAAGGTGCTGTTTCAAATAAAAACGCAACTGATTCTTGGCCCGCAGAAACAAAGTTTTGGCGGTATTGGCATTGAGGCCCAAAACTTCGCCGATTTCGGAAAAACTCATATCGGTGGTGTAACGCAGAGCTACTACCTGCCGCTGCCGCTCCGGTAAGGTAGCGATGGCCCGTTGTAAAAGTTGCTGCGTCTCGCGTCGCTCGATTAGTTCGTCCGGCAATGGTGTGGGGTCAGCCAGAAGTTGTAAGGGCGAGAGCGAAAAGTCTTCATCTTCCTCGTTCTGTGCTAACCTAACCTCACACGGCAGACTTTCGCGCTGAGTACGAGCTTTATGCCTTAACTGGTCGGTGCATTTGTTACGCGCGATGGCAAACAGCCACGAATAAAAGCGGGCATAATTTTCCAACGCTGGTAGCGAGACATAGACCTGTATTAATATTTGCTGGATGGTATCGTTCGTATCCTCATAATTGCCTAATAAGCGATAGACAAAGCTCCACAAGGGTTGTTTGTAAAGGTTGATCAACTCCTCGAAAGCAGCCGTTTCCCCGTCCATCGCTCGAACGATCAGTTCCTCCACATGGGATGGCATTAGTATTGAAATTTCGGTGGGACTAATTATCTGCATACCAGATTCATTCGGTTTGTATGCTACCTGAATTATCAGGTAACTTTTCCTGCTTTTAACTATAAGACGCAAAAAAAGTCCAAACTGGTTCAAACTGGTTTTTGAGAAAATTTGAGAAATTACGGAGTTAGCAGGCCACGCAACACGGCCAGATTCTCGGCAAAACCGTCGTTGCCTTCCTCTAAAGGGGGAGTTTCGAGTACGCCCGGTATGTGCTGGAAACGGGTATCATTCACCAGGAAGCGGAACGGTTCGAGACCGAGGGTGCCTTTGCCGATATTTTCGTGGCGGTCAACCCGACTGTTGAGTCCGGTTTTGCTATCGTTAAGATGAAAAGCTTTGAGCTTGTCCAAACCGATATATTGCTGGAACTGGCTCATAGTGGTTTCATAGCCAGCAAGCGTAGTCAAATCGTACCCCGACGCGAAGACGTGGCAGGTATCGAAGCAAATACCCACCCATTCGGGGTGTTGCAGCAGTTCCAGCAAATGCCCCCAATGCTCAAACTTGTAGCCCAGCGACGAACCCTGCCCGGCTGTGGTTTCAAACAAAATAGTCACGTTCTGGAAGCCTTGCTGTTGGTGCAAATGGTTGACGGCGGCAGCAATTCGGTTCAGCCCAGCTTCCTCGCCACTGCCCATATGCGCCCCAGCGTGTGTAATTAGGTAAGGGATTTTAAGCATTGAACAGCGTTCGACTTCGGTTTGGAAGGCATCCAGTGATTTCTGCCAGTTAGCTTCATCGGGCGAAGCCAGATTTATCAGATAGCTATCGTGGCATAGCACCGGGCCAATCGTCAAAGCCTGGGTCGCCGCCGTCTGCCATTTCTCAATGTCGTCCGGTTTGAGTTCTTTGTAAGCCCACTGTCTGCCGCTTTTGGTGAAAACCTGAATAGCCTGACAGGTGGATTTTTCACCGCGTTCAAAAGCCGTGAACAGCCCGCCCGCGATTGACATATGTGCGCCTAGTTTCATCGTAATTCTCCTTGTTTATGTAAAGTGGAATTAGGGCGTTAAGGGGAACTCCCTTTACGGGGCTAGGAGTATCCCCTAAAAATCCTTTTCTTTTTAGGTTTGGCTGAATAGTTACGTTATAATATCTTAATCATCAGCGTTCGTTCGCTGGCCCGTTCTTGCAAACCAAGCTCACGCGCCACGCTTTGGGCGCGATTGTGCATTTCGCTCGAACCAAAAGCGATAGTCAAAGTCGTGCGGCTGTCGGTTTGGTCGATAAGCAGTTCGAGCAGAGCTTTGATAGCAATTGCGTCCCACCGGATTGGGTCAAGATACAGCCGCCAGCGCACCCAATCGCCGTAGCCAAATAAATCCGCCTGCCCACAATATTCCGGCAGTTTTTCACTTCTCACACCCAAAGTTAAACCAAAACTCCGACCCTGTTTGCGCGTTGGCAACTGCGGCGGATAGTGCCGCAACCAAACCTCGCCGGTCAGAGAGTTGGTGATTTCGGTTTCCAGCTTAAAAAAGCGTAATAAATTGGCCTCGGCTTCGGTGTGGCCCAAGCGTCGCAAGGTGGGGTGCTGCGCCTTGACCTCTACCTGATAACGGCTGGTAGTGATAGCGGAAGGTGCAAGCGGGGTAGGCGGCGACTCGCTCCACCACCGCCTTTGCAACTGAAAAAAGTGGTCATGCTGTTCCAGGTAGCCATTCCGCAGATAAATATTGAAAGCGCGTTTGTTGCTAAGGGTCACGGCCAGCGTCATATACTTTTTGTTCAACTGATGGGCGCGTTGCTCGGCAAAATCCAGCAGCACCCGACTATAGCCCTGTCCCCGATAGGCGGCGTTTATCTCGATGTCGTTGATATGTGTGACCAGGGGCGGGTGTTGCAAATACAACAAACCAGCCAGACGGCTGCCCAGCTGCAAACGATAGCCTTCGTTCTTGAAGGCCAGATAAAACGGCACATCCACAAACCGCTTGAAAATCCGCCGCAAAACCCCACGCACTTCTGCATCCCAGGCCGCGTCCAGCCCAGTCGGGTAGTTACGAAACATATAACGCACGGTTAACCAGTTCTGCCAGAATTTAAGCGGCTGGATATGCAAGGCGTTGTCTTCAATTTTGGCGATGCGCGGCGTGTCCATAGGTTATGCTTTAGGGCTGCTGCTCCAGCCACTTACTCAAGTCATCAAGAGTGCTAAAATCAAACAAAGCTTTAGACAGCCCATCCAGACCACTTTCAGGCAAACTCTGGACACGGGCCTTAATTTCCGGCGTAAGCTTGCCCACCCTGTAGCCAAGTTGTTTTAACAGTAAGCCCACCTCACCCTCCTGGCGACCCTCCTGGCGACCCTCCTGGCGACCTTCTAGAAGTCCCTGTTCAAGTCCCTGTTCCAGTCCTTTTCGCATACCTCTTTCAAGGCCATACTTTTCCCAAGTAGTCAATACTTCCATTGCTTTCTCCTTCTCTGCTGGGGGCAGCAATTTGTCCAACTCAGTCCTAAAAACCTGATCCTGATTTTGGTCCAATGGCATATAGGTTTCGACAAACCCTTCAATCATTTTGCTACGGGCTTCGTCCAAATGCAAACCAAACATCATTGCCACGCATTGCGCTTTGACAAGAGGGCGGTCTTCTTCCTCTATCCGCATCTTCGACATCAACGCGCTGGCAACTGGATTAGGTGTATCCAGAAATTTTTGCCAGTCCAGCTGGTTTAACTGCACTACCTTGTAATGGTAATCCAGGATTTTCTCGCCCAAAAACTTTAGCGTATGCTTGCTCGGTTCACGTTTCAAGGGCTTGTCGTAAGAAAATACCGCCACCGCTACCACAGGTAAATCATATTTTTCGTATAGACGCGAAAAATAAACGTACATCCGCTTGCTAAAGTTGGTTTGCTTGCTGGACTGGTTCTCTATTTGGATTAGAAAATGCGTGTCTTCGCCATTGACCCGGCCTTTCATCAGAATATCAACTTCGTGCTTTTCGCCCGCCGTCACATCAGTGAAAACCTCCTGGTTAATGGCTTCGAGCGAGTCAGGGTCAAGTTTAGCCGCTATTTTTGGCAGAAACAACCTGAGAAACTCAATAATAAATGTCGTTAATAGCTCTTTGAATAGACGGTCATGGTCAATCACGGCTAAATTCTAACCTTTCTTGTCCGGCGTTTTTGGCATAATCACCTGGATATGCAAATCCTCCAACTGTTTAGCAGCAACGGGTGACGGTGCGGAAGTCATCTCATCGGTTGCGCTTTGGGTCTTGGGGAAAGCAATCACTTCCCGAATACTGTCCTCGCCCGCCAACAACATCACGGTGCGGTCAATACCAGGCGCGATACCTCCATGCGGCGGCGCACCATATTCAAAAGCGTCCAGCAAATGGCCGAAGCGGGCTTGGGCTTCCTCCAAACTGTAGTTGAGCAGCGAAAACATTTTGCTTTGAATATCGCGCTGATGTATTCTGATTGAACCACTGGCAAGCTCGTAGCCATTGCACACAATATCGTAGCAGTCGGCCCGTACCTTGCCGGGATCGGTATCCAGCAGGTGCAAATCTTCGGGCTTGGGGGCAGTGAAAGGGTGATGCACTGCGTCCCAACGACCTTCCGCCTCGTTCCATTCCAGCAACGGGAAATCCACTACCCAGGCAAAAGCCAGTTCGTTGGGGTCAAGCAAGTCCAGGCGACGGCCCATTTCGGCCCGTAAACGACCCAAAGCGTTCGCCACTACGCCCGGTTGGTCGGCCACAAACACCAACAAATCTCCGGCTTTAATATCAGAGCCGAACCGCTCCGCTATCTCGCGCAACTGTGGGGGCGTGAAGAATTTAGCAAGGGGAGATTTGCTACTCAATTGACCGTCAGTTTCGTCCAGGGCAAGCCAGGCCAGACCCTTCGCCCCAAACTGCTTGACAAACTCCACCAGCCCATCCAATTCGCGGCGGGTATAGCCAGCGCAGCCAGGCAAACGCAAACCCTTGACCTGGCCGCCTGCCACCACCGCGCCACTAAAAACCTTGAACTCGCTGTCCTTTATCAAATCGCTGATGTCGGTCAGCAGCATCTCGAACCGCATATCTGGCTTGTCGTTGCCATACCGCTCTACGCTTTCGGCAAAAGTCAGACGTGGGAAAGGTTTGAACTTGAGCTTGAGGTTGGGCGTGACCGTTTCTATCATACTAATATACAAGCCTTCAATCAGTTGCAAAATATCTTCCTGGCTGGCAAAGCTCATTTCCAAATCAAGCTGAGTAAATTCCGGCTGGCGGTCAGAGCGCAAATCTTCGTCCCGGAAACAGCGGGCAATCTGAAAATATTTTTCCATTCCGGCCACCATCAGCAACTGTTTTAGCTGTTGGGGCGATTGGGGCAGAGCGTAAAATTCGCCCGCGTGTACCCGGCTCGGCACCAAATAATCGCGTGCGCCTTCGGGCGTACTTTTTATCAAAATAGGGGTTTCTATTTCCAAAAAGCCGCGTTCGTCCAAATAATCCCGAATATATTTGACCACCTTATGCCGCAAAATCATATTCTGCTGCAAACGCGGGCGGCGCAAATCCAGATAGCGGTATTTCAGGCGCAACATTTCGTCCACTTCGCCCCGGTCATTGATTTCAAAAGGCAAGGGTTTGGAAGCGTTCAAAATCTCTAAACTCGTCGCGGCCACTTCAACTGCTCCGGTGTCCAAATTAAAATTCTCTGTTCCGGCTGGACGCGCCCGCACTTCGCCCAGCACCCGCAACACATATTCGGAACGGGTCTCACTGGCTATCTGGTGAGCCGTTTCATTGATACGCGGGTCGAACACCAGTTGGGTTAAGCCGCTTCGGTCACGCAAATCAATAAAAATCAAGCCGCCAAAGTCACGCCGTCGGTTCACCCACCCTTGTAAAGTGACGCTTTCCCCGGCGTTGGTGGGCCGCAACGCGCCACAGGCATACAATTTTGCCACGTTTTATGCTCTCCTCAAAGACTTTTAATAATTATAACAGCACAACATTATAGCAAAAATACCCTGTCCCCGCTAAATTTTTCAAGTCAGTTTGACACCAACTCCCACACTTTGTATAATCTTTAACAATCCGTTTTTAAGATGTGTCAGTTAGCAACTAATCTGCACGGTACAGCTTGCTGGGTAGAACAGTTACTAAAATTATCCAGAAGGAGCAAAGCTCGATGTTCAAAGTGCTGGTTAGTGACCCTATTGCCCAGGAAGGAATTGCTCGTCTCAAAGCTGCCGCCGAAACTGGTTCACCCATTACAGTTGAGGTTAAGACCGGACTGCCTAAAGATGAACTGTTGAAAATTATCCCCGAATATGACGCACTGGTGGTACGAAGCGAAACCAAAGTGACCGCCGAGGTGTTTAAGGTCGCCAGCAAACTTAAAGTAGTGGCGCGGGCCGGAGTGGGCGTAGATAATATTGACGTGGAAGCAGCCACCGAAAGCGGCGTGATTGTAGTCAACACACCTAGTGGCAATACTATCGCCGCGATGGAGCAAGCCTTTTTGCTAATGCTGGCGACGGCTCGTAAGCTAACCCTGGCTAATAACAGCCTCAAAGCGGGCAAGTGGGAACGCAAGCAGTTTATTGGGGTGGAGCTTTTTGGCAAAACATTGGGTATTATTGGTCTCGGACGTATCGGCACTGAAATTGCCCGCCGCGCCATCGCTTTTGGTATGATCCCCGTCGCTTATGACCCTTTTGTGTCGGCCAGCTACGGCGAGAAATTTGGTATCCAGATGCTGACGCTGGACGAGATTTACCAGCAAGCCGATTTTATTACGGTTCACTCGCCGATGCTTCCCGAAACCTACCACATGATTAACACCGAAGCTTTTGAAAAAATGAAGACGGGCGTGCGAATTATCAATGCGGCGCGGGGCGGTATTATTGACGAAGCGGCGTTGCTGGCGGCGTTGCAAAACGGCAAAGTGGCAGCGGCAGGGCTGGACGTGTTTGAGCAAGAACCGCCGCCACCCGATTATCCTTTGCTGCACCTGGACAACGTGGTAGTCACGCCACACCTGGGCGCAAGTAGCGCAGAAGCGCAGATAAAAGTAGCTATAGATGCCGCCGACTCGATTGTGGCCGCCCTTAACGGAGAACTCGTACCCAACGCGGTCAACCTGCCGGGTCTGAGCCGCGAAGCCTTAGTTACGCTCAAGCCTTATCTGACGTTAGCCGAAAAGTTGGGCCGTTTAGCCACAGGTCTGGCGGACGGGCCAGTAGAGCGGGTGGAAATCTGGTGCGAAGGCGAAATTCAGCCTACCCACGCTCGCCTTTTGGGTATGTCCGCCCTCAAAGGTTTGTTGTATAATAGTGCTGATGAGCAGGTCAATCTGGTCAATTCGCGCACGATTGCCGGACGGCGAGGCATCGAAGTGAGCGAACATCAAAACGCTCAACCCGGTCAGTTTAGCGGCCTGACCCTGACTCTCAAGACTCAAAGCAGGCAAGCCAACCAGCCCGGCGCGATTGGGCTTTCGGCTTTCTCCGGGACTTTAATCAACGGCGAACCGCGTATCGTCAAGATCAACAATTATGCGGTGGAAGTCGAGCCGATTGGCTACCTGTTAATCAGCCGCCATATTGACAAACCGGGCATAATCGGTAAAGTCGGGACTGCTTTAGGCAATGGTGGCGTTAATATTGCTTCGATGGAAGTAGGACGGCGGAAAATTGGGGGCGAAGCGGTGATGATTTTGGTGATAGACGATACCGTGTCACCAGCTCTCATCGAAAACATTAGCAAGATAGATGGCGTGGAAAATCTACGCTTCGTCAATTTAGGTGAGTAATCAGTCGTCAGTTGCCAGTTAAAACCCGGCAGCTTAGTTGAAAACTAACAATCAAACGCTTCTGTTCTGTTTTTACTGAAAACTGACGACTGACAACTTTCAAAAGGATTTTATTATGGCCGAAGTCAAACCTTTCCAGGGTGTGCGTTACAATACTGAGCAGGCGGGCGGCGATTTGACCGACCTGGTTTGTCCGCCCTATGACGTGATTAGCCCGGACGCGCAACAAGCTTACCTGACCAAAAACCCGCACAATGTGGTACGACTGGAACTGGGCGAGATTCTGCCCACCGACGACTCGTTCAACAACCGTTATACACGGGCTGCTACTGCTCTGGACGAATGGTTGGGCGAGGGTGTGCTTTTCAAGGAACAAAGTCCGGCCTATTATTTGCACGAACAGGAATTTGAATCAAACGGTCAGCCCTACACCCGCCGCGCATTGCTGGCGGCAGTACAGTTGCACGCCTGGGAAGACGACGTAATTCTGCCCCACGAACGCACCCTGCATCAACCTAAAGCTGACCGCCTGGCTTTGTTACAAGCGACAAAGGCCAATTTAAGCCCGGTTTTTTGTGTCTATGACGATGCCGACGGTCATATTGCTAGTATTTATAATCCGGGCGAAGATACCCAGCAACTGTACGAGTTCAAGGATAGTAGTGGCTGTACCAACCGCCTGTTCCTAATTGACCAGCCCGATAAAGTTGGCGCGTTGGAATATGCTTTTGGCGGCAAGAAGTTGTATATGGCGGACGGGCATCATCGCTACGAAACGGCTCTGGCTTACCGCGACGAACGCCGCGCAACTGGTGAGGCCGAAGGTGGTTCGGCAGATTATTTGCTGATGGCTCTTTCGGCTTTGCAAGACCCTGGCCTGGTGGTGCTGCCCTATCATCGGGAAGTGCAGGGTTTGAGTGATGAAGCCTTACATAATTTGAGCCAGACCTTGCCGCAGTATTTCGGGATGGAAGAAGCCAGCGTCAAGGGTGAGGACAAACCGGGCGAGTTTATGGCCGAGTTGGTACAGAAACTAGATAGCGATGGCGGCGAAGAAAATCACGTTTTCGGGATGTATGGAGCGCAACCGGGCATTGTAACTATCTTGAAGCTAAAAAGTGAGGATAGCGTTAGCGAGTTAATGCCACCACATTCGGAGGCGTGGCAAAAGCTGGACGTAAGCATTTTCCAGACGGTGATTCTGGAAGGCTGCCTGGGTATGACCGAAGAAAGCGTCGCTAGAGAACAACAGCTAACCTACACGCGGGATGTAGAAGCTGGCGTGGCTCGGATCGAACGGGGCGAAACCCAACGTTTGTTTATCATGCCACCTACGCTTGTTACCGAGATGGTAGCCGTAGCCGAAAATCACGACCAGATGCCGCCCAAATCCACCTATTTCTATCCTAAATTTCAAACGGGGATGGTGATGCGACTGGTGGACTAAGCTGTAGCCACCAAATCTTCCAGGATTAACTTAATTCAAAGAACCACCGTCCATACTACTGCCGTCCATTTCGTCGTCGGCGTGATTTTCGATTTCGTCGGGATTTTCTGGATTGGCCTGGGGCGGCGCGACCTTGAGAGTGATGTTGGTATTGGTGAAAATACACATTTCCCCGGCGATTTGTAGTGCGGAACGGGCGATGTCCGGCGCACTCAAAGAGGTGTGACGTAGCAGGGCGCGGGCGGCAGCCAGAGCATACACACTGCCACTACCGATAGAGGCTACTTTGTCGTCCGGCTCAATTACATCGCCTTCGCCCGAAAGTATCAACACCTGGTCTTTGTCGGCAATTAAAAGCTGGGCTTCCAGGCGGCGTAGATAGCGGTCTGTGCGCCATTCTTTAGTCAGTTCGACGGCGGCCTTCCGCACATTGCCGTGATACTGGTCAAGTTGCGCCTCAAACTTCTCGAACAAGGTCAGGGCATCGGCCACTGCCCCGGCGAACCCGGCCAGGATTTCGTCATTATAGATAGTGCGGATTTTGCGGGCGGTGCTTTTCAAAACGGTTTCGCCAAAAGTTACCTGACCATCTCCGGCCATCGCCACCTGACCATCGCGCACGACGGCCAAAATTGTAGTTGCGCGTAAAGGTTGCGTAATATTATCTCCTTCGTCTTAGTTTTTGCTGCTTCCCAATCGTTAGCAGCGATTTTATTCTAACACGTAGCCGCCCAGCTATCAAACCTGAAAAGTTGCCTCAGCCGTACTAATTGCTCATACTACCTTTGTATAGTACAATATAGCAGTTAATCAATAGCAGTTGCAAGGCGTAAAAAGGTAGAACAGGTAAGAGTAACAGGAGGCCAGTACATGGGTTTTATTGTTGGCACGCTCAAATTTTTGGTGGGCGTGGTGCTAGGGGCGGCGACGGGAGCAACTATCACCACCTTGATAGTCACCCGCAACGGCAACGAGACGGTGGCCCGGCTACGTGGCGTAGTCGAGGATATGGCGGTGGGCGCACGCCAGGCTTCGGTTGAGGAAGAAGCGCGGATGAACAGCCGTTATAGCGAGCTTATCGGTGAAGAAGCCCGCCAACGTCAGCTAAAAGCGGCGGAGAAAAAAGCCGACGATAAAGCTAAAAAAGAGGCGGAAAAGAAAAATAAGTAATTTCTCCACCGAAAATATATAGGCAGCATCGCCAGTGATGCTGCTTTTTTTGTACCCGTCAACATCACTCCAAACAAACTTAAATACGACTAAAAGCGCATAGCTGGGTACATCAAGATACGTATAAAGGCTTAGACACATTGTGATATATCTAACATTGCGCTTCGCAATAAAAGGTGTAGAATAGGTCTATAGTAAGAAATAAGGAAACAAAGAGGTTTGCCGATATTTTATATGGCTAGACCTCGAAGTTACAAATTTTAATAAGAAAATAGTAATTATCGGGTCGCTATTAGACCAATAGAGATATAAAGATACGAAAGGGATAAAAAAATGTTTTCAAATGATTATCAAAGCCTGATGTTAGCGCAGAGCAAGATTGACCAGTTTGTGCGCGAAGCTAACCATTACAATCTGATTAAATTGGCTCGTCAGGGTCGCAAGTCTAACAAACAGAGTGTAAAAGCGGTTAGCATTAGTGGCAAGATTGCCAGCCTTACACGCTAATTAGGTTTTTAAAAGATTGAAAGGCTCACCTTCACTATTTATCAATCCTTTGATAATAAATAGTAAGTGTGAGCTTTTTAATTTAGGCGTAACTACTCAGGGGGTCACGGGGGTCTCCCCGTGCGGGGTACAGGAGTGTCCCCTGAAAAATCTTTTCCCCCTTACTTTTCTCCCTGGGTGAGTAGTTACATTTAGGCAACCTTAATTATTTTTGACCTATACTGGCACTCTTATTGTTATAAAGAAAGCGGGAACGAAACTATTTACATAGTTTTAAGCTAACTTTTATGACTATATCAACGGTTTTTAATCAACTGTTAGATAATTATCTGGACAATCAGAGGGAGAGACAGCTATCTTGAAAAACAAAAAAGCATATTGGGCGGTTGGTATGTTGGCGGCACTAGGAATGGTGTTGGCGGCTTGCGGTGAGACTGCAACACCCGCAACTACAAACGCGGCGGCTACGGCGGCTATGACAACTGGTGGCACGGCGATGGCGAATGGTACGGCTATGATGACCACCAATGGTGCAATGATGGCCTCCGGTACACCAGCGATGGCAGGCGGTACTGCTATGATGACGGGTACTGCTATGATGGCAGGCGGTACGGCCATGATGACTGGCACTGCTATGATGACGGGTACACCTGCGATGATGGCTAGTGGCACTGCTATGATGACGGGTGGCGCGATGACTACGGGTGCGGCTGGCAGCTTCCCCACCATCAGTGGTGTAACTGAAGTTCCGGCGGACAGCAGTGTAGCACCAGCCCTGGCCCAACAGCTAGGTACGGTGGGTATCAAGCCGAACGCAGTCAAGTTCTATGTTTCGGACAACGAAGCAACGGCTCTGGCTACCACGGCGGACACCGCTATTACGGGTAAAGGTTACAAGTTCGGATTGCCCGGTTTCAGCAAGCCGCTGACCCTGCCCGGAGCTACCAACACCATCGGTTTATATAATTTGGCGGGTCAGCCGGACTTACTGATGTTGATTGCGGCAGTCCCAACCGACCCGACAAAGGTCAACAGCACCTTCTTGTTACCTGGTTTGGACGCAGCTACCGACCAAAAAATTGTAGATGCGCTTAAAGGTCACAAGAGTGCTATGATTCTAGTATCCGGTGCAAATTTGCAGCAAGCGATTATGGCGTTGGTGACAGGCGCAGGGTCTATGTCTTCAATGCCTGGCGGGGCGATGATGACTATGCCCGCTATGACGGGCGGAGCGATGATGACTCCTGCCCCCTCCCCTACTAAATAATTTTAACATCTATTGTCGGTACAGGCGCGAGTCTGTGCCGACAATTTTTATTCCCCAATGAGAGCCGGGGTAATTTCCGAGGTAGCATCCGTAGGTTTAACAATATTCGCATAACGGCGAGTACGGTTCACGATCCATATTCCCAAAAGGCCCATTGCCACCCCGGAAATGATAAAGGTGGGCGTGTAACCCACATCGTCGCCCACTACTGCCCCCAAAACTGCCGCTCCAATACCCTGGCCTAAGAACAAGCTAAAAGCAAATAGCGAGACCGCCGTGCCACGCGCCCCTGGCGAAAGTTCGGTGGCTTTGGTTTGCAAAGTGCTGTGGATCATATAGTAACCCAGGCCCAACAAAATATCTACCCCAATAAAAAGTTCCCAACTACCCACCAGCGCGATTATCAGATAACACAAGCAAGACAGAAAGCCACCATATAACATCAAACCGTTTTCGCCAAAACGTCGTACCAACCATTTGACCGTCCGACTGTAGAACAGCCCACCTATACCGAAGCCTGCCAACATCAAGCCAATAGCCCAATAGGGTAAATCGTAACGGTGCTTCAAAAAGCTGCCCAGATATGCGAACCCGCCAAAGAAGAATACCCCTTCGATAAAAACCGCGATAATTACAAGGCGCGGCGCAGATTTGGACAATAGCTGACCGAAGGGCTTGAATGAGGCCAAAGTAAATTTGCCATCTGGCTTTGGCTGGTCGGATAGGCCGCGTGTAGCCAGCCAAAACGCCCCGAAAATACCGATTGAGACCAGCCCATAGAGCAGAAAAATCAGCCGCCAGCTTAAAACATCGCCCCCAATCCCACCCAAACTGGTGCTTAAAATATTGCCGAGAGCCACCGCAGTCAGAAATTGACCAATGGCAGCTTGCCTCTGTTCATAAGGGAAATTATCGCCGATATAAGCCAGGGAAAGCGGTATTAAAGCGGCGGCAGCTACTCCAGTCAGAAAGCGTAACAAATCCAAAATAACCAGAGAGGGAGCGGCGGCACAAATAGCCGTGCCAACCGCGAAAAAAGCCATCGCCAGGGTCATAATTCTGAGCTTGCCCATATAATCACCGAGCGGCCCATATATTAGCTGAAAAAGACCGTATGGAATGGTATAGGCAGTCACAATAAACCCGGCACTGCCAATATCGGTGTGAAACTCGCGGGCGATAATAGGTAGCAAAGGGTTTATCACCCGCACATCGGCGGTGACGATAAAGGCCGCCGCTCCCAACAAACTCACGCTGACACGCGCCGCCTGCCCACTTACCGAAGGCATCGCACTCTCACTCATAAAGCCAATTACTCCTTTTTTGTAACTACTCAGCCAATCAGAACAAGAGTTTGCACCGCAGCAACCAGTTGACGACGCAGAGGACGCGAAGGAAAGCCAAAAGAGGGTATTGAGAGGGATTATTTTCTGGAGCAGGTGAAACGAACCCTTTACAATCTTTTGTTCCCACCTTATCTCCTTTTGTTTTCTTCTCCGCGTTCTCTGTGCCGTTAACTGGTTGCTGCGGTGAGTAGTTACCTCCTTTTTATAAATTTGGGAGAATAATAGCTTTAGAAGCGAGTAGGGGCAAGCAGGAACGCTTTATTGCCTACATAGTTTTTGGTTATAACTAAGCCCGAAAAGCAGCTTGATTGTATCGTACAATCTGTGCAAACAAAAAGGCGGCTTTCTGACGTGACCAGCCTGACTTGCAGCAGCTATGGCTACGGCAGCAATATCACGAACTCCACCATTCCAAATTAAATAGCGAACACTGTTCTTGACAAACACTGTTCGCTATGCTATATTGATACTATGACTAAACAAGAAATACATCAAATCGTCAGCCGTCGCAGCCGACCAGCTAAGTCTCCACTAGGCCGGGACATCATCGTTACCACGGCCCTGGATTTACTGAGCCGGGATGGACTGTCGGGGTTGAGTCTGCGAAAGGTGGCGGCGGCGTTAGATACTGGGCCTGCGTCCCTCTACGTTTATTTCGCTAACCTGGGAGAACTGCACGCTCTGATGCTAGACCGTGCGCTCAGTGCGGTTGCTCTACCTGCTGCCAGCGAGGGCGGGTGGCGTAAGAGGCTAACGTCCCTACTCGCGTCGTACTTGTATGTGTTGTACGACGGACACGGCCTGGCCCAACTCGCTCTGTCCACGATCCCCACCGGGCCTAATGCGCTCCGTCTGCTCGAAACTCTGCTGGAGCTACTCCTTGAAGGCGGCATTGACTCGGCGGTGGCGGCCTGGGCTGTTGACCTGCTCATCCTCCACGTTACCTCCGTCGCAGCAGAGCAAAGCGTGCGCCGCGATCAGGGGTACAGCATTGGGCCAGTAATCGGGGCTATCAATGCTGTGTCCGAGGCTGACTACCCCCGTATTCACAGCTTGCGCGAGGAGTTACTTTCAGGCGGCGAGGAGCGGTTCGGCTGGGGAGTAGATGTCCTTATTAACGGCATCCTACACGCTCCGGTTCTCCCGATTGAAACAGAGGACATCGCCAAACCGTTCGTCAACCCGACAGAATAGGCTGAGAGTGACCATCTCAACACTCACACCTTAGCTAGACATTACCTATTCAATGAAAGTGAGGCTCAAATATATGAAAAGCGTATCTGACAAAACACCCACTAACGCGGTAACAAACGAGTCCGAAGACAGGTTCTTTCCAGGAGCATCAGGAGGGGTATCAGCGGTTGAAGGCAACCCGGCCCGATTGACGAACGGCCTACGGGCGATTTTGGCTGTGGTACTGATCGCCGATGTACTCGATCTAATGGACGCGACTATCACCAACATCGGCGCACCCACCATCGTGCGCGAAATTGGGGGAGGAGAGTCGCTTGTTAAGTGGCTGGGTGCCAGCTACGCCCTAGCAATGGGTGTCCTACTGGTAGTAGGCGGGCGGCTCGGTGATCGCTACGGCAAGCGGCGGTTGTTCCTGATTGGCATCGCGGGGTTCGTTACCGCCTCGCTGCTGTGTGGAGTCTCCTTTGACCCAGCCATGCTAATCATCAGTCGGCTCCTGCAAGGCGGCTTCGGTGCGCTGCTGATTCCCCAGGGCATCGGTATCCTCACCGCCACCTTCTCCCGCGCACAGTTGCCCACCGCATTCGTGGCTTTCGGCCCGATTATGGGCGGGTCAGCCGTCCTGGGGCCACTCTTGGCTGGCTTTATCATAGATGCCAACATCGCTGGCCTATCCTGGCGACCCATGTTCCTGATCAATATCTTGCTCGGAAGCATCGGGTTCATTGCCGCAGCCAGATTGCTGCCGCACGACACACCCACCAGCAATGCTCCTATTGACGGCCTCGGGTCTGGGCTGCTGGCAGCAAGTATGCTCGGACTGATATATGGACTGATTGAGGGTGCTACTTCTGGTTGGACTGCGCTACCCATCCTCAGCCTGGTCTTGGGCGCAATTGCGTTCGGTGGCTTCAGCATTCGGCAACGGCTGGCCGCCGACCCACTCATCCTGCCCTCGCTGCTGTCCAACCAGGGGTTCACCGCCGGACTGCTGCTTGGTCTGGCGTACTTCGCCGCTGTCAACGGTCTGGCCTATGTCGTGTCGCTGTTCTTCCAAACCGCCCTCGGACTCACTCCGTCACAGGCAGCAATCGGCCTTGCCCCACTTATGCTAGGCATCATCATCGCGTCCTTTGTATGCCGACCACTACTTGGAAAGATCGGGCGGCGGCTCGTAATCATCGGATTAATAATCACTCTCATGGGTGCGATTGGGCTATGGGCGACTGTATTCGCAGCAGGGGTTGGGGTAAGCCTTTGGGCTATAGCCCCGTCGCTCCTCGTACTCGGTGCAGGTATGGGCGCGTGTTTCAGCAGCATCTACGACATTGCAATTGGCGACATCGCACCAAGCGAAGCGGGAAGTGCCAGCGGCGCACTCAGTTCAGTACAGCAACTGGCCTCGGCCATCGGCTCCGCCATCGTCACCACCGTTTACTTCAACCAGCAAGCCCATTATGGTGCTGGACAAGCCATGACCGTCAGCGTCGCCGTAGTAGGCAGCATCACCCTGCTCTGCCTGGCCCTCGTTTGGCTGCTCCCGAAGTCGGCTCCACAAGAACCAGCCGACGAGCTTTGAACAAAGGTTTTGCGGAGTGAAAGGTTTGTTCAAAGCTCTCTGAACAAAATACACCCTTCAGTCCGCAGAGCCTTCGTTCAGGGTGACAAACCTATCTAGCACGACAATCTAGTTACGAACTTAGATTGGAAACTGGTTCGGATTGGAGGGGAAAATCTTCGTGGGTATCGTCGCTCAAAGTCGAAAGGTCGGCTGCCGGGTCGAGCCGCAGCCAGACGGTAAACTCCGAACCCTGGCCGGGTGCGCTTTTGAGGGTGATGCGTCCGCCGTGTCCTTCGATAATATGCTTGACTATCGCCAGCCCCAAACCCGTGCCGCCGCCACTCCGCGAACGGGCTTTATCCACCCGGAAGAAACGGTCAAAAATATGCTGCTGGTCGGCTTCCCCAATCCCAATCCCGTCGTCCCCCACCACCACCCGCGCCCATTTAGTGCCTTTGAGCAGAGACACCCTGATTTGGCCTTCTTCGGGCGTGTACTTGATAGCGTTTTCAACCAGATTTATCAAGCCACGTTTGAGCCGCTCAGTATCACCATCTACCGTCACCGCGTCAAAATGGGCCAGCTTGAGCGTCTGGCGTTTGGCATCGGCCAGCACCTTCGTTTCCATAAATACTTCCAAAACAACAGTATCCAGCTGCACGGGCAACATCTCAAAAGCCTGACCAGCATCAGCCTGGGCCAACAACAACAAATCCTGTACCAGCCGCTGCATCCGCACCGACTCGCGCTCGATAGCCACCAATGACGCAGCCTGATTTTGAGGGTCGGGGTTGCGTTTGAGCAAATCCAAATTGCCGCGAATGACCGTAAGGGGTGTGCGTAGCTCGTGGGACGAGTCGGCAATAAACTGGCGTTGCATCTGGAAAGTGTCTTCCAGGCGCGAGAGCATCGCGTTAAAGGCCCGTCCCAGGCGGCTAACTTCATCTTTGGAATTATCGTTGATTTTGATACGTTGGGTCAGGTCGCCACTTACCCCGATTTGATAGGCGGTGCTGGTAATGTTTTGGATAGGGTTGAAAACGCGGCGGGTAATAACCCAAACCAGCAGCGTAATAATCAAAGCTGTGACCAGGCCGCCTATCACGAACGGCCAAAGAATTTGCGAACGGAGCGCGTCAATTTCTTCCAAAGAGCGGGCCGCCTGGATGTAGCCCACCGTTTGTTCGCGCAGCTTTATGGGCAGGGTCAAAACCCGCAAGCGCGTACCGTTATCGAGCGTAAGCGAATTGTAGGGTGGTGTACCAGGATGGATTAAAGCCAATAAACTCTTTTGGTTGGTATCACTCTGCATTGCCAGCAAATCGTTCGGCGCACTCCCCGCAAACTTGCCGTCGGTACTGACTATTTGCAGATAGGTCAGACCGGACGTAAATCGCATCCGCAAGGCATTGTTGCCATCGGGAGCTTTGGGCATCGAGTAAGCACTGGGAGTAGTTTCAGACTTGCCGCCAAAAACGCTACTAAAAGCTTGCAAATCACCAGGGGTGAGGGTGTTGATGGTTAAATGCGAAAAGAAATTACGCACGTCGTCGGCACTTTGCTGTAACTGACCGTCAACTTCGGCATCCATACTACGCTGCACCGAACTATAAACAGCAAAACTCAAAATCACCAAAGCAGCACAAACTACTGCCGCATACGCCAGCGTCAACCGCACTTTGATAGAACTCCGCCGAAAAAAAGTCAGCATGGTGATATGTTATTCCGCAATAATTTCCACTGGTTCTGGTTCGCGCAAAGCATAACCCACACCGCGCACCGTCTGGATAAGTTTGTTACGTCCGTGCGCCTCTAATTTGCTCCGCAGATAGCGCACATACACTTCGATAATATTGGACTCACCACCGAAATCGTAGCCCCATACTTTATCGTAAATCACCTCGCGGGTTAATACCTGACGGGGGTGTTGCATAAATAGTAGCAAAAGTTCAAATTCTTTGGTGGTCAGTTCGATTAGCTGGCCGCTTCGTCGGACTTCGTGCGAAGCAGTATTTAATATCAAATCTGAAAATTGCAACATCTGCGCTTCGCCGGGCATAGTGCGGCGAAGTTGCGCCCGTACCCGTGCCAGCAGTTCTTCAAAAACAAACGGCTTGACAATATAATCGTCCGCTCCGCTATCCAACCCAGCCACTTTATCGCTAACCGCGTCTTTGGCCGTCAGCATCAAAATCGGAGTATCGCGCACTTTCCGCATCTCCCGACAGACCTCGATCCCATTCATTCCAGGCATCATCACGTCCAACAACACCAAATCAGGGGCTTCTTGCTTGAAATAAGTCAGAGCAGTCGCACCCTCGGCGGCGGTCTTTACATCGTAACCTTCAAATTTCAAACCTCGGCTCAATAAATCTAAAATCTCGGTGTCATCATCAACTACTAAAATCTGCATCCAGGTATCACTTTCTATTATTCCTTAGTAACCAGTTCGCTGGTAGTCTGAGTTTGCAACCAGATAGCCACCTCGCTTTTATCCTCAAAATCCAGCAAAGCCAGACTTAGTTCCTGGAGTTGCTGGGTAGATAAAGCTTTGATCTGCGTGGCTAGTTTCCGTCCTAACGGCCCAAAACGTCGTTCAAGTAGGCGGGAAGTTATAGACAACGCCGCCTTCCTCTCGCCCTGCTCAAGTCCTTGCTCAAGTCCTTGCTCAAGTCCTTGCTTGAGGCCACGTTCCATTCCGTTCCGCTCAAAAGAAGTTATGTAAGGCATGGCTGTTTTCTCCTCATATTCACTTAAAGCTTGCTCAAATTTCCGCTCTAATTCAGGTGGCAAATATACTAACCAGTCTATAAACCGAAATAGCTCCCGCACCATTTCAGGAGTGTAATCGCGCTCGTGCGCCATTTTCACCAACTCAAATTTCCAGTCAGCCAGTTCCGGTTTGTCTTTTAATTCCAAAACTTTAAGCTGGGCCATCACTACTAAGGCAAACGGATTGAGGTCTGCTTCCAGTCCTTCCCACGAGTCTTGAAAATCCAGCAGCTTAATAGCTATTAAGTGCATAGTACGGCTAAAACCCCAAAGCTCAAAATCATAATTAGCAGGCCGATAGTTAGGATTACCATCCGTCAAAATTGCTACGCTAACTACGTCACGGTCATAACGGTCAAAAATACGGTAGTTATAAATATAGCTACGTTTCTCGAAATTAGGGTCAGCATAGCCTTGTACCTCAACGTGTATCAAGAGCCAATATTCTTTACCGTTTTTGAGATAGACCTTGACCAGTTTATCGGCCAAACGATTGCGCGTTTCGCTTTTTGGGCCTATCTTCGATAATTCTTTGTCCAAAAACTCAATCTTACGTTCCCAATCAATAGCCTGGTAAGCTTGTGGTAAGAAAAAGGCCACGAAAAGTTTGAAATATAGCTGGATTATGTCCTTCCAGGGACTGTCTTGTTCGGCTGGCACGCTCTCCCCTTTACAGATGTGTAAATAAACAAGGTACTCTGTTCGCACCTATATTTTAACACTTAATAGAAACAGGTGCAGATTAGGTGGCAGGGGTAGGAAACGTCTTTGTGTGGGACATTGCTCCGCCAATGGACAGGTTCTCTGCGGTAAAAAAACTATTGCGGCGGCCAGACTATGCGCCAACCGTTTTCCTGATGCAGCATCACCAACGACTCGAAGATGGATATTTTCTGGCCGCTCTGTAATGTCACTTCCAGTTGATAGGGGACGCTGGCCCGATTGCCGACAGTGGTAGGGTTATTTTCAACAGTTTTAATATTGATACTGACGATACCCCCGTCCTGACGAGCCTGGTTCAAGCGCGTGGCGTATTCGGTGCGCCCGATTTTTAGCTGCGAGTCGGCGGTTAGCAAATCGTAGTTATCCGAAAAGCTGCCCGCCGCTTCGTTTTGCAAATATTTGGTGGCAACATTGAGGGGCAGCAAATTATCACTACAACCAGTCAGCATCCAAGCCAGAACTACCAAACATACCGCGAAATGGAGCTTTTGGCTCGATTTTTTTAGCAGCTGCCTTATAATCATCGGGCTGAGTCTCCTCCGGTTTTGGCGTGACCCAATGCCCAACCCGGCGCACCGATTAAAACATCATCTTTGGTAAAACCTACCCAGCCGTCGCCACCATAATCTTTATCGCTCAAAACTTCGGCGACCCGGTTGGCAAAATCGGCCTCGCTCAAGCGTTGGTTGTACTCGTTTTCGCCCAGATAATCCGTTACCAGCCCCAGCGCAAACTGTGAACCGTTGGGGTGGGCGAGGGTGCCGATAGCCGCGCCTAAATCGCCGCGTTGGTCAAGCTGACCTAATATTTGATGATATAAAGCAAACACTTTCGCGCCTTTGTCACCCACGAAATTCTTAGGCGGCCCTACCAGCACCGTCGTGGCGTAATCCAACACGAAGCCGTTCAGCACAATCCGCAGCTGTCCCCAATTGCGTTGAGCCGGAAGCAAGCCCGCTCCTTTGGCCGCGTCCTGGCGCACGCTCACGATGCTATCCAACTGGCCTTTGCCGTTGCGGTTGGCAAAATAGTTGGGAATTACCGAGAGCCAGGCCGGACTACTAAAAACGCGGCCACGCACTCCCCCCTTAAAATTAAAACTAAGAGTTTTGGTGATAGGTTGCACCCCGTCTTGGGTAGTATCGGGGTTGGAAAGCGTACCCAGTGGCAAATAATCTGTACCGCTGGTGAAATTGGTAAAAGCCGGGTCGGTGATGTCGGACAGTTCGAGATTAGCGGGCAGCGAGGGAAACAGCAAACGCAAAGACAGGCTCATATAATCGGCGGTTTCGGGCGAGGTTTGGGCGGGTGGTGTAGATAGAGGCGCGGCAGAGGCGTTGCTACTGGCAACCAACAGCAGCATAGCCAAGCTTAAAGCCAAAAGCCAAGTTTTGAGATAAAATAATTTGTGGAGAGGCAATTTGTTGCTCCAGCGTAAGTTAGAATACAAAAAACCGAAAAATCCAATTAATCCATTAACGTATTATCTCAAAGATCCGGGGTGTAGGGTAGGAGCGAGATTTATCGCGGCCGTGTTGAGCGGGGCTTACTACCGTTTGGGCGCGATAAACCTTGCCCTACCCTTTGAGATGATACCCAATAAATTTTCCCCGCCGCAAGCAGCGGGGAATTCAACCCTTAGAGATTAAAATTTTGGTGGAGCCTAATCTTGAAGTCTTACACGAATAAAAGCCTAAAGGCTATGCTATTTCTACTTGCTTACCTATAAATTGACCATAACGTGCAGCTGCGATTGCACACGCCTGTGTTTCGGCTAAACTTAGCGAGGCAAACGAGGTTAGGGTAAGGAGAATTTTATCTTTCTTGATGACCCGTCTCCACATACCCGCTACTCGGCCATTGCTAACAATAGTGGACATAAACATACCATTACCACCTGGGGCTATTTTTTGTGAATACTGCGCTTCCAACACTGCGCTACGATCCTTGTAGCCTAAAATGTACTCATCAAAACCCGGTAATAAATAAACTGCGCCCATTTTAGATGATAGAACCGCTTCATCTTGAGTAAGCCAATAGGTTTGACCAGCTACCACTTCTTGCCGTAATTGTGCTTTGACCATTTCTAGCCCAAACCTAGCATCGCTGGTTTTCAAGCCTGCCCATCTCTCAAAATCACTTAGTGTAGCTGGGCCGTGACCCTTGAAGTAGCGTTTTGCCAGTTCTGCCAACGCCTCGTCTCGCTCCAACATTTTAGTTGGAGGCAGCCATTCGTCGAGTAAGACGAAAGTGGGCTGTTTATCGTGGTATGAACCGAAACAAAGCAAGCCTTCCTGAGCTAACCGACTTATAATATGGATGCCACGCTGACCACTAGGCGCAAGACCGCCCTGTTCCAAAACTTGGTACAACTCTGAGCGAGTGAGTTGGTTGCCACCTTGCAAAGCCTTAATGATGAGCCGCTGGCTAGAGACTAAAACCTCGCTGTCTATTTCCAATTCTCGTTGACGAGCAGCACTGGCAGAGATAATGCGGGGTGTGAGGAGCTTGAGCATCCAGCGCACATCGGCTGCGGCCACAAAATGGAGAGTTCCGCGCATAGGCCAGGTGCGAATGATAGTGCGATTGGCAATGGCTTGTTCTATAACGGTTTGAGTGGCCCCTTTGTTACGCAGACCTATGGCCCAGAGTGCGCCGGGGTAGTCTTGGGCCTGCATTGCTCCCAAATGGGTAACGGTCTGAGCTGGTTGCTGGAAACTAGCTTGGCTTATACCTTGATAGAAGAGTCGGTAATGTCCAATATCAAAAACAGCCATTAACTTCGCTCGACTTTACACAAAATGTGGGCTCGGATCTCACGTAAAAGCTACATCTGACCTTATTTTTCAAACAAGTGGCGGTAGAGGCCATGTCTGAAAACCTGGTTTACCCTAGCTATCGTGAGCGTGTAGCGGCTCTCAAAAATGTGTAAAGTCGAGCT
>JBBQZT010000011.1:0-99578 GCA_038207455.1 Chloroflexia bacterium
GATTTGCCCATCAACGTCAAGATTTACCCCGACGCTTTCCAGCTAATCACCACCAACGAGGTTGCTATTAGCGAATTAACTGGCTTGCCCCTGGTCAGCGTCAAGGATGTGGCACTACATGGCTACAACCGTTTTATCAAACGCTTGCTGGATGTGGTTATCAGTTTGGTTATTCTGGTGGTGATGTCGCCTTTCTTGCTCCTGACTGCTCTCTTGGTCAAGCTCACCAACCCCAAAGATAGTGTGTTCTTTACCCAACAACGGGTCGGCTTAGACGGCAAACCAATTTTAATTATCAAGTTTCGCTCGATGCGGAGTAGTGCCGAAGCTAACGGGCCTGGTTGGACAACCGCCCATGACCCTCGTCGTACCCGTTTTGGGTCATTCATCCGCCGTTTCAGCCTGGACGAGTTCCCCCAATTCATCAACGTATTGTTGGGCGATATGAGTATCGTCGGCCCGCGCCCCGAACAGCCCCAGTTCGTGGAGCAATTTAGCCAAAAAATCCCTCGTTATATGCGTCGTCACAAAGAAAAAGCTGGGCTTACCGGCTGGGCGCAGGTCAACGGTCTGCGCGGCAACACCTCTATCGAAGAACGCACCCGCTACGATTTGTTTTACGTCGAAAACTGGTCTATCCTCTTTGACCTTAAAATTATCCTCAAAACCATCATCGTCATTTTCACCGACAAAAATGCCTACTAATTATTGCAGCAAGCTGTGAGCCACGAGCAGCGAGCTAAAACAAATGTCTTTCAAATAAGCTGTAGGCAGCCCATCCCTGCGCCCGCGATACTACCAGACTCATCGAGGATGTGGGCGCGGGAACGCGCCACCTACAATTAAAAATCCCAAGTTCTAAAACTCGTTGAAAACTCGTAAAAGAGGCCGCTTCTTTCGGTCTTTCTTTGCGTTCTAAGATGTCGTAAGCGAGATTTTATTAGATTTGTTGGATTTATGATTAGACGCGAGTCAAGAAAGGACAAGACCATGTTCAATTTCAGTTTCAAGCAGGTTAGCTCTGTCATTTGTGCTTTAATTCTGACCTTAACCCTTTGCTTAGGCACAGTAGGCCACGCTTCTGCTCAAGGCGCAAATGCTGGCGGCGGTGGTGGCAGTGCAGGTGGTGGTGGCGGTAGTGCAGGTGGTGGCGGTGTAACGGGCTGCGTCAGCCTGACGCAATTGAGCAACACAGTCGGTTACTTCAGTTCCTATGCAGCCATCTGGACTAAACAGAGCTTCACCGAAACTTGTGGAGGTGGGGGTGTTACCTGGAGGCTGGACTACCGCAATATTTCCACCGGGAGCATTGAGCATTCTGTGAGTGGCCTTTCCAGGAACAGCTATAATGGGACTATAGACGATGACTACGCCCCGTTTTCGACCAGCTACAACCTCACCTTGACCGTTACCGACGAACGCGGCGTGGTACAACTGGTGCAAAACACGGCAGCCACTACGCCCGCCCCCAAAGTCCCTGGGGCATAGAGTCTGTAATAGCGATGGGTAGAAGCAGCTATAAAAGCCGGGTACAAGTGGTAGCCCGGCTTTTACATTGTATTGGATAGTTGAGTTACATTATCTCAAAAGTTTTTGTTAGATATTCCATATAATATCAATTCTATAATGTGCTTTTTACGAGCCTGCCAAAACTTCGCATCACTCGCATCTATTCCAAGTGGGCGCACAAAGGTATCGGTATGGGCCAGGGGAAACCAGCATAGCGCGGTAAGACTCAACAAAAATTGTACCGGATCAACCTGGCGGTAATTTTTATCAGCCCGGCCCAGTTCCGCTTCAATCAACTCCAACGACTGCTTGAACAGATCGAGATAGGCACTGCGTTCTTGCAAGAAACGGGCGTTGCTCAAAGCTTCGCGCTCAATCAATCTGATAAAAGTAGGCCGCGCCACCAAAAAATCAAAGAAATTGCTGATTGCCAGAGCTAATGTATCTTGCGGCTGCACGTCCGGTACGCCCCCAGGTATCACCACCTCTGCCACCGACTGATATTCGGCCAAAATCACCCGGTCTAGCACGGCACCGTATAGCTGCTCCTTTGAACCAAAGAAATAGCCCGGCGTACCTCGTGAGACACCCGCCACCTGTCCAATTTCTTGCAAGCTGGTTTCCTCGTAGCCTTTGCTGGCAAACAGCCCCTCGGCTGCGTCCAAAATAGCTTCGCGTGACCGTTCGGGGTCTCGCAACCCTTTTTTAACCTTGTCTTCGTTCACCTTTACCCTTACCCTCGCTTTGCCATATTACTAATGCTCGGTAAGTATAACCTTAAAAAGCTCCACGGGCAAAAGGGCAGGAAGCGGGGAGTGGTTCGGAGTACCGATGGTTGCACCCGTGCCGGGTACGGGCAACCATCGGCAAATAGATTCTAAACCCCATAAAATGGGTTATCAAATACCATAATACTTGTCAGATAGTAACCATTCAGCTATCACGTTTTTGTAGGAAGCTGAGTAGTTACGTCAGATAAGGGTTTTGCTAACCTGATAATGAACCTTAACAAAATAATCCGTGTATTGAATTGTGGAACATTGCTCCGCCAATGGACTGTCTTCCGAACCATCGGCTGGCGGAGCAGCCTCCTACAAAACACCCTTTCTTCGGATACACGGATTTAAAAGTTAATGTTCATTATCAGGTTTGGGTTGAATAGACGACGATTGCCTGCACCGGCACGGGTGTAACCGTTGGCGATAGTTAAGCTATTGATTAACCCACAAACGCTGCTACCAAATTGACCAAACGGGTAGGCTGGTCTTCTGACACAAAAGCTTTGGAATCTTGAACATATTCCAAACGGGCGTTGGGAAAAGCCTTTGCCAATTGCTCGGCGTATTTCTTGGGGAACAAACGGTCTTGTTCGGCCCATACCAACAGCACTGGTTTATCAAAGCGCGAGAATTTCTGGGCCGCTGCCAACGTGTAGCGGTTGGAAATGGTTTTTAGAAACTTAGTCACGTCGCGGCGTATTCCTTTGTCGGCAATGGGCAAGACATAAGATTCGCGGGCAGCCTGCTCGATAGGATACTTGGTGACTAAACTTAAAATCGCTTTCTGCCCAATGGTTGGCTTGAGCAGTTGAGCTACTACAAAAATCAGGCCCGGTACTTTGGCAAGCAACTGAAAGCTGCTAATCAGTGGTGGCAGGAAGTTCTCATAAGCGTCACTGTTGGTCAAAACCAGCCGCTTAATATGCTCTGGATGCTCGGTGATTACCAGCTGGGCCAGCGCACCTCCAGTATCATTCGCTATGACGGTCACATCATTCAAATCTAATGCCACCACAAAATCTGCTATCAGCCGCGCGACTCCAGGCGGAGTCAAATCGGCCTGGGCTGACAAAGCGACTTCGTGCGAACCTAGCGGCCAGTCCGGTACAATACAATGGTAGTGCTGGGCCAGGGGCGGTACAACCTTGCGCCACAAATCGCCATTCACCAACAGACCATGAACAAATAACAACGTTTCACCCGTGCCACTCTCCCGGTAACGGACCGTCCCTTGTGACAGAGTTACCTCTTTTAGCTGGCCCATCGTCTCAAATTTGGACATTGCGAACCTCCTTTTATTCCAACATCGTTCAAATGCGAACGCTGGAACGCGCCGCCTACAACAAATTTTCTTTAAGCTTGCTTGTTGTATAGCAAGTATAGAATAAGACATAAGATTTGTCAAGGGGCAATTTGGGTTTGACAACCCATGCGGAAATTGTTACACTCTAACAACACCTGTAGATACATATATAAAAATCGAGAAGACAAGCTATGAGCCAACCAGACATTGCCAGGGTCAAATTTTGCGCCTGTGGCAATCTGCGTCGGGCCACCCGCGAACTAACTCAATATTATGATGAATACTTGCAACCAAGTGGTATTCGTATCACGCAATTTACTTTTCTGATTAATCTTGCTAGAGAAGGTGCGCTTACCGTGACGCAATTGGCCGATAAGTTGGCGATGGATCAAACTACCGTCACCTGCAACCTACGCTTATTGGAAAAAGACGGTCTGATCGAGCGCAAGACGGGCCAGGACCAGCGTACTCGTATCGTAACCCTGACTGCTCAAGGTCAGCAAGCTTTAGCCAGAGCCATCCCTTTTTGGGAGCAGGCGCAGGCTCAAATCGTAGCCGAGTTTGGTCAAGAACGCTTGCAGAATGTCCTCAAAGAAGTTTCGGCAATGGTAGCCTTCACACGTTAAAGGAAATCGAATAAAGATGGTAAAAAAACAATGGCAAGGCCGTTTCCATTACGGCTGGATAGTCGTCGGTATCACTTTTCTGACCTTGATTATAACCGCCGGTATTCGTTCCACGCCCAGCGTGCTAATTGTACCGCTCGAAAAAGAATTTGGCTGGAGCAGAGCTACTATCTCATTAGCCGTTTCCATTAACTTATTTTTGTACGGGTTAATTGGGCCATTTGCCGCCGCCTTTATGGAACGTTTCGGCATCCGGCGTGTAATGTTGGTAGCTTTATCTATCGTTTGCGTGGCGGTCTTCGCAACCAGCTTGATGCGAGAGTCCTGGCAGCTTTATCTATTATGGGGCGTGATAGTGGGCAGTGCGACGGGTGCGACGGCTACGGTCTTATCGGCCATCGTTGCCAATCGCTGGTTTGTCAAACGGCGCGGCCTCGTGGTGGGTATTTTGACAGCCAGCAATGCGACAGGCCAGCTGGCTTTCCTGCCTCTGCTGGCTACCCTGGTCACAACTTTTGGCTGGCGAGCTGCTTCTTTGCTCATGTCCGCAGTGGCCCTCGTGCTAGTGCCGCTTGTGTGGCTGCTAATGCGTAACAATCCGCGTGATGTCGGGTTGCTACCCTACGGCGCAGAAGCTGGTAGCGAAGAACATAAGCCAATCGGGGGCAATCCTTTTGTAGCTCCACTCAAAGGGCTGGCGCGGGGCGTGCGTTCGCGTGATTTTTGGTGGCTGGCAGGAAGCTTCTTTATCTGTGGCGCAACCACCAATGGTTTAATCGGCACACACCTGATACCCGCCGCAATGGATCATGGTATCGCCGAAGTGACTGCCGCCGGATTGTTGGCAACTATCGGAGTTTTCGACATCTTTGGCACTTTGTCCTCCGGTTGGCTCTCTGACCGCTACGACAACCGCCGCTTGCTGTGCTGGTACTACAGTCTGCGCGGCATCTCGCTTTTGTTCCTGCCCTATGCACTCGGCACGTCTTTTCTCAGTCTGGCCTTGTTTGTGGTTTTTTATGGGTTGGATTGGGTAGCCACCGTCCCACCTACCGTGCGCCTGGCCGCAGATATTTTTGGTAAACAAAATGTGGGTATTATTTTTGGCTGGATACTGGCTTCACACCAGTTGGGAGCAGCTTTCGCTGCTTACGGTGCTGGTCAGCTTTACACCTGGCTCGGCAGTTATCAGGTCAGCTTTATGACAGCGGGCGTGTTGTGTTTGCTGGCAGCCGGGATGGTCATTCGGATTGGTCGCTCATCACCGTCCAAAGGTAAAACCGTTAAAGTGCCGCAACCCGAACCGCAGCCCCAGGCGGGTTAGATGTGGTGCGAAAGAATAATCTTGTCATTCCGAACGGAGGCATCAACTGGTTGCTGTGGAGTGAAGAATCTGTTGCTCAAAATCCACCCGTTACAGAATAGCAAAACAAAAGCTACAGACCCTTCACGCAGCATCGCCTCCGCTCAGGGTGACAAAACACCATTTTTTTACAAGCTCTTACTGATCGGCGCGGGGCTATGGCTGGTTTTGCTATGGCCGCGTCCGGTCTTTGCCCATGCAGGGCTGGTGCGCTCCGAACCTCGCGACTTGTGTACAGCCCTGGCCTCACCCCGCGTGTTGCCACCTGCCACCACTTGTAGCCAGGGCAGTCTCTTGACCGAACCACCCAAAAGTGTGCATTTATGGTTTTCCGAGCCAATCCAAACCGTGCGGCACGGCCTGACCGTCGTCGCTCCTTCCGGCCAACGGGTCGAGCTTGGCGCAATCCAAAACGATGGCTCCGAACTTAGCATCGCCGTCAACGCTGCTGAAGAAGGCACTTATCAAATCAACTGGCAGATTATTTCCGAAGATACTCACCCGGTTGTCGGTCACTTCGCCTTCAGCATCGGCCATACCAGTCCCGTTGCCCAGGCCAGCGACTTTGCGCCTCAAATTGGAGCGGTCTCATCATTAGGGCTGGTTTTACAGGTGGCGGGCCGCTGGCTGCATTTCTTGGGTTACGCGCTGGCTTTCGGGCCTCTGGTTTTCAATGTGTGGGTGTTGCATCCGTTTTTGCTGGCGGGGCTTGGAATGCAGGTCAAAATCTGGCGACTTTGCAGCTTCGGCATCCTGATATTATTGATAAGCGAACCGTTGGCTTTACTGGGCCAAACCAGCAGTCTAGGCCCAACCCAAATGTTTGACCCTGATACTGCCGGAGACATCCTTTCCTCTAGCTTTGGCCGCGTCCTGGCCCAACGTTTAGGTGCAGCCGTATTGTTATGGGTGCTGTTGGGTAGCATCAGGCAAGGCTCGGCCTGGGCTAACAAAATTGCATTGGGGCTGGGGTTGGCTTTGGCAGTTGTAGATGGACAGGCCAGCCACGCCGTTAGTTCCGGCCCAATAATTGTGGGATTGACGGTCAACACTATTCATCTAGTAGCAATGGGGTTATGGGTGGGTGGGCTTTTAACACTGCTAACCGTGTGGCCCACCACCGCTTTGGCTAACCATCGCCCCGCACTCACAAAGCGGTTTGGCAGATTGGCGGCGGTCTGTTTACTCTGGCTGGTTGCGACGGGCAGTATAATGTCCTGGCTGCATCTGGGCCAGACCACAGATTTATTCAACACCGATTACGGCAAAGCTATCCTGGTTAAGCTCATAGCAGTTTTAGGGGCGATGGGGTTGGCTGGATATATTCTCTTAAAACCTGCCAGCAAGCGGCCACATTGGTGGAGGATTGAAATAGTTATGCTTTTAGTTATAATAGGCTTGGCGGGGTTGCTGGTATCTTTGCCACCCCCCGCCTAAAAGCAAAAAACCTGATGCACCACGGAGATAAGGAGTTCACGGAGAGAGGGAACAGTAGCAGACCAAACTTTGCTTCGTAACCTGCTTTTGAATTTACTCCGTGTCTCCGTGGTGTAATGTCTTGCGGTCTTCAGGTTGAATGGTTACAAAGATTATAATAAAAAGGACTTTATTAAAAATGGACAAACCACTAGCGGCCCGCCCTATCCAGGCCGCACCCAAACCTGACATTGCCGCAACAGGCAGGGAAGGTTGGATACTGGCCGCCACTATTCTAGGGTCGAGTATGGCCTTTATTGATGGTACTGTCGTCAACGTGGCTCTGCCTATATTGCAAACCGATTTGCACGCGACAGTCACAGACGTGCAATGGGTGATAGAGTCCTACACTCTATTTCTGGCCGCCTTGTTGTTGGTAGGGGGTTCGCTTGGAGACCACTACGGGCGACGACGTATTTATACGATTGGGATAATCATTTTTACCCTGGCTTCCATAGTGTGCGGTTTTGCCCCGAATGTGACCTGGCTAATTTTGGCGCGGGCGGTGCAAGGCGTGGGGGGGGCGTTGCTTGTACCCGGCAGCCTGGCAATCATTAGTGCGGCCTTCCAGGGCGCAGCACGCGGCAAGGCTATCGGTACGTGGTCGGGCTTTACCTCTATCACCACAGCTTTTGGCCCGGCGATGGGCGGCTGGATGGTCGAAAACGTGTCGTGGCGGCTGGTTTTCTTTATCAACATTCCCCTAGCGATAGTGGTGCTGGCGATAGTTTTCTGGCGCGTACCGGAAAGCTACAATCCGGTTCTGGCAAAAGGGTTGGATTGGTGGGGCGCAATCCTGGCAACTGTCGGCTTGGGCGGAGTAATATATGGTCTGGTGGAAGCGGGCAACCTGGGCTTTGGAGACCCGCAAGTAATCGCGGCGTTGGCGGTGGGCGTAGTGGCTTTAGGTTTGTTTATCGTGGTTGAGGCCCGTAGCCGCCACCCAATGATGCCTCTGCAACTGTTTCGTTCGCGCACCTTTAGCGGTGCAAACCTGCTGACCTTGCTGCTCTACGGGGCTTTGGGCGGTGCGTTTTTCTTTCTGCCCTTTAACCTTATCCAGGTGCAGGGCTATTCGCCGACAGCCGCCGGGTTTGTAAATCTGCCCTTCGTGTTCATAATGTTTGCCCTGTCGCGCTGGGCGGGTGGCCTGGTAGGTCGCTATGGCTCAAAATTGCCACTGATTATCGGCCCTATCATCGCCAGTATTGGCTTCGCTTTGTTTGCTTTGCCCGGTATCGGCGGCGACTACTGGCTAACTTTCTTCCCTGCCATCGTGGTGATGGGCCTGGGTATGGTCATTACGGTTGCGCCTTTGACGACGACGGTGATGGGAGCGGTTTCGGTCAACGATTCGGGCATCGCGTCGGGCATCAACAACGCCGTTTCCCGCGTAGCCGGACTGTTGGCAATTGCGGTCTTTGGTATTTTCTTGCTGGCAAGTTTTAGCGGCAGTCTGGACAACCATCTGGCAACTATCAACCCGCCACCCTCCGCTCAGGTGCGCCAAAGTTTGGATGACCAGCGGGCCAAACTGACCCAAATCGAGCTTCCCAAAGAGGCGGACGCACAAACCAAAGCCAGGCTCAAAACTGCTATTAATGAGTCTTTTATAGATGGCTTTCGACTGGTTATGCTGATTGGGGCGGGGCTGGCCTTTTTCAGTGGCATTGCTGCACTATTTTTGGTAGAAGGCAAAGTCGCCGCTGCTCCCCCAAAATAAACTCCTTCTATGTTGCCAGACCCATCAACCCCTGCGGGCGCGGGGACGCGCTGCCTACAGCTTAATGAACGGTATTGCTGTTAAGCCTGATTGCGAACTTGACAGAAGCTTACCAAAACCACGATAATACCCGCAAACATTATAACCGATGACCTCTTTACAGCGTTATATTTGTATGCTAGAGGTCGCCGCATACTGGGGTATTTCAAAAGCTGGAACATATTACCTATTACAATTTACAATGGAGAGAAAATGGCAGAGGCAATCAAGAAAGTCGGGCTAATTGGGGCGGGGGCGATGGGCCAGCCGATGGCCGAGAATTTGATACAAAAGGGCTTTGAGACTTATGTCGTCGCGCACCGCAATCGTCAGCCCGTCGAAGCATTGGTGGCCCAGGGAGCGCACGAAGTTCGTAACTATGCAGAGATGGCGGGTATGGTGGACGCGATTGTGACTATGGTTCCCGATGCGCCCCAGGTGGAGGAGGTTTGCTTTGGGCCGGAAGGCATTGTCGAAGGAGCGAAAGCGGGCCTGCTGTTGATTGATATGAGTACGATTTCGCCTACTGCCAGCCAGCAAATTGCTAAACGTCTGGCCGCTGCCCAAATTGTTATGTTGGACGCACCTGTTTCGGGTGGGCCGTTCCGAGCCAAAAGCGGAACGTTGGCGATTATGACCGGAGGGGATCCCCAAGTTTTCGAGCGGGGCAAACCTGTGTTAGAAGCAATGGGTTCGCCAGTGCTGGTAGGACCAAACGGACTCGGCGAAACGGTCAAGATGGTCAATCAGATTATTATTGGCGTGCTGATGATGGGCATTGCCGAAGGTTTTACTTTTGGTGTCAAGGCTGGCGCGGATGCCCAGGCTTTGCGCGAAGTGCTAATGAACGCAACCTCGGCTAATTATTTGATGGACAAGTGGCTGCCTCAAAATTTATTCAAAGACGATTATTCGCAAGGCTTCGCCACCGAATTATTATGTAAAGACCTGAATGCCGCTTTGAGTGCGGGGCGCGATTTAGGCGTGCCAATGATGGGTACGGCCCTGGCCCAACAGCTTTACACGGTGGTTAAGGGCATGGGCTATAATCGGGAAGATTACAGTGCTATCAGTCGTATTTATCAGGACGCGGCGGGCATCACTATTGCCACAGGCGAGAAACGCTAAAGCAACTCGGAGAACTTTTCTAATGCTTAACAAAGCCAGATTTCAACAAGTAACTTTTTTTGTCCTGGCCTTAGTTTTAACAATGGTGGCGACCAGCTTATGGCTTTCACGCCAAAACATACCAACGCGCCAGTCGGATTTGCTTACACCCGCTCCAGCTGTCACCATTGCGTCCACTTCTTTGGTTGCGCCCACTCCCCAATCCACCGTTGCCCCGCCGCCTCTGCCTACGATGGGTTACGGGCCGTTGGCTTTAACACCGTTGGCCGCGCCTGCCCAGGTCGCCGCATCTACCGGAAACCTCACTCAAAACGGGGAGGTTTCGGCAGCCAGTTTAAAGCTCGCTGCCAATAATCTGCAAATTGGTCTCGCTGCGGTCAACACCGAGTTAAGTGACCGTTTTGGAGTGATTGTAACCGGGCTGGACAGTGTGCCAGATAAAGCTGCCAGCCTCAAGCACGTATTGGATATTACCGGAGCAAAGTGGTGGTATCAATATGCTACGGTTGCGCCCGACCAGCCCAATACCGCGCAGCAGATTTTTTTGGTCAAGTTGGATAAGGACGGCGAAAACGGTGGTTACTACCAATCCTGGATAAACTTCCTGAAATCCAATTCTTCTTTACACAATAGTTACTGGATGATTGGCAACGAGCCGAACGTACCGGGTCAAGACGATACGCCGCCAGAGGTATATGCCAAATCTTTGCACAACCTGACCGCTGCCATCAAAGCTGTCGACTCCAATGCCATCATTATCGGGCCAAACGTTTTGAATTGGAACTACACCTGCAAAGGCTGCCCTGGCTACACCCCCGGTCAAACCTGGTTCGAGCAGATGCAGGATGCTTACCAGAGCCAGTTCCAGGCAGCCCTGCCCTTCGACGCTTACAGTATGCACACCTACAGCCTGGATTGGGATAACTTGCCTTTGCTAAACCATAGTCGAGATGTAGAGCAGATACAGGCGATGCGTAATTTCCTGGATTCTAACCCGGACACCCGCAACAAACCGATGTGGTTATCGGAATTTGGGATTATTTGGGGTTACGACCAGCTGGGTTGGGGCAAGGACGCGAACGGTAATACGATAGCTATTCCGCAAGGCACGCTCCGCAGCGATTTGATTAGCCAATATTTCAACGATACGTTGGGATGGCTTAAAGCCAACGCTTTGCGGTTAAATCTGGCGCGTTGGTTTATCTACACCAGCTATGGTCTGCCCGAACCATATTCCAATACTTTTAGCGGTATTTCGCTAATGGACGGCAACAGCCCCCAAGCCAACCTGACCGACTACGGCAAAATTTATGTGCGCTATCTGAGAGGGCAATGAGCTACAAATTTGGTAGTTGTCATTTCGAATGGAGGCATCAACTGGTTGCTGCGGAATGACAACAACTGAGTAGTTACGCTAATTTTATGCTACTAAGGCAAAATTTTAGAAACGCCTGGAGAATCAGTCGCTGGTTGCTAATTTTGGGCGTGCTGGTTTTAATGAGCTATGCCCTTTATCATAATCGCGCCGATATTAAGCAAGCTTTCGGAGACGCAAACTGGTTATGGCTGCTGGTGGCTTTGCTTCTCAATCTGGCGGCTTCGCTGGTCTATGTAGGAGTGTGGTATGGTTGCGCCCGCTTGCTAGGTTCGCGGCGCGGTTACGGCGCGGCCCTGATGAGTCTGTCGGTGGCAGGAGCGGCCCGTTATATTCCGGGTGGCATCTGGCCGATTGCCGGGCTGGTTTTCTTTGGCCCTGCCGCCGGGTTGCCGCGCCGGGTTATGCCACTGCTGGCAATCCTGGCTCAAGGGGTACACCTGTTGGTTGCCAGTTTGTTTGGCGTTGCGGGTTTGTTACTGGCTTTACCCTTGCTGGAAGGGAGCGGCTTCGTAGCTACTCCGGCCTATTTCGTGGGGTTGGGACTGTTAGCAGCTTTCGGTTTGCTAACTCTGTTGTTCGGCCCTCGCTATCTGACTCCACCTCTACTATATTTAAGCAAGCTACGAATAGGTAAAAACTCACCAGACCACCGCGAAGATATAAAGATACACTTACGAACGGGGGCATTGTGGCTACCGGCTTTGCCCTCAGCTTTGTTTTGGCTACTAAATGGAATACGTCTCTGGCTAACGATATTGGCTTTTGGCGGTCTTAATGTTAGCTGGCTGCCCTATCTGATTTGGGCGGGCGCATTCACGACGCTGGTTTCCGCCGTTTTTTTCTTTGTTCCGCTCGGTCTGGGCATTGTCGAGAGCAGTCTGGCCCTATTGCTGGGGGCGTTGCTACCCTGGCCTATCGCTCTCGGCGTAATTGCCGCCAACCGTTTGATGCGTACTCTTAACGATTTTATCTTTTTAGGCGTGGGCTTATGGCTCTACCGCCGCTTGCAAACCTCTGACCATAAAATTTAACCTTATGTTAATTAGCCCTTAAAAACCTCTTGACTCACTGTTAATATCTGGCTGCTTTAATCAAACTGAATATTTATAGGTTTTATTATCCTAAAAGAAAGCAGGTTGAGCCAGATGTCAGTTGAACCATATATGAAAAGGTTTGACGTTCTCGACCAGGTCGAAACCCACTTTGCGTTACCTGATACTACACCCTCACCTCAACCCTTACCAATCTTTCCGCGTCGTCTGGATAGTAAAAAGGTGCTTGTAACAAGTGAGTCGCTTGGCCCGATTAACGGCGTGACCCGTGCCACCCAGTATTTCCTGGAATATTTGATTGAGCGTGGCATCAAGGTAGCCGCCGTCGCTCCTGAATTTGGTCGTGAGGAACGTTCGCCGCTGCATAAAAGACTGCCGATTGTACGATTGGCGGGTTTGCCCCTATTTTTCAATCCAGACTTGTTGATTGCGCGGCCCTTCCGCACCAGCAAAATCTTCCGGCGTACCTTCCAGCCCGATATAATTTATATCGCCAGCCCTGCCAGCCTGGGTATTCAATTCTGGTGGCAGCTACGCCAGCAAAATATCCCGCTAGTAGTTAATTTCCAAACCGATTTATCCGCTTATGCCCTGCGAATGTTACCTCAGCCTTTTAATCAGTTAGCGGCTAAGGGTATGGATTGGTTGCAAAGTAAGGTTTTCAGGCACAAAGCGGTGAAGGCAGTTTTATGTCCATCGCAATCCAGCCGCCAATATTTATTAAGCTTAGGCGTACCGGAAACAAAGTTACGTTTGGTGGGACGGGGCGTAGATAGTCATTTTTTCAATCCGACCAAACGCAGCCTCGACCTTCGCGCCCAACTCGCACCGAACGACGAAGTTTTGCTGCTTTGTGTGTCGCGTCTGAGCCTGGAAAAAGGCTTTGACTTCCTGGCTGACGCTTACGCTCACACCGTACAACAGGCGGCGGCTTTGGGGCTGGGGCAGAAGTTCCGACTGGTAATCACAGGCGGCAACTCCAACCATGTTATTCAGCAGCATATTCACAGTTTGTTTGAAAAAAAAGGTCTGGATGTAACTTTTACTGGCCCACTGACGGGTGAACCATTGGCTCAGGTGTATGCCTCGACGGATATTTTTGTATTTCCATCTCTCACCGAAACTTTTGGGCAGGTGATACAGGAAGCGATGGCAAGCGGGTTGCCCGTCGTGGCATTGCGGGCGGGCGGGCCTGCCGATTTAGTGCAGCCAGGCGATACCGGCTATCTGGCCGAACCGGGCGACCTGGATATTTTCGCCGACCAGATTTTGAAATTGGTGCAGGACGGGGCTTTGCGTCGTCAGATGGGTGTCACGGCCCGCACTATCGCCGAAAGCCGCAGCTGGGAAGCGATTAACCGCCAGATTAGCCGCATTCTGGCCGAGTTCGCCCTGTAGATTTTCACCGTAGCAACCAGTTGGCGGCGCGGAGAGCGCAGAGATAAAACAAGTTGAATAAAATATAGCCAAACCTTAAACCACGTTAGACGCGGTATGCTTATAAGGTCTGCGGTGAAAATCTCTGTGTTCTCTACGCTTTCTGCGCTGAATAGTTTTTCGCACACCGCAACAGGATTGACAAAAAATCCCCTTTTACTTATATTTCCCCATATCAAGTATCAGACTCAAAACCTTTCTTCCCAATCTATTATACCTTGCTTTTGTAGCTTATCAGGAGAAGCTTAAATTGACCGAACCGCAAGCAGGTGCGTCCGAGGCGAGGCGCAAAGCGAAGCCTTTGGCCGGAGTACGGGTAATCGAAATGGGCCAACTGCTGGCCGGACCTTTCTGTGGCCGCATTTTGGCCGAGTTTGGCGCGGAAGTAATAAAAATCGAAGCTCCTGTTAAGGGCGACCCGTTACGAGTGTGGCGGGCCGTCGTCCCCGAAACCAAAACTAGCTTGTGGTGGTATGTGCAGTCCCGCAATAAAAAATCGGTCACGTTGGATATGAACCAGCAGCCCATAGCCAGCCAGATTGTACGCCAATTGGTCGCAAAGGCCGATGTTTTGGTGGAAAACTTTAAGCCTGGCACGATGGAAAAATGGGGTCTGGGTTGGGACGAATTGCACGCGGCTTTTCCTCGTTTGGTAATGACGCGCGTGAGCGGCTGGGGACAAAGCGGGCCATACAAAGACAAGGCGGGCTACGGCAGTATAGGCGAAAGTATGGGCGGTATTCGTTACGTGACGGGCTACCCCGACAGACCACCAGTCCGCGCCGGGATTAGCCTGGGCGATAGTCTGGCCGGGATGTGGGGCGCGATTGGCACGCTTATGGCGATTTATAACCGCGATTTGCGGGGCGGCGACGGTCAGATGGTTGATGTAGCTCTTAACGAAGCGGTTTTCGCCCTCATGGAAGGTTCACTGCCCGAATTTACCAAACTTGGTATCACGCGGGAACGCACCGGGGCGGCGATGCCTGGTATTTCGCCCTCGAACACTTATCGTTGCCGCGATGGGATGTATATTGTGATTGCGGGCAACGGAGACAGTGTTTTCAAGCGTTTTATGACGGCAATTGGCAGACCCGACCTGGCGACAGATTCACGTTTCGCCAACAATAATGACCGGGTGCATCACGACGAGATTCTGGACAAAATTATCGGGGATTGGGCAGCCGAACGTAATTACGATGAAGTTTATGCGACTTTGGACGCGGCCAATGTGCCGATTGGTCCGATTTACAGTGTGGCCGATATAGCTGCCGACCCGCATTATGCCGCACGTGGGATGTTGCAGAAATTTATGTCTCCCGATATTGGCGAACTGGACATACCAGGTATCGTGCCGAAACTGAGCGAAACACCGGGCGAAACCGAATGGCTTGGTCCAAAACTTGGCGAACATAATCAGGAAATTTATGGCGGCTTACTTGGCATTGACCCAGCCCAACTAGAAGAATGGGCAACAACAGGCGTGATTTAATCTTTAACAATAGTAGGCGGCGCGTCACTTATAACTCGCACACTTACCACAGCCACTAGGTCAGGTGTAACGAATGGGAACAGAAGTTAAAATAAATTATGATACTGCCTTCGGGGAAGATGACGAAATGAGCCAAACCGATGTGCATAACAACCTGATTATCTATTCGATGGCAGTGTTGTCTCAACTATTTGAAAGTCAGCCGGTGGGTATTTTCACCAGTATCCAGCTATACGGCGACCCGCTCAATCCTGGCCGCAACAAAAGCCCGGATGTGCTGGTGATTGACAATTTTGTGTCCACGCCGGACGGGGAAATAACCAGCTATTATATCAATGCTACCAACCCGCCCCCGCGTGTATTGATGGAAATCAGCAGCAAAGAAAACTGGTACGAAGACCTGGAGCAAATCTCTAAGCTGGGCAACTACGAGCGGATGGGCATACCGGAATATTTTGTGTGCGACCCCCACCCCGTCAGGGTGTGGAAATACCAGTGGCTGGAACGAGGGCGGTTAGTGGGGTGGCGGTTTGACCCGATTATGCGACGTTTTGACTCAATCAAACCAGATGAGCGGGGGCGATTGTGGAGCGAGGGGTTGGAAAGCTGGCTGGTGATGGAGGGGCATCAAAACCGTGAGTTGCATCTATACGACAACTCAGGACATTTGCGATTGACTCCTGAAGAGACCCAATACCAACGGGCGGAGGCTGCTCGTCAACAAGCCTTTGCTGAACGCCAACAGAGATTAATAGCGCAAGCCCTGTCTGACACCGAACGCCAACGAGCCGAGACCCAACACCAGCGGGCCGAAGCCGAACGCCAACGAGCTGACACTGAACGCCAACAAGCCCAAACAGAGCAGCAACTACGTATAGCGGCGGAAGCGCGGGTGCGGGAGCTAGAGGAGTTGCTGCGCCAACTTCAGAATAAACGAAATGACGACCAATAGCTAACCAGGAGGTTTAATTACAATGGCGTACCGATTGGGCATAGACGTAGGCGGCACTTTTACCGATTTGCTGTTGGCAGACGAGGAAACCGGGAAGCTTTTTCCGGTTAAAACGCCTTCGACTCCGGCAGACCCTTCGGTGGGTGTAATGACCGGAATTGACCGCATCTGCGAGTTGAGCGGCATTAGCCACGACAAAATTGATTATTTGATGCACGGAACTACCGTTGCCACTAACGCTGTGTTGGAAAGCAAAGGAGCGAAGGTGGGCTTGCTGGTGACGGAAGGCTACCGTCAGGTGCTGCACGTGGCCCGCTCCTGGACACCTAGCCCCGTCGGTGCGTGGCTGATTATGGTCAAGCCCGACCCATTGGCTCTGCTGGAAAACACTATCGAGGTTATGGGCCGCATGGATGCGAAAGGCCACGAAGTGCGCCCTATTAACGAAGAAAAGTTGCGCCGCGACCTCAAAAAGCTGGCGGATAGCGGTGTTGAAGCCATTACCATTTCCTTGATAAACTCTTACGCCAACCCTGAACACGAAATAAAGGTGCGGGAGATTGTTCGCGAGATGTATCCGAATTTGCCGACTTCGATTAGCAGCGAGATTTTGCCGGAGTTTCGGGAGTACGAACGCACCCAAACCGCTGTGATGAACAGCTATGTGCGCCCTGTGGTGGGCCGCTATATGGACGGTATTGCCAGCAAGCTAAAAGAGCGCGGTATGACCACCCGTTTTAACATTTTGCGGAGTGATGGCGGCTTGATGAGTGTGGAGTCGGCCAAAGAAATGCCCGTGTATGCGCTAGTGAGCGGCCCGGCGGGGGGCGTATCAGGGGCGTTGTGGGTGGCAAAACAAGCTGGTTACAAAAACATTCTGACCCTGGACATGGGCGGGACTTCGACGGACGTGGCTCTGTGTCTGGACGGTGCGCCATCATTGGGTCGGGAAACCACAGTTGGAACACAGCAGTATAATACTGTCCGTATCAGTTCGCTGGAAGTGCGGACGGTGGGGGCGGGCGGTGGCTCGATTGCTCACGTGCCGGAACTGACTAAAGCTTTGCGCGTCGGCCCTCAAAGCGCAGGTGCATCGCCCGGCCCGGCTGCTTACGGCAAAGGCGGGACAGCCCCTACTGTGACCGACGCAAACGTGGTGTTGGGTCATTTGCCACCCAGTTTGTTGGGTGGCGAGATGAAGCTAGATTTGGAAGCGGCCAAAACTGCTGTCCAAACGATAGCCGATGCGATTGGCCTGGACTTGTATCAAGCGGCGCAGGGCATTTACGATATTGTGAACGAAAATATGTTTGGGGCGTTGCGGCTCGTTTCGGTACAGAAGGGGTACGACCCTCGCGACTTTGCGATGGTGGCTTTTGGGGGAGCAGGCCCGCTCCATGCCAACGCTTTGTCGAAACTGATGGGTAGCTGGCCGTGTATTATTCCGCCATCACCCGGCTTGTTGTGCGCGTTGGGCGATTTGTCCACCGACTTCCGAGACGAGTTTGCCCGGACTTTTATTCGCACTTTTGATAATACCAATGCCCAAGAAGTGGTTAGTGAACTGGATAAGCTGGGCGCACGCGCTCAGAAATGGCTAGACGGTGAGGGTGTCAAACGTGAGGCACAGGAAATCAAGTATCAGGTGGATGTGCGCTATTACCGCCAGGGTTTCGAGCTAACGGTGGATGTGACGCTGGACGATTTGGGCAAAAACGGCCTGACTCCACTGGGCGTAAATTTCGATGAAACCCATAACCGTTTGTACGGTTTCAAGCTGGATACCACTCACGAACTGGTCAATCTACGCGCGATTGGCCTGGGCAAAACTAAGCCGCTCAGTGCCACCCTTATTGAGAAAGGCGATCAGGACGCGGCGGAGGCTTTAGTGGAAAAAAGCCAGGTTTATTTTGAAGGCCAATTTTTGGAAACGGGCATCTATGACCGGGCGAAGCTCAAGGCTGGCAACCGGATTGCTGGCCCGGCTATCATAACGGAGTTCGACTCGACTACAGTGGTTTTGGCCGGACATTACGCCAACGTTGACCCCTCAGGGTCTATCTTAATTTGGCCGAACGAGAAATAGGTATCAAATAGAGTTTGTATGTTGTTGCAAACAAGCAAGCGCAGCCGCCAGAGCCGGATCACCCACCTCCACTACTTGTCCCGGTTGATAGCCTAATTTTTGCAGTTGGCTCAACACACCTGCTTTTACTGCGGGTGTGTTCAACAACAAACCACCACCCAAGCCTAGTGGCGGAAAGGGTTCATCAAAATCAAGCTGGCTATAAACAGCCCAAACTGCCGCCGCCAAGTCTGCTGCCGCCTTTTTTGCTATTTGGGCCGCCACTATGTCACCATTACGGGCTAACTCAAACACAAGACTGGCTAATTGGGCGATTTTCTGATTACGGGCCTCGCTGGTGCTGTAAATTGCTTCAATCAAACTCTCGGCCTGGGGTAGCTGCCATTGGGCCAGGATACGGGGCAGCAACTGGGTAGCCGGGCCACGTTTGTCTGCCGCTTGTACCGCCGCTTGCAAAGCCGCCCGCCCTACCTCGTAGCCACTACCTTCGTCTCCCAAAATGTGACCCCAGCCCCCAGCCCGCCCTTTTTTGCCTTGATTATTGCGCCCTATTGCAATCGAACCAGTGCCAGCAATCAAGCCCAAACCCACACTTTGCTTCAAACCATATAGCACCAGTTCGGCATCATTGACCACTTCCCAGGTAGCATTACTGTAAAATTCGGTTTCGCCTAAAGCCTGGCGGATTATAGCAGCATCACTCAAACGGTCAACCCCAGCCAAACCTGCAAAAACGCCCACCGGCCTTTCCGTAGTGTCGGGCCACGCTTGAGCTAGAGCTTGGGCGATGCGTGCGGCTACCAGCGTAGCAGCTTCCTTTTCGCTATAGCCCTGCGTCATCAAAACCTGATAATTGGCATTAGCCGTCAGACCCCGCCCGACCTCCTGGCCCATTTCGTTGACTATCACTGCCAACGTTTTGCTACCACCGCCATCTACGCCCGCATACATAGGCATCCGTTATTCCCCCTTATTTTTAAAAACCAGGGCCATTGTAACCCAACTTCAAACCTCTTACAACTTACCTTTTATCAACTGACAAAGTTATTGTTGACAAAGTTTATTCACTGCCGTATATTTACCCCTGTCACCTCCTTTTTCCTGACTGAGAAACCCTACTGGAAAAGCAGGAGGACGATATTTTTATTCGATCTATTCATTAGGAGGGAGCAATGGGAATTACAAAATGGTCTAAGCTGCCAGTTCTCGATTTTTCGCGTTTGGAGGCTGGCTCTACCGAAAAAGCCGCCTTCTTAGCTGAGTTAAGAGAGGTAGCCCACGACCTCGGCTTTTTCTACCTGGCAGGTCACGGTATTGAAGACGAACTTACAAGCCAGCTACTGTATCTCTCCCGACGCTTCTTTGAACTACCTGAACAAGACAAGCTGGATATCGAAATGGTCAACTCACCCCATTTTCGGGGCTATACACGAGCGGGTTGGGAGCGAACGCGCGGGCAGCGAGACTGGCGTGAGCAAATTGATATTGGGGCCGAGCGACTAGCTCTTCCAAGAGATGAAGAATTGCTGCCCTGGTTGCGGTTACAAGGGCCGAACCAATGGCCGACGGCCCTGCCTGAACTCAAAGAAACTGTGCTACGCTATCAAGCGGCAGTACGTGGCCTGGCTATACGACTTGTCAGAGCTTTCGCCCTGGCCCTGGGCCAGCCCGCCACAGTGTTCGATCCAATTTTTACGCCTGACCCTCATCAACTTATCAAGATAATTCGCTACCCAGGCCGCGATGCTACCGAAGGAGATCAAGGCGTAGGGGCGCATCGGGACGGCGGATTTGTCACCGTTTTGTTGCAAGATATTCAGCCCGGTCTTCAGGTTGAACACGAGGGAAGCTGGATTGATGCGCCGCCCATTCCAGGGACTTTTGTAATCAACATTGGGGAATTACTCGAACTGGCATCCAACGGTTATCTTCGCGCTACAGTCCATCGGGCCGTGACACCTCCAGCTAAGACTGACCGACTCTCGGTAGGCTTTTTCTTTAGTGCCCGTCTCGATGCTAGTGTACCTTTGCTCGAACTACCTTCGGCTCTTACGACTGGCGTGCGTGGGTTGAGCCAGGACGCGCTCAACCCGCTATTCTACCAGGTTGGCAAAAATCTTTTCAAAAGCCGTCTGCGTTCGCACCCAGATGTAGCCCTCCGTCATCACGCCGATTTGTTAGGTACCACAGAGCGCGAAGAGGAGCGATTGCCACTGGCTGGCTCTTAAACCCAATACCATATAAATAGGGATGTGTATTATACGGCGCGTCCCCGCGCCCGCGCTGCTGCCAGACCTACAGCCTGTGTGGGCGCGGGGACGCGCCGCCTACCGCTTATTTGAAGGGTATTGCTCTTAAACCTAACTCTATTAAGAGCGCGTGGTGCATAATTTTACATGGGGGTCTATATAAGTGTAGAATTATGCATCACACCCTCTTCCAAGAATAATTTTGACAAGACCGCTTTTTTTTGTTATACCACTCTTACACTTTCAAGGAGATTATTATTATGCCACTTGACCCCCAGGCTCAGGCTTTGCTCGACCAGATTGCCGCCTCTGGTCAGCTACCGCGTCATTTGCTGCCCGTACACGAAGCCCGACGGCAAGCCCATCTTGCCTTTATTGCTGGGGGCGGCGCACCTGCACCCGTCGCCCGCGTTGAAGACCGACGTATTCCAGGGCCGGAAGGCGACCTTTTGATACGCATTTACACCCCACCTGGAGATGGCCCATTTCCGGCCCTGGTTTATTTTCACGGCGGTGGGTGGGTACTTGCCAGCATCGAAACCCACGACTCGCTGTGTCGAACATTGGCAAACGAAGCAGGTGTCGTGGTATTAGCGGTAGAATATAGTCTTGCGCCCGAACACAAGTTTCCGCTTGCCACCGAAGAATGTTACGCAGCCACACTCTGGACTGCCAGTAACGCCCTCAGCGTTGGGATTGACCCGGCCCGGATTGCAGTAGGCGGCGATAGCGCGGGAGGCAATCTGGCGGCAGTAGTGGCACTAATGGCACGTGACCGGGGCAACCAACTCAACCTGGCTTTCCAGTTGCTGATTTATCCTGTCACCGACTATTATTTGCCCGGCACACCTTCTTATCAGGAAAACGCCGAAGGTTACTATCTTCCCAGGGAGACTATGATTTGGTACTGGAACGCCTACCTGCCCGACGAGGCCCACGCCACTAACCCCTACGCTTCACCTTTGCAAGCCTCTGATTTGAGTGGTTTGCCGCCCGCCCTTATAATCACCGCCGAATTTGACCCGTTACGAGACGAAGGCGAAATGTATGCCGCCCGTTTGCAAAAGGCGGGTGTGCCAACCAAACTCAGTCGCTACGACGGGATGATACACGGTTTCGTCAATATGGCAGGTATTATGGAACAAGGCCAACGCGCCCGCCTCGAAGCAGCTCACGCTTTGAAAACCACGTTACACTAATCGGTTATCGGTTTGGAATATCATCCCAAAAAGTAGGGGCGAGATTTATCACGCCCGTTTTGAACAGCGGATACTAACCTTATGGGCGTGATAAATCCCGCCCCTACACCCCAGATTTTTGAGGTGATACGGTTTTGAAGCAGGATGGTTGCAAGGTCGGGTATTTGTAGAACATCGCTCTACCAATGGATTGAGCGCAATTCAGATCAAAAGTAATATATCAAGCTAGGAAAGGAAGAATTTATGGATTTGAAAGATAAAGCCGTGCTGGTAACAGGCGGGGCTTCGGGCCTGGGCGCGGCGTGCGTCAGGTTATTTCACCAAGCGGGAGCAAAGGTAAGTATTGCCGATTTGAATAGCGAAATGGGCGAGGCTTTGGCAAGCGAACTAGGTGCAGGTGCGAGTTTCGTCAAAACCAACGTCACGGATGAAGAGTCGGTAGGGGCAGCGGTAGAAAAAGCGGCGGGCGAGGGCAGTGGTTTGTACGTGACGATAAATTGCGCTGGGGTAGGTTCGGCAGAAAAAGTGTTGGGTAAAGATGGGCCGGGTAGCCTGGCTGGTTTTACTCGCACTATTCAAATCAACTTGATTGGCACTTTTAACGTTATTCGTTTGGCTGCCGCCGTGATGTCCACCAACACCCCCAACGAAGCGGGCGAACGCGGCGTAATTGTCAACACCGCTTCAGTAGCGGCCTTTGACGGCCAGATTGGACAGGCGGCTTATTCTGCTTCCAAAGGTGGCATAGTGGGGATGACTTTGCCAATTGCCCGCGAACTGGCTCGCTATGGCATTCGGGTAATGACGATTGCTCCCGGTCTCTTTGACACGCCCTTGTTAGCTGGTTTGCCCGAAGCTGCCCGCCAGTCGCTAGGGCAACAAGTACCGTTTCCACCGCGACTAGGCAAACCGGACGAATACGCGGCCCTGGCAAAACATATCGTGGAAAACCAAATGTTGAATGGAGAAGTTATCCGGTTGGACGGCGCAATCCGCATGGCTCCCAGGTAGCTGGTTTATATGAAATAAAATGGCTCCGCAACCAGGACTCGAACCTGGAACCTGCCGATTAACAGTCGGATGCTCTACCATTGAGCTATTGCGGAACAATAATAGTGGTGCTTTGCGCTTGTTTTGTCTCAAGTGCCGGGTGCATTATAGCGTGCTACAATCTACTTGTCAAGTTAATTTGGGGAAGGGTGAAAGGTGGTAATAATGGAGCGTCGAACGAAAATTGTGGCTACGATTGGCCCGGCCAGTTGGGACGCGCCCGTTTTGCGTCGTTTGATTGAGGAAGGGCTGGACGTAGTACGCTTGAATTTTTCACACGCCGAACACGCTCGTTCTGCCGAGATTATCAAAATGGTGCGCGAACTGGCCCACCAAGCCGGGCGCAATGTGGCGGTTTTGATGGATTTACAAGGGCCACGTATCCGCACAGGTGTGGTTGACCCAAAGATTGGGACGCTTGATTTGCAACCAGGCCACGAACTCGTCTTGACTACCCGCGCTATGACAACGACCAGCAATGCTGAAATTAGCGTGGATTACGCCGACTTGCCGCTTGATGTCAAACCTGGCGACACAATTTTGATGGACGACGGCTTGATTGAGCTAAAGGTTTTGGCGGTAAGCCAGCCTGATGTGCATTGCGTGGTGATTACAGGCGGAAAGCTCGGTTCGCATAAAGGCATCAATATACCAGGCGTGACTTTGCGCGTGCCGACCATTACCGCGAAAGACGAAGAAGACCTCAAGTTTGGCCTGGCTCAAGGGGTGGACTACGTGGCTTTGTCATTTGTGCGACGGCCTGAAGATATTCATAATCTGCGCGATTTGATGCACAAATATAGCCCCGACCTTGACCCTACCGATTTGCCGCCCATTATTGCCAAGATTGAAAAGCACGAAGCGATTACCAATTTCGATGCTATTTTAGCCGCAACTGACGGCGTGATGGTGGCACGTGGGGATTTGGGGGTCGAAATGCCGACGGAACAAATCCCGATGTTGCAGAAAATGATTATCCATAAGTGTCAGGCGGCAGGTAAAACCGTCATCACCGCCACCCAAATGCTCGACTCGATGATACGCAACCCTCGTCCGACGCGGGCCGAAGCTTCGGACGTAGCCAACGCAATACTAGACGGCACCGATGCAACTATGCTTTCCGGCGAAAGTGCCAACGGTTTGTATCCTGTGGAAGCGGTACGGACAATGGCCCGCATTGCCGAGACCACCGAACGCGAAGTTTTGTTCAAGCAGATAGTGCAGAATGGGCGTGAGTTAGAGCAACCCTTTGCTTTGCCCATTACCAACGCGATTAGCCACGCGGTTTGTCGCATCGCCGCCGAGCTACACGCGACAGCCATCATTACCACTACTACCAGTGGACATACTTCGCGCATGGTGGCCCGCAACCGTCCCGACGTACCGATAATCGGTATTACCAGCAGCGAACGTACTTATCGCCGTCTGGCTCTGGTTTGGGGCGTACAGGCGATAATCAGCCCTGAATATAGCAATACCGACGAAATGATTGCTCAGGCCGAAGCATTAGTTTTGGCTCAGGGTTTGGTCAAAGTGGGCGACAAAATTTTGATAACGGGCGGCGTACCAGTGGGTTTGCCAGGCCACACCAATTTGATTAAGGTGCAGGTGGTGGAGCAGCCACAAAAGAATTAACCTAAAAATCCCACAAAAGTTATACAAAAGCTGATATTGGCAACGCCGATAGCTTGTGATAAAATAAATTAAGGTCTATAATTGGGCCTGTATCAGTATGTTCTAAACTTGACGAAAGCATATCAAATAATTATAATCCAGCAAGTTACCAACACACTGGCTGGATTGTTCTTGATTATGCCTATCACATCGAAAATCTAAGGAGAACCAACGATGGCTCTAACTGAAATAAAGAAGGTAGCCGACCTGGATACCCCCGATACTGACCCTACCATTGGCCGTCGCCGCTTTCTGACGTGGGGCATTTATGGGATTGGCGCGGCAATCACAGCGGGGCTGGCCGTCCCTGCCATTGGATATTTTATTGCTCCGGCTATCAGTGGCGCGAGTAAAGTCCAGGCCGAAGTTGGCAACGTAGCCGATTTTGCCAATGCCACCACCCCTAAACCCGTCACCTATAACTACGGCTATACCGATGAATTCAAACAAGTCAATGGTTCTGCCACCGTCTTTGTACACGCTCTCAAACAAGGTGCGGCCAAACCCGAAGACTTTGCGGTTTTAAGCAACATTTGTACACATCTAGGTTGCGCTGTCCAATGGAACGGCACCGACGCTTTCGCCTGTCCATGCCACGGCAGTGTCTTTAACGCCGATGGTTCAGTACGAAATGGCCCGGCCACCAAGCCGCTTAACAAATATGACGCGACGGTTGAAAGCGGCAAACTCAAGATTAACCCATTGCAATCATTCGCCTAATTGACTAACTTGCTAGAAGGGTAATAAATATGGCTACCAACCGAGTTTACGAATGGGTGGACGAGCGTACTGGCATCAAGCCCGCCCTGGATTATGTGTTGTATCGGCGTATCCCTAAAACGGTAGATTGGTTTTTTACGTTGGGCAGTGCCAGCCTGACCGTCTTTTTGATCCAGGCAGTCTCCGGTATCTTCCTGGCGATGGGTTACACCCCATCGAATGCTCCGGTCAATATTATGGTCAACGGCCAGCCGTTCGTCAGTACCGAGGCATTAGAAAGCGTGCGTCACTTAACTACTTCTGTACCATTGGGCGACTGGATTCGCGGTTTCCATCATTGGGGCGCGAACGCGATGGTAATTGTAGTGCTGCTGCATATGCTACACTCTTTTTTCTGCGGCTCCTACAAATATCCACGCGAGCTAACCTGGTTTGTGGGAGTGTTTTTGCTCTTGTTCGTGTTGGGTTTTTCGTTTACGGGTTATTTACTACCCTGGGATAATCGGGCGTATTGGGCCACTCAGGTGGGTATTAATATCGGCGGTTCGGCTCCGCTGGCAGGGCCAATTGTGGCGGACGTATTGCGCGGTGGCCCGACCCTGGGTGCGGCTACCCTCACGCGCTTCTATGCTATCCACGTCTTGATATTACCAACTCTGATGGCTCTTTTTATCGGGCTGCACCTGTTCCTGATTGTAAAAATCGGTATCAGTGGCACACCCGCTTACAAAGAGCAGATTTCGGGCGAGTATTTTGATAGCGTGGGCAAAAGCAGCAAAAAAGGCGGGCGGGCCTTCTTCCCCTACACCATCATTGAAGACGCTGTGGTTTCGTTCGTAGTATTGGCAGCGGTTATAGCCCTTACGTTCTTTGTGCCAGTGGGTAACACCAACCCTGCCGACCCCAATAATGGAGTTGACTCGGTTAGCGGGCAGCGTTTCGACCCTAAACCCGAATGGTACTTTTTGTTCCTGTTCCAGTTTTTGAAAGTAGTGCCTTCAATCAACATCGGCCCGCTCAGTCTGCCTAGCGCGGCTATCGGCGGTATCATCATCCCGACGGTTGTGATACTGGCTTTGTTCCTGGCTCCAGTGTTGGATCGCAGCCCCAAACGTCACCCGCTCAACCGCCCGATTGCTTCGGGGGTGATGGTGTTCTTTATAGTAGCCATTGTGGGTTTGACCGTGTGGGCCTTCGCCGCGAATGCCAGCGACAACATCGAGGAGTCGTGGCAAAAAGCTAATATTCAACTTGCTCCGGCGGCAGTAGCGGGCGGAGCAGCGACGGGCGCGGGTACATCTCAGGGCAGTAGCGCAGCAACCACACCAGGCACAGGCGGGGCAGCCCCAGCGGGTGGCAGCCTTGATCAAGCCGCAGTCCAGGCGGGTTTGAAACTGTTCCAGTCCAACGGCTGTAGCGGTTGCCACTTGCAAAACGGCAACGCGGCTGGAGGGCCGGGGCCAATACTGAAAGGCGACCCTATCGCCAAAAGCGCGGCTGCCATCAAAGACCAGGTTCGCAACAAAGCAGTAGCACCGATGCAAAAATACCCGCCAGACCAAATATCCGATGCCGATTTAGATAAAATTGCCACCTATTTACTATCGCTCAATAGCGGCGGCAACTAAAGCTAGAAAAGCTCCTCAGCGTTTGGAAGTCCTAACGGTGGGGAGCTTTTTTATTATGTGATTATTCAGCCAGAAATTGTCATTCTGAGCGGAGGCATCAACTGGTTGCTGCGGAGTGAAGCATCTGTTCTGTTCGCGGAATTTTGAACAGACCCTTCCTTCGTCAGGGTGACAATGCCTAACTAGCACCACCCTCTCGTTGCTAAAGAATAGAAATAGCCGAAAGAACAAAATGAATTTTGTGATGGGGCTAGTGGCGCGGGGATTTAGACTGCTGCGGTTTGGGCTGTTTGAAGTGCTTTATTACCCCCTCGCCCCAGTCTATGATTTGGTTAGCCAGGCGGCCTTTTTGGGTCAGTGGTCGCGCTGGCAACGAGCGGCTTTGCCTCGTGTTCAGGGTAAGCGCGTTTTGGAGATTGGCTGCGGCACTGGCACACTCTTAAACGAAATGTTGGCTCGTGGTTTCAAAGCCTACGGCATTGACGCTTCGGGGCCGATGTTGCGGCAAGCTCAAGCAAAACTAGCCGCCAAAGACTGGCACTCCCGATTGGTGCGGGCGCGGGTGACAAACTTGCCCTTCCCAGACCAAAGTTTCGAGACAGTGGTTAGCACTTTCCCCAGCAACTACATTATGCAGGTGGCCGCACTCAAAGAAATTAATCGAGTGCTTTATCCGGGGGGGCGGCTGGTAATCGTAGATGATGCCGAACTGCGCCCCTTCAACCGCCGCGCCAAAATTCTCATCTGGCTGTACAGCCTTTTTTATTTTGGCAAACGTATTGGCGGCAAACGTCCGCTCGGTATTGGGCGACACTTGCCACTCGAAGCCGCCGAATTTATTCGCCGGGACGAGACCAGCGACGACGAGTTCGGTTCGGCCCACGTTATCATCGCTATCAAAACCTGGTAGTTATATTTTGGACACACTTAAAGCCTGTTGCAAAACCTCAAAAGCGTGTTCCAATACGGGCATTTCCTGGGCTGGCACGTGGCGCAAGACCGCAACCGCGCTGGCTTCGGCCTTGAGATGGTAGCAGTTCAAGATACGTGTTCCCTCGCTGGTGATACGCACCGATACCAGCCGTCGGTCTGCCTGGCTCTCAACGCGCTCCACCAGTTGGGGCCGCCGGGCGTTGTCTTCGTGGCCGCTTTCAACCTCAGTAGGGTTCTTGCGTCGCCCTTCCAAACCGTCCACAATTCGGGACATGGTGGGACGGCTGACCTTAAATTTATCGGCCAACTCGCTAATCAAATAGCTACGCTCGTTCAACCCTTTCAAAACCGCGTACTGCTGCATAGTAAGCGGATATTCTAGCCCTTCGTGATCCCGCCCAATCACACGACGCATTTGGGGCAGCAGCGTCATCAGGTGTTGGGCGCAACGCCGCTCCTGTTCGGTTATTTCGGCTGACACCGCAATTATCTCAGCCTGGGCAACTGCTTCGTTGCTGTACTTTAATTCGTGCATAGCTCTCGCGCCTCGTTTTTTACCAAATTTAGACAACCGGGCTTTTATTGTAGGCGGCGCGTCCCCGCGCCCGCATTTTTGGTGACAGCGCAGTGGATATGGAGATGCGCCGCCTACAGCTAATTCAATAAGGCTACTAGCGCGAGTGGTCGCGTTTCAAAATCTGACGTTTGAACATTCCGGTGAGCAAGCCCAGGCTATAGACTTGCTCGAAAACAATGTAAAATGGTTCGTGTTCCTCGCGGGCGCGAGCGATGCCCCGTTTGAGCGCACCGGGCGGGCTACGACGTAACCATTCTTTGAGTGTGCGCGGCTGGCGGTCACTCTTGCCAATCCAATGAGCCGAAGCCCACACTTCGCGGGCCGAGCCAGGATTGTAGTGGTAACAAATTGCGTCCGGCACGCGGCTGGCGGTCTGCCCTAGCTTCGCGGCCAAAGTGTGGTCATCGTGATAGCCTGTACTATCGAAGCCGCCCACACTGGCAAACTCTTCGCGCCGAATAGCCCGAAAAACAGTGCTTTCGTCCTCGGTCAGGTCGGCTGGGACGCGCCGATTTAAAGGCAGGTAATAGCAGACGCTCCAACTGCGACTCCACAAGTTAGAGACATTGGCTACATATTCGTCCAGGGTAAACGTGCCAATAGTTTTGCCAGCCGCGATGGGGGCAATCAGTTTTGCCAAAAAGTCTGGTGCAAAGGTCATATCCGCGTCCAGGAAAGCCAAAATCTGCCCACGTGCCTGACTTGCGCCCAGATTACGAGCCAACGCCGGGCCAGTGTGGTTTTGCTGCAAAAAAGTTATGCGTCCGTCCGTAGTCGCCACCAGTTGTTGCACGATGGACACGGTACGGTCATGCGAACCATCGTCTATCACGATTATTTCGTAGGAGGTGGCTGGCAGGTTTTGGCGCAGCAAACTATCCAGACACTCGCCGATATGCGCCTGTTCGTTGTAACACGGCACAATCACCGACACTCTTAATTCAGGTTGGTTCAGCGATTGCTCGATTTTATTTTCAGTTTTTCTTTGGAGGTCTATTGTCATTGCAAATTTGCTTGTTAGTCTTGAGTAACAGGCGCAGAGGCATTATAACATACTGAACAAATGCATCCGGTGTAGAAGGCCCATCTGCATAGGGTCAGCAATTTGTGGGACATTGCTCCGCCAATGGATTTTGGGGTGTAACTGCCAGGCCAATATGGAACACCGATAAATGAGTCCATCGGTGTGTCCAATTAGGTTTTGGATTAGCTGTCGGCGGACAGGTTGATTTGGGTGCGTTCGTCGCTCCGCAGCAGCCGGAACTGGCCGTTTTCGTTGATATAAACGATGTGCTGACCGCCGATAGTGACTACCAAATCCACGTGATTGTCACCGTTGACATCAATCAGACGCAACTTGACCGGGGCAAGCTCGTCACCTTTGCCAAAAAGATGCGGGCCTACCATCACGCGGGCCTTGTTGGGATCGCCGCCAGGGTACTCGATGATGCTGATTTGGCGGTCAAGGTTTTGGGCAATCAGGTGAGTAGGGTGGTTGCCCTGCTCGTTATGACCTACCCAGGCATCAAGTTGGGAGGTGCGCGGTCTGCCGTAGGTTAAATCGTCCTGCCAGGTTTGCCACCACTGAACCAAATTGCTCAACAACAAAAAACCTAATAGCATTACCGCCAACATAAACGCCACCAATACCAGGGGATGGGGAACGGCCACGGCCAGGAGCGGGTTGCGGCGGATGCGACGGGCCGGTACAGCCAAACCAGTACCCGTAGCACCCGGCACAGCCCGTACTCCTATACCGGGTAAGGGTCGGGGTGGGGCGGTGCGACTAACTCCCCCAATGGTATTATAAACAGGTTGGTTAGAGGAAAAACCCGGTACGTTCGGGCGACGGGCGGGGTTTGGGCTGGGCGGATTAGCACTATCCCCCCACGCATCAGAACCAGACGCGACCAAAGCGTCGTCAAAATCGGCTACCGCCGTATTCAAGGCTGCCATGTGTTGTGCCTCCATTTTTGTAACTACTTAGTCTCACCAAAATAACATCTTAATAGCAGTGATTAAGCAGTTACCCATTTTCTTCTCATTACGCAAAAAACCGACAAGGATTTAGAACTTACGTTCCAGTGATGCTATTATAACTAGCTTTTTCGTTCTAGTCAATAGGTTTGCGAACGAGTTTTTGACAAATAAAAGGCTTGCAATCGTGGGCCAATCTGTTATACTGAAAATATCGGATTTACATAAGTATTAAAAAATATTAAAGAGTTTATGGAAAAATCAATCTGGCGTTTCTTCGACCTGCCGCTTTTTTTGGCAGCCCTTACCACTGCTGTATTTGGAATTGTAATGGTCAACAGTGCCACTACCTACCCTTTGGGCAGTAACTTGAACGGCTATTGGGTGCGCCAGTTGTGGGGCGTAGGTATCGGCCTATTGCTGTTTGTGGTCTTTACCCGGCTCAACTACCGGGTTTTTGAAAGCTTTAATCTGTTGCTATATATCCTGCTACTGGCTTCGCTGGGGGCGATAGTTTTTTTGGGACAGGTGCATTTAGGGGCAGGCCGTTGGATTAACCTCGGCCCGTTTCAATGGCAACCTTCGGAAACGGCTAAACCTCTAGCGATTTTGGTGTTGGCCCGTTTTTATAGTACCAATCAGCATCGGGTCAAAAGGCTGCCAGTTTTTTTGTTTTCGCTGGCCTTGATTGGGCCGCCTATTTTGCTGGTTTTCTTGCAGCCCGACCTGGGAACTTCACTGGTGATTATTGCTATCTGGCTGGCTGTCGCCTGGTGCGCCGGGTCTGACCGTCTGCACTTTTTGGCTTTATTTGTTTTGGGTATCCCTTTGATTGTCCTGGTTTGGAATTTGGGTTCGCTCACGGGCGGCAAGATAGAAATTTTCAAGTCGTATCAGGAAGACCGTCTGGCAGCTTTTCTGCATCCCGAAAGCGATGCCACTAACACGGGCTATCAGCTTTTGGAAGGTCAGAAGGCCCTTAGTAGCGGGGGTCTGTATGGCGAAGGTTACGCCAACGGCACCAGTAACAAGCTCAATTTGATACCCGAAAACCAGACCGATTTTATCTTTTCCACTATCGGCGAGGAATTTGGCTTTGCGGGTTCGATGGCTCTGCTTTTGATATTGCTGCTGATTTTGTTGCGGGTGGCGCACGTGGCCTCGATTGCGATTGACGCTTACGGGCGTAACATCTGTATCGGGGTGCTGGCGATGTTGTCTTTTCAGGTCTTGATAAATGTGGGTATGAATTTGGGATTGATGCCCGTGACTGGGATCCCGTTGCCTTTCGTCAGCTATGGTTTAAGTTCGTGTTTGACTAATTTTGTGGCTTTGGGAATCGTCGAGAGCGTAGCAATGCGGCATCGGCGCGACGTGGCCTGGTATTATCGGGTGGGCGCGACAGCAGAGTAAGGTTCTGGCAGGAGGTTGTGATGCTCAAGCGAGTGCTGCTAAGTTTGGGCCGGATGCGGGCCGGATTGGTTTGTTTGTTAGGCTTGGGAGTGCTACTGTTCGGAGTAGTGCTTGCACCTTATTATCTACGCTATTCGCTCGAAAGCTTCCAGCCGCTTGATTTGAAGGTGGGTACGCCCAAACCTTTGGTGGATTTTACGGCTGCTTCCAACGCTATCATCCCCGACTCCGGTCAAACCCGCCTTGACTTGCACCCCGGCACTACCAATCCTCTTGCCAGCCGCGTGTTGCTAGTCGTAGTCAACAATTTGGGACAGGACGATTTGGTGAATCTGCCCGCCCTGCAAAACTTGAAAGATGTCAGCACCGGGTCATATCTGTTTACCGAACCAATAGCCGCCGCCACGCCGGGCCTGGTGCCGCTTTTAACCGGGGCGGACTCTAGCTTGAGCGGCGGTTTTACCCTCCTGCCGTCCGAGGCCGGTCCCACTAGCCCACCCGCCGCCGACCAGCTGGCCCATCTGGATAATTTGCTTGCCAGCGCACACCGAGACCGCCAGACCACGGCTTTGTTTGCCTCTCACACCTGGCTGGAGGCGATGCAACCCGCCTGGTTGGACTTGAACCTGACTTTTGACCCTAACCAGCCTGCTACCGATGTGGCTGACCAGGCGGTGAACTTTTTACAGAAAAAAGGCGCGAACCTGACCATCGTGCAGCTTTCCAGCGTAGCCCAGGCCCAGGCCCAGTTTGGCAATAATGCACCCCAGGTTTTGGAGGCTCGTCAGAAATTGGACGCGGCTCTAGCCCGACTGACCGATAATAAGACAGTGGATTTGGCTCGCACGACGGTGATTATTACAGGCGATTGGGATAGCAGTACGCGGGCGGGAGACCGTTGGAGCGTACCGCTTTTGTTGGTGGGCCAGGCCGTCCAACCGGGCGAACGTAGTTGGGGGCAGCAAACCGATGTCGCACCCACTATCGCCGCCCTGCTTGGCATTGAGTACCCACGTAACAACCAGGGCCGCGTCTTGACCAGTGCCTTAGCGATGAACCCCCAGGATTTGGCCGAAAAAATGTTGACCCTGGTAGAGCAACGCCAGGCTTTGGATAACGCCTACCGCCAGCATTTGGGTTTAGGTTTGCCCCTCGCTGTCAACAACGGTGTGGCTATCGAGGCCAGCAAAAACGTGACCGCCGCGATTGACGATTACAAGTTGGGTAATTTTAACAATATCGAGGCGGTGGTTGACCCAGTGCTGCGCTATACCCAACAGGATATGAGCGATGCCCGTGAGGAGTGGTTCGGTCAGGCACGAGGTCAACGTACCATTTTGGCGATTGCGATGCTGGTGCTGCCGCTTCTGTTGCTGCTGGTGTGGCGTTCGCGGCTGTCGCTAATAACGTTGGTGGCGGCGGCATTGGGAAGCGGTTTGCCTTACCTAATTTATTGGGCGCAGGGCAAACGTTTCGCCTTTAATTCAATGGGCCTGACCGCTTTGCGCGACGAGGCGTTATGGCGGAGCGGCATAGCGTTAGTGGTTGGCAGCATACTGATGGGTTTGTGGTTCGATTGGGCCGAACGCCACCGCCGCAATCGCTGGACAAAAGGCCGGGTTGACCTGGCTTTCCAAATGATGGCCGAGCTACGTAAACCCTTGTTTCCTTTTCCCCGTATCCTAGCAGCTTGCGTCATGCTGACGGGCTGGCTGCTATTTTTTAGTGCTTTTATCTGGTTTGTGTGGTACTACTGGCGGTTCGGCTTCTTCGGCCCGCTTGCCCCCACCCAGCCGCCCGTTGTACCGGACGCGCTGCCAAATTTTTTGCAGTTCTTCGCCCTGGACAACACATTGGGCCTGCTAATCTGGCTGCCACTCGCCCCGTTGGTGATGTCGGCGGTTTTCGCCTTCAAACGCAAAATTTGGGGCGACGGCAACCCGAATGAGGAAGAAGAAACCATCCACATTGAGCAAGAGTACGTGCTGCGCCCTGGTGCGGAAACGGGTATCGTCAAGATTTAGTCTTGAGCTCGACTGTGTACATTTCGGAGCGGCTATATGACCGAAACGAAGGGCTTGTCGCGCTTCACCAGGATATTTTCACAGGGGGGTGAGAGTGAGTGTCAAAATATTTCTGATAGCTATAGAAAGCTTGGGCTTCGTTGCCTACTAAAGCACAGCCAAAATGTACAAAATCAAGATTAGTAAAATGGCAGTGCCTGTTTTTGCCAGCAACTAATAGACCGATTAAAGATTACAGTTTCCCCACCAACTCTTTTTGACTTGGTGACATCGCAAACGGTGCGACGGCTGGCACGACGCTATTAACTGGCTTTTCCGAAATGTTTTTGAGAAGCACAAAGGTCAGCACAATACCCAGCCCAGCCAGCACCGGAAATACGATTGCCTCCACCAATCCTGCCTCAACCCCGGCCAACAATTGCCCCACCACCATAGCGGAAACAGCAGTTCCCAATGTTAAGACCTTAAATATCACCACAGAAGCAAGCAAGTATCCCCACGAGTTCCTGGTAAGCAGCAAAATACCTGCTAAGAAAGCAAATGGCACGATTAACCCCAGGTCTAAAACCTGGATGAAGAGGGTATTAGAATTTTTCAACCCAACTGGTACACCGTTATCAAGCATCGCTGGGACAATTCGACCTAACCAGGCCAGAAGTAAAAACGAGGCAGCTTGCTTGAGAAATGTTGAGGTAAGGTCTTAACCTCAATGGACATGAGGGAAAAGATCAAGGCAAATTTCGTCACTCGTATTTTGAAGAACGCCGTGTTTGAAGTAGTCGAAACTTATACCCTTACCGCCGAGCAACAAGCCAGCGGCGTAATCAGCGACCAACTAATTTGTTTGGATAAGGATAAGGTGCCGACTCGCTTGCGGTTGGTAGTGTTCCTGGACGCGACCAGTGGCAAGGGGTACCGTTACCTGACCAATCGCACCGATGTGGGCGCACTCACCATTGCCTTGCTTTACCAGTGGCGATGGCAAATCGAGAGATTTTCTGGTGGATTAAACGCCATCTTCAGTTCAAACATTTATATAGTCAGTGTGAAAACGGGGTGCTTATTCAGCTTTATGCCGGGCTAATCGCCTTTCTACTGATAAAGTTGTACAGCACCAAGTATGCTAAAACCGAGTTTCGACCGATGCGTAGTAATTTGGTACGCGCTTTAGAGCGACATTTATTCGACTTAGTAAGTTTAGACGACATTTTGAGCTATCTAACATTACTTGGCTTTACTGGTAGTGTTTGGCTATTTTGAGCATTTTCTAATCGCATCACTATTGAATTTTACCATAAAACTGCTCGTTCGCATTAGTGAATCATTGTAGCACTTTTGTCAAAAGCAGAAACGCGCGTATAGCTTGATGGGTGGCGGGTAAATCGGGTAGCTGGCTATGCATACCTTCTACTATCACGCGGTCAGCCCGGCTATCCCGACTGATGCTGTGGCCTGGCACGGTACCGTCGCCTGTGTTTGAGCGCATCGGATATTCTAGCCGCGTGGTAAAATGGGCGTGGGTGTAAGTGGGCAGAGTATCACAGTAAATCAGCAGATTTTTGTCGCCGGGCAAATCCTGCCCCAACATTTCCTTAAAACGCAGAGCCTTACGCACCCGCACTTGTTGGGCTTCCGCTAGTTGCCACACGTCACTAAAGTAGGTCGCTTCGGAGCCAAAAACAGGCTCATTGGCCGCATCTACAATCAAATTATGGCTATCGTCCAGATAAAAACTGTCGGGCAGCAGTTCGTACATGGACTGAAACGTTCCCAGCAAGCGGATTAGCCAGTTTTGCATCAACCAAATATTGGGTAAAGCCTTGAGTAAATCCCAATACCAGCCCGGCAAGAAGTCGCTCACAAACTCATCCACTAATTTTGGGACAGTGTGGTGATGCAGGGCGAAAAAAGCTTTGGCAATACCGTAATCTCCCGACCCGATATAAACTACGCGCTCAACCGGAGCGGCAAAATTATTAATCGCCACCCGTGTGACCAGGCCACCCATCGAATGGTTGATTATGTCTATGCTTTGCCACGCGGGTAAATTTTGCTCGGCGCGTTGAGCATTGGCGACCGTTAGCTTTTCCACAATAAAATGTTGCAGTTGGCGGCCCGAAATTCGGCAGCTTTGCCGCCAATCGTAGGCGAAGACCCAAAAATTCTCGTCCAGTATGCGTCCTAGTCCACCCTCAGCGGGCGAATTGCTAATAAAGGTCAGCAAATCCTGGTAATAGCCAGGGACGAGACCGCGTGCATCTAAAGGATAAACTTCTTCCAGCAGCGTCAATTGCGAGGTCAAACCATACAGGTTGAGCGGCCAGGCCAGTTGCGCTGGCAGCAAACTGTTACGTTCTGGCTGCCACAGGTTAGAAGCCATCAAGCCCGGCACAAAAATGAGTGGTTGGTCTTGTTGCATAATTCCTTCAAAAATAAATAACAATTCACCAGTCCATGTCATTCTGAACGGAGGCTCTGCATAGTAAAGAATCTTGCGAAGCAGCTCAGATTTTTGACCTGGGCGGCACGGTTTTTCTAGTCACAGATTCTTCGCAAGCTCGAAATGACAATCCGCTCAAGCGATAATTCTGAATTGACCAGGTTCACGCCAGCGTTCCTGCCGCCGCGTCTGCAACCGTTCGACCAACTCTTGATAGGCGGTGTTGCGTGTTGGGGTGCGATGGTGGCGCGGCGCGTCCCAATGCCGCCCTTTTTCGCCGTTGCAACCAGGGTGAGTCAGGCCCAAATTCTTCAGTTCGTCCGTGCCGCCCAGCACACGCGGAAAAATATGTTCGATGTTTGCCCCAAAGCCGTCCCTATCTCGAAAAGACAGCCGCCCATTGCAAATCAAGCATTTGCCCAGCCACTGCCCGTCCAACTGCTCAAAAGTGCGGTCAGTTTGGGCAATTTGCCGCATCAAATCCACTGTTGACCCAGATTTCACCTACTATTAGCCTCCAAATGTTTCAAGATAGCTACCAGTTGACGACATTATTATATACGTTAGGAGCAAGATTATAGTTAGTCATCAGTTTTCAGTCGTCAGTTTTTGGTTAAAGCTAAAGACCTTTGCTCTGCATTTTTACTGACCACTGATAATTATATCCATTGACGGAGCAATGTTACACAGATACCTATTTTTCACCGTACTTATTATGGCCCATTGCGATTTTGCGTATGGGCCACGCCAGCACGTCCAGGCGGTCAGTATAATATAACAAGGGTTGGCTATCTGGCAAAGCAATGTCCCACGATTGGGCGACAGTATTGGTTTCGAAGTGGGCAAAAGCTGGTTGTAGAGGCCAGGGCGAATGATTGATTTCACCGCGATAGACGCGCCCACGACGATCAACCGAATACAAACAGTAGCGGGCTGTCAAAAAGTGTTCCAATGTACTGGACTGCGAGTAATAAACTGGCCCTGTCGGGCCGTAGTCCGCCTCAAAGTCGCCAGAAGGAAAAGGGCGATGCTTGCGTTGCGAAACATAATGAATGTTGTTACCAGACTCTACCTTAACCGACATTTTGGCCCGAAAATAGCGCAGATTGTACCAGAGGCGGGCCGCAGTCACGGCGGTGGGTTGGTTTGCGTCCAGGCTGAAAAAATAGACCCCCTGTTTGCCAGCTACCGTCACATAGGTACGCACGTTTAGCTCCAGGAAATGTGAAAAATAAGGGAAGGGTGGTAAGCCAAAGAACCGGATACCACTCATCACAAAAGGCACTACGCCCACCCACGCCTGACCCTCGAAAGTGTCTAGTTCCAGTCCGGCGGGAATTAAGGGGCGCAGAGCGGCGGGTGCGATGGGCCAGTGAGCGAACAATAATTTGCTCCAAACCTGACGCATCACCGGACGGGTAGTTGGAACGGCCCAGCCCCGGTGTAGGTTTTCTATTTCTTTTTCCTGATAAAACACTGCGCTGCGTTGCCTTCCTTCGTCCCCTCTCCGCGTTCTCTGCGTTGAAATCAACTGCGCGTCGGCGTAATCACAATTTCTTCGATAGTGGCCCGCATCGGCAAATCTAGCACCAGCAAGACACACGCGGCTACGTCTTCGGCTTGTAACATCTGCTGGCGGGCCTCGGCGGGGGGCGGGCTGGGTCGTAAATCCAAAATAGGGGTATTGATGTCGCCTGGAAAAATAGAACAGGCCCGGATACCGTTGGGCCTTTCTTCGGCATTAATAGCCTGGGTCAAACCCGCCTGCCCAAATTTTGAAACCACGTAGGCGACCCCCGCTTTGGGGCTGGCCTGCTTACCCGCGACGGACACGATATTGATAATAGTACCGCTTTGCTGTTGGCGCATTGAGGACAAAAAAGCGGATACGCAGTAATACGCTCCGTTCAGGTTGGTATCTAAAATCTGCTGGTAATTTGCTAACTGCAACTTTTCCAGGCTACGACCCGGCGTATTTGTCCCAGCTGCATTTACCAACACCTGTATGCTCCCAAATTTTTCTAACACCAGAGCTGCCATTGCTGTAACTGCGTCCGTCTGGGTTATGTCACACACCTGCACCAAAGCTTGGCTGGCAAAGTTTCCAGCCAACTGCACCGTTTCTTGCAAGGCTGTTTCGCGCCGTCCTACCAAAGCCACCTGCCAACCAGCCTGGAGCAAACGTACCGCCGTAGCCTGACCCACACCACTCCCCGCACCTGTTACTACCGCCATTTTGGGCTGGTCTGCCATCAATTAAACCTCAATACCTTTCACATAAACTGTAGGCGGCGCGTCCCGCGCCCGCATAGTATCTACGTCTGGCAGCAGCGCGGGACGCGCCGCCTACAATAATATTTTCATTTGGTAACTACTCAGGCTGTTTGTAGGAGGCTGCTCTGCCAGCCGATACAGCTGTCATTCTAAGACCGAAAACCATCGGCTGGCAGAGCAGCCTCCTACAAAAAACAAGCTGGCTGAATAGTTACTTCGTTTGTATATAACGCAATTAAACCTTCAAGTTTGGTACATCCAGCCAGCGACTCTCGCGGGCCGAAAGCAAAGCCGCGTCCATCACCGCCTGTACCCGCGCCCCTTCCAGAAACGTTGGTTGACAAGGGCGTTGGTTATGAATAGCATCAATAAACTCAAAATCCTGGTCGTAACGGAACATCGTCAAAGGGTCGCCCGCGCTTACCTCACGCTGGGAACCGGGCCATTTCAAAAACTCGGCTGGCACGGGCAAAGTTTCCAAACCTGTCCCGCCTGGTTTGCCGATTTGCAATTCGAGTGGCCGCTCCAGATAATATACCAGCGTCGCGTCGCTGCCGTTTATCTCACAATAATCCTGACTTTGCCCACCCTCGCCGCGTCCGGTAGCCAGCTTGCTACTTTCCAATACCCCGGTCGCGCCCACCTCAAACTCGGCCAGGATTGCCACCCAATCTTCCAAATCCGATGGTTGCCCATCTCGATCATCTATATAACGGCGGGTGGAAGCCACCAACCGCGTAATCTGACCCAACATATTCAGGCCGTAATCAATCCGGTGCGACAGCATATCGCCCAATTCGCCACTACCCGCCAGCTTTTCCACTTGCCGCCAGCCCAAACCGCGTTGTCCCCAATCCTGAAGACGGTTGGCCCGGAAGTGGTAGGGTTGCCCAAGCAAACCTGTTTTGACCAGATGGGTCATATAACGCATCGCCGGGACAAAACGGTAGGTGAAAGCGGTCATATTGCGAAGGTTGGCAGCCTGGGCCGCCTCATACATCGCCATCGCGTCGGCATAGCTCATCGCCAAAGGCTTTTCACACAAAACGTGTTTACCAGCTTTAATAGCGGCCAATACCAGTGGGGTATGCAAGTAGTTGGGGGTAGTAATAATAACAGCGTCCACCTGGGGAAGGGCTAATAAATTTTCATGCCTGGCGAAAGTGGTAGTGATGCCAGTTTGCTGGCTGGCCTGTTCCAACGTGGCGAGGTTGTTATCACACAAAGCTACGATGCGAGTGTCTGGACATAATTTGAGACCGGGAATGTGGTTCGCCAATGCAATCCCGCCGCAGCCAATGATGCCTACACCTATTTCACTCATTGTAAAATTTCTTATTCCCTCAGTCATCAGTTAGCAGTTGTGAGTAAACATAGCACAAAAGGGTTTCGGTACTAACTGACCACTGATAACTAATGGCTAACTAAAATTGACCAGTTCTCGCTTCTAGCGTATCATTAGAGTGTGGGTTAGCTAAAACAATTACAAAGCGAGACAAAAATGGAAGACTCCGTAAAGGTTATCAAACAAAATTCGTCAGCAAATCCAGTCGGTAGCACCCCTAAAGTGGAAGAGTTGGACGAAAACACCCTGGTTCGCGTTAAGGGGGGTATCAGCACCGACTTTACTCGTAAAGAACGACTACCAAACAGCCCTGCCACTATTAGTAACAGCCACGATACGGCCATAGGTTCAAGCTAAATACCAGCTAATTATTCGTCCTCAACCCGAACAAGTAGCTTAAAGTCGGCCAGCTTGCGTACCAGCTTGGGGCTGACTCTTAAACCTGTCTTTGTTTCGATTGTTTGCAAAACCTCCGTAGTGGGTTGACCGTCAAAATAATCCAATGCTGCTACTAATTTGGTTGGCACACCTAACGGGTCATTATCCCCGTAAGTTTGTAAATAGGTGTAGTCGCCTTGCTTGCCCAATACTTTCAGGGGTATCACTTGCAAAGCGGAGGGAGTTTGGTCAGTCACCAATCTTTGATAAGCTTTCTGGGTCAAATCGGCCAGGATTTGGGTTTGCGGCCCACAAATTTGCACCACTTCGGGCCAACTCAAATTGTTTACCAGGCGGGCGCACTCCAAATAAAATTCTTGCTCCCGACCCAACCAGCCTCCCCATTGTCTGCGGTAGAGCTTGAGGTCAACGCTATCCTCTACTACCGCCTCGACTTTTGGTTTAACAGCATTATTAAGCGGAGGGGGCGGCGCGAAAAGGGTTAATAGTGCTTGTTCGCCTAAATCTAACCTGGACACGCACCAACGCGCCAGACTTTGCTCAACCGAATTTAGCCACAAACGCACCAGCCGCCAGAATTCCATACCCACCGCCCCACGTTCGTGCTTACAAAACCAGGTGGCACAAACCGAATTGCGGTATCGCCATACCCCACACAAGTCTGCCTCGACGTTATAATAAGGACAAAGTAACTCAGGGTTTCGGCCAAATTCCGTGCCGCTATTTTTGTACAACCTGTTAAATTTAGGAGTCGCCCCGACTCCATAAGGAGTTACGGCCAGCTTTCGGGCAATTCGTAATTCTAAAGCGCGTTGCCCTGACTTCACATTGCTATCGCTACCAGTATCGGCCAGAATGTTACCCGCCAAAAAATTAAATATTTCCGGCGTATAAGTGCAACATTTAAGGTTCGGCTCGTAATAATACGAAAGTACGGCGGGCCGCTTGCCGCCATTTTTACACATAGCACAACTAGCGCAAGTGGCCTTTGTCTCGGCGGGGATTGGCCCTACCACCATTTCACGTAACCAACCAGCGTACAATGGCGGCAAAGTATCTAACGCATCTGAATTACCAGACCCATCCATTGTAGTCCTGCTTTCTTGGGTATTATTTAGTAGCTGGCCCATTGGCTGAAAGCAGCTTCCCACGCTGGAGTGACGCTTCGCATAATGGCCCAATTGCTCCACGCTTCGCCCCCACTCGAACCCGGTGCGGTGACCTCCCAACCGATGTCCCGCGCCGCATACCAGCCCATTACAAACTTGAGGGCCGCTCCCAAAAGTTCCGCTTCGACTTTCTCCAGCCGCCGCACACTTTGATAGCTCTCCAGGAAGGCGCGACAACGTGCCTCGTCAAAGTTGTAAAGTTCGGGTCTGCCACCTACCACCGTCCCTACCGAGACTTTGGGTTGCACGCAATACCAGCCCAGCACCACCGCTATGTCCAGCAGCATCTCGCCCAACCCGGCATCTTCCCAATCCAACAGCCAAAGCTTGCCGTTAGGGTCGCGTAGCAAATTACCTTCGTGAATATCGGTATGTATCAAGCCGCGCGGCAAAACCTTCAGGTCGGGCAAGCTCCGCAGAGTTTGAGCCACTTCCTGGGCCTGTTTGCCCCAGGTCGGATGGGCGACGTACTGCTCGACATGGGTAATACTCGGCGGCAAATCAGCCAACCAGCTTACCAACAATGGGTATTCGTCACGCCGATGCACTAGATTATGTAAAGTTGCCATCAGTTGGGCGGTTTGGTTTAGTGTAGCCGTATCCATTCTGACGTTTTGGCCCGGCACAAAATCGTAGGCGTAAGCCCAACGGCCAGCCTCCCATTCAAAAATCCGCTCGCCGCTCTGGGTCAGACGCAAACAAGGCACTGCAAACTCGGCCTGATTTAGAAACAATAATGCCCCACTGTCGGCCAGCACTTTGCCATAAGCGCGGCGAGGGTCACACAAACGCAACACCAAAGCCGCGCCCTCGGCCAGTTCCAGCTTAAAAATTCGCTGCTCGTCGCGCTGGCTCAAAAGCAAAGGCTCTGCCAACACCTGCAACCCATACTGCTGTTGGACTAATTCGGCTAAAAAGTTTTCGGTCATATTCAGCAACCAATTTTTACCGCCGAGGTCGCAAAAAATACAAAGGGGCGGAAGACAGGTTATAGCTAATGGATGTACATCAGATTTTTACAATAGTTGGGTTGCAAAATCTAACGTACACCATTTGTTTTGGCTTATTGCTCAGGGCTGATATTTAGCTAACTGTTACCGCCTGGGGCTGGTGGGTGAAAGCTAACTCCGGGAAACGCTCATGCACCTGCCGCACTATGCCTTCTGCGTCGAGCTTGTAGATGCGGCGCATACCGGGCTGGCTGCCGTGTTCCACAAACTCGTCCGGGATGCCAATGCTGTGAGTTTCCAACCCCGCTAACAAGGCTTTCTTTTCGTAGAACTCCAAAACCGCGCTCCCAAAGCCACCAGCCAGCGAACCTTCTTCCAACATCACGATTTTCGTGTGGCGGTGGGCCAGTTGCAACAGCAGTTCTTCGTCTAGCGGTTTGGCAAAACGAGCGTTGATAACCTCGGCCTGGATACCCTCGGAAGCCAGTTTCAGGGCCGCTTCCAATGCTGGATAGACCTCGGAACCGTAGGCCACCAGTGCCAGGTCAGAGCCTTCACGCACGACTTCGCCTTTACCAATCGGCAGCTGCTTGAAATTTTCGTAGCTATCCATCGGCACGCCGAAACCTGCCCCACGTGGATAGCGCACCGCTGTCGGGCCTAAACCGTAGTTAATAGCAGTATAGAGCATATGTTGGAGTTCGTTTTCGTCCTTCGGAGCCATCAGCACAATATTGGGCAAACAACGCAAATACGAAATATCAAACATTCCCTGATGGGTTTTGCCATCATCGCCCACCAACCCGGCCCGATCCATTGCAAAAACTACGGGCAAGTTTTGAATACACACATCGTGTACTACCTGGTCAAAAGCGCGTTGCAGGAAGGTACTGTAAATGGCCGCGACGGGCTTGATACCTTCGGTAGCCATACCCGCCGCGAAAGTAACGGCGTGCTGTTCCGCGATACCAACATCAAAGAAGCGGTCAGGGAATTGTTGGGCAAATTTAGCCAGGCCCGTCCCCTCGCGCATCGCCGCCGTAATCGCCACTACTTTTTTGTCTTTTTCGGCAATTTTGCACAACGTACTGGCAAACACATCTTGATATTTGGGTGAAGTCGCTTTCGGTTCGGTTGGGTTGCTTTTGGCGTGCAGAGTAATCGGGTCAGCTTCTGCCGGAGCGTTACCCTTACCCTTGACGGTAATGGCATGGATAAAAACGGGCAATTCGGCTTTCTTCGCCAGTTCAAAAGTTTCAATTAAAGTCTGGATGTCGTGCCCATCAACCGGGCCAAGCCCCACAAAACCAAGTTCTTCCCAGATTGTGCTGGAGATAACCAGGTCTTTGACCCCACGTTTGAGGCGTTTAACCATACCCAGCATCTCGCCGCCCTTCGGCAGCTTGCCAAAAGCGTTTTCCACCTCATCTTTGGCGCGTAGATATAGTTTGTCGGTACGCACCCGGCCCAGATATTTGGAGAGTGCGCCTACGTTCTTTGAAATGCTCATTTCGTTGTCGTTCAAGACCACGATAAACGGCGATTTCAAATTCCCGGCGTTATTCAGAGCTTCAAAGGCCATCCCGCCCGTCAACGCACCGTCTCCAATAATGGAAACCACGCTGAAATCTTCACCTTTAATGTCACGGGCAACAGCCATACCCAGCCCCGCCGACACCGAAGTGCTGGCGTGACCTGCCCCGAAGCTATCGTGTACGCTTTCGTCACGGCTCAAAAAGCCACTCAAACCTTCGTACTGGCGAATGGTATCGAAGCGGTCGAAACGTCCGGTTAAAAGTTTATGAGGGTAAGCTTGATGCCCTACGTCCCACACCAATTTATCTTTAGGGCTATCGAAAACATAATGAAGCGCAATAGTCAATTCGACGGTGCCGAGGTTACTGGCGAAGTGTCCACCAGTCTGAGCGAGGGTGTCATACAAAACTTGCCGGATTTCGGCTGCCAACTCTTTCAACTCGGCCAGTGTCAGCTTTTTGACATCGGAAGGGTCTTTAATCGTTTGGAGCAACCTGGTCATTAAAATATCACCACCTTCTTGAAATAAAGCCAGCGTCAAAATGACGCGGCAAGCTCGGACACCCCGGAAAATAAAAATTATAAGTCCTAAAATATAGAAATCTGCCCAGGGTGGGTGCCGCTTTTAGGGCTAGCCAGCAGAGTGTCCAACAATTTATTCTAATCCTTACCTTCAAGATTGTCAAATTTTTAACAAACTTTTAAGGTGACAACATGGGGCAGATTAGGGGAAGAATTTTTGCTTTGGGCCGTTAAAAGCTAAACGAGGTGGGTTTGAAGAGCCTGCTGGATGGCAGCGACGCTGGCCGCAGGGTCTTCGACTTGTAGTACCAGCTTAATATATTTATCGTCGGCCACCTTGATGGTGATAACCTTGTTTTTATCGTGGTGGACATTCCAGAACATCTTTTTACCTTTAACCACAAAAGTCCCTGCAATCACTATACCGGGCATATACGAGCCGGGCAGCCTGATGCTATGCTTAAACTCCGCTTGCGTCTCCTCATCTATACCCATCCAAACGCCTACAATATGCTTGAGTGGTACTTGCACCTGATTTTTGATTGCCAGGATTTTGTCAATACCTTGCATCCGCACAATCAAATCATTTTTGGTTAGCTCAATTTCGGTCATAGTGCGTAGAACCTCCTTCTTTCAGCTGTCAACAGCAATACCCAATATCTGAAATAGTAACAAAGCAACGTTACAAAAGCGTGACAGACCCAGTCTTTGCCAATATTATCAGGCGTAATGCAACAATTGAAGCTGGTTGGGGTTTATTATTTGTAACCCGTCCGTGTGGGCGGTATAATACCCTTTTACTCTTGAACTTTGGCTAGGCGGGACTATTCAAGCATCGGTTTAGCTCGTAGCTCAACAACTTTTAAATAATCTGTAGGCGGCGTGTCCCCGCGCCCGCCTCCTCTGAGTGTCTGGCCTCACAGCAGGCGCGGGGACACGCCGCCCAATTTGAATAGGATTGCGCGAAGTCCATAGCTGTAAATGACAAAATATTAAAAGAGAGGTTAACCAAAAATGCAATTAGAGGTCGCTACCAGCCCCAACCAAAATTTGACCAAACCAGTGCGCGATAGTTTCCTGGTGTTCGGTGCGCCAGATGTGCAACAGGCCGAGATTGATGAGCTTATAGATACGATCAAAAGTGGCTGGCTAGGTACTGGCCCTAAAACCCACCAGTTCGAGGCGGATTTTGCCCGCTACACCCAATCCCAACACGCTATCGGCCTTAATAGCTGCACAGCGGGGATGCATCTGGCTCTGGATTTGCTGGATTTGCAGCCCGGCGACGAGGTGATTACTACAGCGATGACTTTTGTAGCCACTCCCAATGTTGTGGTTCATCACAACGCCCGACCCGTTTTTGTGGATGTCCAACGGGATACTTTTAATATTGACCCTGCTGCGGTGGAAGCGGCAATTACACCTCGCACGCGGGCGATTATGCCAGTAGATATGTGTGGGCGGCCCGTCGAAATGGAACGACTGATGGAAATTGCCCGCCAGCACAATTTGCGAGTGATTGAGGATGCAGCCCATGCTGCTGAGGCGGTGAGGCAGGGCCGTAAAATCGGCGCGATTGCCGATGTGACCGCGTTCAGCTTTTACGTCACCAAAAATTTGACAACGGGCGAGGGCGGGATGATTACAACCGACGACCCCGAATGGGCCGCCGAAATGCGGATGCGGGCTTTGCACGGTCTTAGCCGCGATGCCTGGAAACGTTATAGCGCGGAAGGCTTCCAACCCTACGACTGCGCCTATCCCGGTTATAAATACAATATGACCGATATGCAAGCTTCGTTGGGTTTGCACCAACTGGCCCGACTGGAAAACAACTTGCGGATTCGGGAGCAACATTGGGCTTTTTACGACGCGGCTTTTGCCGACTTAGCCGAAGTGACTATCCCTGTTCCGGTTATGCCCGGCGATGTTCACGCCCGCCATCTTTATACGCTATTGCTCGACTTGGAAAGATTGACCGTTACGCGCAACGAATTTATAGATTTGCTCAAACACGAAAACATCGGGAGTGGCATCCACTTTACGCCTACCCACCTGCACAGCTTTTACCAGAAGGAGTTCGGCTACAGACCCGGCGACTTTCCGCACGCCGAATACATTGGCGAACGCACCATCTCGCTGCCGTTCAGTACCAAAGTCACTACGCAGGATTTAGCCGACGTTGCCGAAGCGGTACATCGGGTGGTGCGTCGCCACCGTCGCTAATTATTAAACGAAAGGGAAGTTATGCTTTGGTGGGCCTTGCTGGGGGCGGGGATAGCTTTATGCGTAGGGACGGCTTGGCTGTTGATGCGACGGGCAGCCCACGACGAAGCCCAGACGGGTTTGCCACTGGCCCATACCCAGGTAGTCTATAGCGATAGCGGGGCGTGGGAGAAGATGCCGCGCAACCTCAAATCCGAGGAGCTCGGCTTAATCGGCAAACCCGACTACGTTTTACGCACGGCGGCTGGAATTGTGCCAGTGGAGGTTAAACCGCTACGCCACGCCAGCCAACCCTACGCCAGCGACATTCTGCAACTGGCCGCTTACTGTCTGCTGCTGGAGGAAGAAACTGGCATTGCCCCGCGCTATGGTTTATTGAGGTACGCCAGCCAGACCTTCAAAATCGCCTGGGACGAGCCGCTCCGCCAGGAACTTTTGCAAACGCTTGATGAGATGCGCGATCTACAAGAGTGGCCCGCTTTACGCAACGGCCAGATGCCCACACCCCAACACGATATGACGGTACGCTGTGATAGTTGTGGCTTTCATCAACTTTGTTGGCCCGAAGACACATCCTTTTAATTTTAAGCCCATAAAGCTGTAGGCGGCGCGTCCTAACGCCCGCTAAAAACCAAACGGACAGCCTATGCGGGCGCGGAGACGAGCCGCCTACGATAGAAGTACAGAAATATATCACTGCTTTTAAGGCGTGTCTTGCCTGATAGATTCACTCCATCTCCGTGCCACCCTTGCGTACCAGATAGTCTGGCGACAGAGATTTTAGCAATACCCGGCCCACATCGGCGTGGTAACGTTCGTGGAGCGGGCGTATCACGATGCCTTCCCGAATGTGATTGGCAATGGTCGAGGTACCCACATTGTAAGTCGTCAAGGCTTCCGCGCTTAACGGCCCTTGATACAACATTGGTACACTGGGCAAGGCTTGGGCGGCACACCAGGCGATAAACTCGTTATATTGCAGGAAGTAAGGTTCGCCCTGGGCCGACACCCACAAATCGAAGGCCCGGAAATCCAGGTCGCCTTTCTTCAAGCCGTACATCAAGTCCTGCACACCCAGCGTCTCACCGAACAAGGTGGCGTTGTTCGCGCCGCTTGTGTTCAGCCACGCCGTCAGCTTCTCAAAAATCTGGTACTTCCGCGCCATTCGCCAGTAGATGTTGCCTTCCGCTTCTTTGATAGCCAGCCCTTTAGAGGCCAACCCCTTCGAGGAGACATAGCGTTCCCGCGCCGCACTCAGGTAGAAAATCGAACAAGTGCCGTGTAGCTTTTCGGTGAAAATGACTTCCTCACCCGCAACTAACACCTGATTGAATTTCTTTATGTCTTCCACGTCGGTATAGCTGCGGAAACCTTCTGCTCCCACCGCTATTACCTGCCCGGACATTTCGAGTGGAATGGGTGGTACATATTTGGTGATGCCCAACTCCTCGGTTACATCCAGACCCGCTTGCCAATGGGTCGGCCAGGGTTGCGGCACATAAAATAATCCCTGCGACAACACGCCCCGCAAGCGAATAGCCTTGACCCGATTGCCTTCTGGCCCGGCCAAACGCCCTTTCAACCCCATTGCTTCAATGATGTTAGTGGGCAAAATGGCTTTTTCGGGGATATATGCGCCAGCATCGCCGCTTTGAAAGTCGCCTTTACGCACCACAAACTGGTAGCCGTCCACGTTCCCGATTTCCAGCGCGTCGGCGTTCGGATGCTCAGTCACAGTTATTTTGCGAATTTCCACATTGAAGCTGCTCATAAATTCTCTCCGAGTCACTGCCAACGGTTGAGACCGTCGTCTAATCACCCCAAACCCACTAAAGTGGGTTGAAAAACCTATTCGGCAACCTGATTTAGCCTACGGGACGGCTTCGCACGTCAGGTTTGAAGTGTATAGACGACGGTGAGGCCGTTGGCGGTCTAGCACAAAATATACACCACACCCATTGCTGACAACTAATTATACCAAAGCGACGCATACGGGAGTCGAACCCGTGATTTTCTCCGTGACAGGGAGGTGTCTTAACCACTTGACCAATGCGCCATTTAAGGGAAAGATAGGAATTGAACCTACGCGGGTGTTGTTAAGTCCCCGTACTGTTTAGCACACAGCTGCCTTACCACTCGGCCACTTCCCCAAATTTGCTATCAGTAGTCAATTTTCAGTTAAAACCGGAAGACCTTTTGGGCCTGGTTGATGATTGATTTTTACGCCGCTGTTAGCTTAATCATCGCCAACGGTTTATGTACCCTAACAAAATAATTCGGGTATCGCCAACGGTTACACCCGTGCCGGGTGCAGGCAACCGTCATCTATGCAACCCAAACCTGACGTGCGAAGCCGTCCCGTAGGCTAAATCAGGTTAGCAGTGCGCTTTAGCGTACTTGGGTTGAATAGACGTTGGATTTATCCAACGGCATTCCTAAAACTAACTGATAGCTGACGACTGACCACTACCGTTCCAGCAAGCGAGAGGCTAAAACTAACTGATGACTGATTAGCTGTATATACTATATTTGCTTGCTGACCTAGTTATATCATATAAATTGGAGGTTGTCAACAGGTTTTCGCTACTAATTTTCAAAATACTTGTAAAATTCTTTGCCGGGGGCGGCTCCGTCAGCCGATTGTTTGTGGCTTTGGATTAACAGCTAAATCGGCTGACGGAGCCGCTGCGCGTCTTACAAGCAGCCTGGATAGAACTTACTTGTATCGCTCTCGTAGTTCGCGGCGCAAGAGTTTTCCAGCAGCGTTACGAGGTAAGTTCTGGTCAGAAGGAATGAAGAAGATTTTGGCGGGGACTTTGTAACGGGCCAATCTCTCGGTCAGAAAAGCGGTGAGGTCAGCGGGCGTAATGCTTTGGTCGAGCCGCACCTTAACTGCCGCTGCTACAATTTGACCCCAACGTTGGTCAGTCAGGCCGAATACGCCCGCTTCAACGATAGCCGGGTGGGAAAGCAAAGTCGCCTCTACTTCGGCAGGATAAACATTTTCTCCGCCCGAAATAATCAAATCGCTGCGGCGGTCAAGCACATACAAAAATCCTGCGCTATCAAGACGGCCCAGGTCTCCAGTGTGCAGCCAACCCTCGCGCAAAGCCAAAGCGGTTTCATCTGGACGCTGCCAATAGCCAGTTGTGACCGTCGGGCCGCGCACCAAAATTTCGCCTATCCCTTCGGCATCGGGCGCATCAAGCATAAGCTGGTTGGGAAAAAGCGGTTTGCCCGCCGAACCGAGTCGGGTCAGGGCATCGGCGGGGGCCAACGTAGCGTTTTGAGAAGCCGTTTCGGTCAAACCATAACTCTGGACAATGGGCACACCGATGGCAGCGCAACGTTCCAGGAGCGGTTTGGGGGCAGGCCCACCCCCCAATAATAGGCAGCGCAATGTAGATGGGTACGGTTTGTCCTGGCGTTCGTCCAACATCCGCACCAGCATGGTACTGACAACCGAAACGATGGTTACACCTGCGTGGTCAATAGCGTGGTTGACGGCGGCTTCCTGGAAACTGCTATGCAACACCAGGGGGATACCATAAATCACGCTTTTGAACAGTAGCGAAAGCCCGCCCACGTGGAAAAGCGGTAGCACGGCCAGCCATTTGTCGGACGGATAGAGACCCAGGTTCAGGCTCGAACCAATTGCGCTCCACCAGTGGTTGCCATAAGTCAGCATTACGCCTTTGGGCCGCCCTGCCGTCCCCGACGAATAGATGATGGTATGCAAAGCGGCTAGATTTGAGCTTTGGCGTGGCCCAATAGTATTGGGGGTTGGCTGTGCCAAAGCGGAGGCAGGGCCAGCATTCCCAAAAGGTTTATCTATTTCAAAAATCTGCAAATCCGGTTTTTGCTGGCTGAATTGGGCCAGTTGGGGAGCGAAACGGCTTTCGCTGATAAGCAAGCCAGCCCCTACGTCGTTTAGTTGCCAGAGCAATTCGGGAACGGTTAACCGGATATTGAGCGGGACTGTCACCGCATTTAGCTGTATCAGGGCGTGGACAGCCAAAACAAAAGAAGGCCCGTTGCCAAGTAACAAGGCAACGGGCTTTTCTTTGACTATAGGGTTTTGCAAACGGGCAGCCAATTCCAGTGCGTCGCGCTGGAGCGTGGCAAAAGTCCATTCGCTGGTAGGGCCACCCGGTTCGTTGAAAAATAAAGCCGGAGCGTCGGGGGACAAAGCCACCCGTTGGTTCAACCAATCCGGCATTTCTAGTTCGTTCATGTTTAATTACAAAATCTAACAGCCGCCGATGGTACTCGTCCAGCCGCCTTTGTTGAACAGATTGGGCAGCGTGCCGAACAAGTATTTGGGCCGGGTGTGGTACATCGCCATCATCTTCTTTTGGGCGAACTCCACTTCCTGCGGCTTGAGGTTGTCCAGCTTCATGACGCTATGATATACGTCGTAATGATGCCAATCGCGGTCAAAAATACGGTCTTGATAAGTCGTCCAATCGTCCGTCCCGATATAAGGGGTCAGGATGTTAATCCAGAGCATCTCTGGGTTCAACTCCATCAAATATTTGAAGTTGGTGTTAAGACTTTCGTGGGTCTCGTGGGGCGTACCAATGATGGTCGAAGCCATACTGACGATGCCATATTTACGTAGGGTTTTGACCGCGTTGAAATTGTCATCCACCGTCGCTTTTTTGCGGTAGAGCTTGAGCGTTTCCGCATCCATATTCTCCACGCCCAACAACACCGCCTCACACCCGGCCCGCGCCATTAATTGTACCATTTCTTCGTGTTGGGCAATAGAGTTGCAGCTACATTGGGCCGACCAGGTAAACTTCATATTGCGGCGCAAAATTTCCTCGCAAAACTCAACGGTGCGTTTGTAGTTGGTGGTGAATAAATCATCTACAAAGAAAAAGTTGTCAAAGCCAAGTTTCATAGCCTGTTCTACTTCGTACAGCATATTGTCAGGTGTCCGCGCCCGCCACTTTGCTCCATAAACGCTAGTCACGATGCAGAACGAGCAGTCATAAGGACAACCCCGGCTACCAGCGATTTGGAACATGGGCTTACCGAGCTTTCCAAAGCGGTTGAACGATGCAGTGCGATAAAGCGGCAGGTTTAGCAAGCTGTGGTCTGGAATAGGCAGGTGGTCAAGATTGCGTATCCACAGCGAAGGGCCGTTCCGCACAATTTCGCCGTCGGGTCGTCGCCAGCTAATACCTTTGATTTTGGACGGATAAAAGCCATCTTTTTGGGAAATAGCGTTGACGAGATTGAGCATAGTCACTTCGCCTTCGCCGCGCACGATAAAATCCACCACCCCGCTTTTCAAAGTCGCCTCGTCATCAAAAGTGACATGGTTGCCGCCCATCACCACGACTTTGCCCAGTTTTTTGGCGTAACCCGCAATCGCCATCGCTTCCGGGTAGCGCACTGTATCGGTAGTGATGCCTACCACTTCTACCGCCCGGTCAATCCGCAATTTTTCGCCGCTTTTGACATCGCAAATCGCCACCTGATGCCCTGCCTGTTTGAGTACCGTCGCCGGGTAGAGCAAGGCGAGGGGGATAGTATTAAAGGTGAGCAGTTTGGCAAAACTTTGATTAAAGCCTGGTACGGGTGGGTTGATAAACAAAACGTTTACCGAGCGATACGCTTTGGTTTCGACTAACGCCTCTTGCAGAGGAATGGTATTGGGAACTGCCATAAGGCACACTCTCCTGACTCTAAAATTTTAGAATTTTGATTTGGAATTATGATAGTTCGTGTGGGCGGAATTGTCTGTAGTAGTTACTACAGGTTATGGCGGGTTTAGGTCGCTGGGCAAAACTGCCTGTCACATTCCAAGCCGCATTACACTTGCAGACCAAGCCTTAAAAGCCATTTCTACTGCCTGTTCCAGTGTTAAAGCTGTACCCGTTTGCCAGGCCACCTCAAAAGTGGTAGTAGCCAGGCCATTACGAGCCTGCTCCATAGCTTGCACGTATAATCTGCTTTCCACCAGGGGTAAAGGCAGATTGAGCAACTGGCGTTGGGTATGAGCTACCGCTGCTAACTGGACGGCCTGAGTAAATTGTAAGGCAGCACAGAGTAAATTGACGTAACCTTCGAGTGCGCGAATAATATCCAGCGTAGAACCAATTTCGGAGGCAATGGTCAGACCTTCGCGGTAGTATGGAGTGGCCTGGACAAAATTGGTCTGCCAGCAAGCTAGATCACCCAACCGAATTAGCGTTTCCGCCATATCTTGTTTGGCTTCTAGCTTACGTCGTATTACCAGAGCTTGCTCAAATAAAGTTGGGGCCTGACTATAATTGCCCTGGGCCATTTCTACCAGACCTATACTATGTAAAATCAAAGACTGCTTTTCCTTGCTGCCAATTTCTTTATAAAGCGGCAGTGCTTCGTGATAGAGGGTAAGAGCAGTTGGATAATCTTGCTCAAAATAAAAGACCTCACCCAAATTGGCTAACGAAATAGCGATATATAATTTGTTGCCTAAAGTGCGGTAAGTCTCCAGGTTACGCTCATAAGATTTTCTGGCCTGAGCATAATCGCCCCGGAACAAAGCCAGGATAGCTATATTATTAAGGGCGTTGCCTGCTCCAGAAATATCGTTAAGTTCGCTTCGCAGACGGTAAGTTTCTTCAAAATGGGGCCGGGCTGCTATATATGCGCCCGTTTTATAGGCTATCTGGCCCAAAATCTGATGTGTATTGCCTAAAATGCGTCTAACTTCCGGGTCATTTCCAGGTTGGCGTTTCAGCAAATTTATAGCTTCTTCCCCCGCAACTTGGGCCTGCTTGTAATATCCCTGGCCCAACAAGATCAAACTGCTGGAGCTAAGAGCGGCGGCGTAAGCCAATGACGTATCTAAACCTTGCGCCCGACTTTGCTGTAGTAGCGCGGTCAACAATTGCGTCGCCTCCTGCCAGTAAGTGCGGGTGTGCCAAAAAATGCTCAGAGCCGCGCCTAGCCGCAGACCTGTTTCAAGCTCACCCTTCAAACTCTGACTATTTTCTAATGCTGCTCGTAGGTTTTCGTGTTCCGCTTCCAAAAACTCTAGCCACTCCAATTGGATTGCGCTCTTGAGACGCTCCTCGGTTCGTAATCCAATCTGCAAAAAATAGTCTAGGTGTCGTTTTTGTAGCTGGAACGCTTCCTGGCTGGCCTCCAGACGTTCCAACGCATATTCTCGCACCGTCTCCAACATGAAAAAGCGCGGCTCTCCAGTGTGGTCCGGCACAAACCGTAGCATACTTTTGTCCAGCAGCGAGGTCAGCTGGGCAAGCATTTTGTCAGCCTCCTCATCCAAATTGAGGGCCATTTCCTCCTTACAGACGGCTACGGCACTGTCTAAAGTGCAGCCACCCACAAAGACTCCCAGCCGTGCAAACAACCGTTGTTCAGGAGCGGTCATCAGGTTATAGCTCCAATCCAGCGTGCTACGCAGAGCTTGGTGACGAGCAGGCATACTTGCCGCACCACCCGTCAGTAGTTTGAGACGGCTACCCAACCGCGTCAACATAGCCTGGGGTGTGAATAGCTTGCTCCGCGCCGCCGCCAACTCCAGAGCCAGGGGCAAACCATCTAGCCGTCTGCAAATCTCAGCTACGGCTGGCGCGTTGTCGTCGTCAAGTACAAAGTCAGGTCGCACGGCCTGGGTACGCTCCACAAATAAGCGTACTGCATCATATTTTAGTATCTGTGAGGTAGCCTGGCTTTGTGTAAGGTCTGGCAAACCCAGGGTCGGGACTATAAATTCGTATTCACCGTAACTATGTAACACGTTACGGCTGGTAATTAAAAATTTCAGTTCGGGGGCCGCCATTAACAAGTCATTGATGTGAGTGACTAATCCTAACACTTGTTCCAGATTGTCCAATACCAGCAGAAGGCGTTTGTTCTGCACATACTGCTTAATTACTTCTATTACGTCCTGCTGGCTGTTTTCCTTGAGACCCAAGGTTTGAGCCAGGTTGATTAGTGCCAGGCGAGGGTCAGTAATGGCACTCAAAGCTACAAAATATACTCCATCCGCAAAGTGTAAAACTAATTTGGCTGCAACTTGTAAACTCAAGCGAGTTTTGCCTGTACCGCCTGGGCCGCTAAAAGTCAATAAACGCACATCGGGGCGTTGCAGCAAACTACACGCGGTAGCCACCTCACGTTCGCGGCCAATTAAGGTTGTAGGGTAATGAGGCAAATTGCTAACAGTGGTGGAACTGGCTACCGTCGCCTGGGCCTTGACCAACGCGGAGTTTGACATAGCCACCAGACGTTGGGCGGTGAAATTAGATTGACCAGGCAGGGGCGTGAGAACTTTGAGGGGTGCGCTCTGCCATTCCTGTTGCTTAAAGCTGCCCGCACTTAAATCCATCATCTCTAGCAGTTCGATGGCCTGGGCTTGATTATCAATCGCTTCCCATTGAGCTAAACTCTTGATGATTTGCTTGACTTCCAACGCACTTAAATGGGCGGCATCACTGCCGTTAAGCTTATGGCTTAACATAGTGGGGTGTATAAAGAGGATATTAGCCAGACTCTTTTGAGATTGGCCTACCAGCCGCAGGTACATTTGGGTCTTTTTACGAAATTCTGCCAGGTTCATATTTACTCTTGCCAACTAACTTACCGCAACCACACCGCAACCCTACCGCAACAAAGCTATAGGAAAACTTCGTTTGCTCTGTTAAAAATAGAGTGTACTAGAAAGTTGAAAGCAAAATGTTTTGGCTTTCATTTTATCATAAACTTATTATCTATGAACAGGAGTTAAGCAAGCAATGCACGGATTTAAGAGTTTGGGAGGGCTGCTACTGGTGCTACTCATCACAGCCTTGTTTTTAGGAGCGTGTGGTGAAAGCTCCACCGCAGCCCCTGGCGGCAGCAACGCCGCTATTAGTATCAAGGGGACTTCCGAGGTTACACTGGATACAAGCTTGAGCGATTTCCTCAAAAAGAACTTTGTGGGTGCCTTCACCAAAGACCCGGCCAGCCTACCGGATTTGACTATCAAGGTTTATAGCTCGGACGACGACTCTGATATTTTAGCCGCCAACACCGACGCGGCTCTGAATGCCTCTGGTTACAAGTACAACGACTTCGGCAACACTGGAACTAGCAAAGTCACGCTCAAGGACGGTTCGGGTTTTGGCTTGTACGCCAAAGCAGGAGTACCCGATCTATTCCCAACCATAAACAAAGCCAGCCAGTTCTCTAGTACCACTTCGGGTACACCATCTGGTGTGGACGCAGCGGCCTACCAAAAGTTTACCGACCAGTTCAAAACCAAAAAGAGTGGGATGTTTCTGGTTTCGGCCAGCAATTTGATACAATCAGTGCTAAAGAGCAAAAGTGCTGCTTCTGTCACTACCATTGCTGCTACCACCACCGCCACGCTGACTTCGGTAGCCACCAGCATTGCCACTTCTACCACCGCCCCTACCACAGTGGCAACTACAGTGGTCACAACCAAAGCGGCCACTACGGTAGCTCCTACCACGGTGGCAACTACAGTGGTCACAACCAAAGCGGCCACTACTGCCGCCCCAGCTACTACCGCCCCTGTTGCCAGCAACGCCGCCAAATTTCCGGTGATAGCTAACGCCAGCGAGATTAAACTTGACCCGGCGGTGGAGAGCAGCATCAAGGACGGTTTTGCCGCCCAGGTCAAAGGGGTAAAAGATTTGAGCGTCAAATTTTATGGTTCGAGCGACGACACTGAAACCTTGAGTACCAGTACCCATAAGGCTTTGTTAGACGCAGGTTACAAATTCGCTATTCCCGGTTTCACCGCCCCCACCGAACAGGGCGATGCGTTAGTGGGCTTCTATAGCAAGCCTGGTACACCCGACTTGTTCGTAATTATGGGAGACCCTAATGCTGGTCTAGGTGTGTCTGGACTGGACGCGAGTCTCTTTCAACAAATTAGCAGCGATTTCGCCACCAAAAAAAGCGTCTTAGTGGTGCTAGGGGGAACAGGTCTGGTCAACGCCCTTTCGGGTGGCTCTACCACCGCTACTACAGCGGCCCCGGCTGTAGCCACCACCACAGCGGCCCCGGCTGCAACTACAGGTGGGGCTAATGTCTCTACTGCTAGTGGCATAGGCAGAGAATTAGTGGGTCAGGTTTTTGACGACGGAGGCGGCTTGAAATGCACCGTAACAGGGGTGGAACAACTGGTCGAAATCAAAGGTATTAGTGGCGATGCACTCAAGCCCAAAGGTACCTGGCTAGTGGTCTATACTAACGTTGAAAACAATACCCAGTTCGACAGAGGTTCGTTCTTTGAGTTGAAGGACGCGGCGGGCAGTAGCTATAGTCCCGACGCGAACGCCGTTTTGAGCCTGGCTTTTGACCCTAAATATAACGCCAAACGTACTCAGGGTGGTATTCCAGTTGGGGGTAAAGGGATGGATTATTTAGTCTTTGATGTACCAACCGATGCCAGTGGTTTGAAAGTAGGTTTTTAGCGGTCTATACAGATAGGCCCAACTTGTTAGTAATTAGCAGGTCGGGCCTATGCGGAAAACTAAAAGCCAGAAATTTAGTCACACCCAATTTGTCCCTGCGCCCGCAGTAGTTGTCTATTTGGCAGCATAACGGGCGCAGGGACAGGTTGCCTAAAGTAGAAACGCTGTTGGGCTTAGGCTGGCACTTCCTCTTTGAGCGCACGTGTCCAATCCCGTCCCTGCTTCATAGCGGTGATGAACTGCTCCGCTACTTCCTGCACGTTCGTACCACTAGAAGCTGTCACTACCCCTTGTTTGGCCGTTACGCCGGGGGCAGCCTTAGACTTCGACACGCTCCCAATGTTCGCCATCACCAAAAGGTCAACCCCTTCAGCCACCGCTGCAATCGCTTTGCCGTGCTTAAAGCCTTCGTGGACAAACGAGAGGATTTCGTCTTGCTGGGTCAGAGTGGCTACACTCTTGCCTCCAGGCACGAAAAACGCATCGTAGGCCACCGAACCGGAATTGGCATAGGTCTTGTCCACTGGAATTTCCGGCCCACCATCGCTGGTACTAACCGTACCGATATGAGGGGCTACAATCAAGGGCAACGCCCCTTCCGCTTTGAGGGCGGCTTTGATTGCCACTACCTGTGCGCCAGCCACACCGTCCGCTACCATAATCGCCACTTTGCGCGTCTTAATGGAGTCTTTGGGAGTCTCCTCCATACTCAAGCCCGACGTGCGCTGAAGGCCACCCGATGCGGTAGGAGCAGAAGTAGGCGTGGAAGCCCCATCGGTCAGTCCGGCCTGTGCCATAGGCGGCAACCCAGTAAACAACTCGCTGACTTTGCCGTTGCTGGGTACTTTTTCGCCCAGGGTTATTGCTACTTGTGAGGCCAGAGTATCATTGATGTGGGCTAGATGAGCCAGCATCCGTTGACGTATCGCCTTTGTTTCTACCTTACTCAGCTCAAACTGCAAAGCCGAAACGATGTGGTTTTTCTCTGGCTGAGACATACTGTTCCAGAACAACCGGGCTTGCCCATAATGGTCGTTGAAGCTTTCGCTGCGTTCGCGTACCTTCGGGCCTGCCACTTTTTCGGGATAGGTGGCATAGCCACCCTGACTGGCCGGAACTGGGGCGGGCTTTTCGTTGTTTAGCGAGTTCGGCTCATAGGAAACCTTGCCCTTGTTGACAGTGTAACGCATATGCCCGTCGCGCTGGTTGTTCGACACCGTTTCGATAGGACGGTTAATCGGCAGTTCCGCGAAGTTCGGCCCACCCAAACGGGTTAGCTGCGTATCAAGATACGAGAAGTTGCGCCCTGCCAGGAGCGGATCATTGGTAAAATCAATACCTGGTACGACGTGGGCGGTATGGAAGGCCACCTGTTCGGTTTCGGCAAAGTAGCTGTCAGGGTTGCGGTTCAGCGTCATTTTACCGATGCGGCGTACTGGGATAAGGTCTTCCGGCCAAAGCTTGCTGGCATCGAGAATATCAAAGTCATATTTGAACTCGTCGGCTTCGTCCAACAATTGCACCCCGAACTCCCACTCCGCGAAGTTGCCCTGGTCAATGGCTTCCCACAAATCGCGCCGATGCACATCGGGGTCTTTTCCAGCCAGATGTTGCGCTTCGTCCCATACTAGCGAATGGACACCCAACAATGGCTTCCAATGAAACTTCACAAAAGTCACTTTGCCCTCGGCGTTGATAAAGCGGAAAGTATGCACCCCAAAACCTTCCATCATCCGAAAGCTGCGCGGAATGGCCCGGTCTGACATGAGCCACATAAGCGTATGCATAGATTCCGGTGTCAGGGAGATAAAATCATAAAAAGTATCGTGGGCCGAAGATGCCTGCGGTATCTCATTATGAGGTTCTGGTTTGACCGAATGGATCAGGTCTGGAAACTTGATTGCATCTTGAATAAAGAAGACGGGCATATTGTTACCCACTAAATCGTAGTTGCCTTCTTCAGTGTAGAATTTGACGGCGAAACCGCGTACATCGCGGGCGGTATCCGCCGAGCCGCGCGAACCACCCACAGTTGAAAACCGCACAAAAACGGGTGTTTGTACAGCCGGGTCTTGCAAGAATTTGGCCTTAGTATATTGGGCCATAGACTCGTAAACCTGGAAATAGCCGTGCGCTCCCGCTCCGCGTGCGTGGACAACTCGTTCGGGGATGCGTTCGTGATCGAAATGGGTAATCTTTTCGCGCAGGGCGAAATCTTCTAATAACGTCGGGCCGCGCACTCCCGCCTTGAGTGAGTTGCGGTCATCGCTAACGCGCAAACCCTCATTGGTCATCATATCCTGACCCGCTTCGACTGTAACCTTGTTCTGGCGCAGGTCGCGGTCTTTGCTTTGCGCGTCGGTTTTGGTTTCCATATCCATATTCCTCATTTCCATTTAGGTGATTAAAAATCAGCTTACCTGGAGCATCAATATTAGCCTATAACTACGTCTCCAGGTCTCACAAAATAGTCTCACCTTGCATAATAAGAAGGCTTACTCTACTTCCTGCAAACTGTATGCCTGGAACGAAATAAACGGATAGCAAAAGGTATCTTTTCTAATTATCTGTGTTCTCTACGCTGTCACTTGGTTGTTGCGGTGAATAATTACGAAAAGTTATTGCAGCCGGGTGGCGTAAGTGATAAAACCGAAGAAGGCCGGGGCAATCGCCAATACTAGCACAATCGAACTGCCCAATTGGAAAAAGCGCAGATAACCCACCCCGTCTTCTTCCATCTGCCGAAACCCGATGCTGAACCCGACTCCGGCCAGCACCACCAACAGCACAGTCAGGTCGGTGGCAGCTATTACCGCTCCCCAATCGGACAAAGGTGGCCCAATCAGGAGAGCCGCACCCACCCCCAAAACCGCTACCACGCCCGTCAGCAATACGAAGAAACCTACAAAAGTTCGCAAGCGTGGCCCAGCTTCCGGCACGTTCAACAAATTTTGGACGAAAAAGCCCACATAAAGCAGGGCCATCAGCCCTAACACAGCGGCAAAAGTTACAAAAATCCAGTCCAAACGCAGACCTCTTTCTTGTTCCAAACCAATTTCTTTGTTACAAACTTTAGCATATTCCCAGGTCAGGTAGTGTCACGGCCCGCCGGGTTATGAGCGAAGGCTCTGCGGAGTGAAGCATCTGTTCGGTTCGGAAAGGTTTTGAACAGACCCTCCACTGCGTTCACGGCCCGCCGGGTTGGACAAGCTCTGCTATAAGCGAAAGTCCTAATAATCTTGAAAGAGTCCGGTAAGAAGGCTTTTGTTAAAGTAGTGGGAAGGCGCAAAGCCTTTCCCTACTTGTAAGCCCCTAATAAAGCCTCACTGTGGGAACAAAAAGTGCTTTAGCTCGATTAGATATTTCCGGGTTTTTTGTCATTTTATTATTTTTTGTAAATTTGGAGGCGAAATTATGGCGGCACGGGTCAAGGCTAATCCAGCCGATTACGGTTATCCAATTGAGGACAAAGCCGCATTGTCGGCCAAAGCTTTGGAAATCACCCACCGTCTGACCGAGCTATATGGGGTGGCGGAGTGGTCACGCAAAGACCCACTTAGTATGCTGGTGGATATAATTTTGTCGCACCGCACGCGGGACGAGCAGACCGCCGCCGCTTACGCCAACCTTAAAAACCGTTTTGGCAGTTGGGCCGCGATGCGAGACGCGCCTACCGAAGAAGTCCAGGCCCAAATCATCGGGGTCAACTGGCCCGAAGTTAAAGCTCCACGACTACAAGCCCTGATGCGCCGAATTGAGCAAGAGCGAGGCGAACTAAGCCTGGATTTCCTGCGCGAACTACCTGTTGAGGAAGGAGCGGCCTGGCTTGACCGTCTGGAAGGGGTCGGGCCGAAAACTACTGCCTGTGTGCTGCTTTTTAGCTGTCGCAAGCCAATTCTACCTGTAGATACCCATGTCCATCGTCTTAGCATTCGGCTCGGCTTGATTGGCCCAAAAGTCACGGCGGACAACGCCCACGCCTTACTACAAGCATTGTTACCCAATGATGCCCAAACCATCTATAATTTTCACAAAGGTTTGCTACGGCATGGACAGCGTATTTGTGTCTATGACCGTCCCCGTTGCGAAAAGTGCGTCCTGACCGACATCTGCAATTATTATCAAACCGTCGTACAACCCAAATTAGCAACCCGTTCCGCCTAAGCTTGCCTGAGATAAATTTTGCATTCATACGGCCCAAACCTGTCTGTTAGCTGCCCATCGTGAGCCTCAATATTATAGTTGAAGGTATATTCGTGCCAGCTACCGACCGGGAAGTTGGGGACATTGTAGCTTGCAAAAGAACTTTCGCCAAAATTTGCAACTACCATTACCACGCTGCCCTCATCATTCCAACGTTTCCACACCAACACTTTGTTATCAGCGTCCAGATGCGTAAATTCGAGGTTGTCGGTTTTAAAAGCCACAGTTTGCCGTCGTAGCCGCGCCAGACCGCAGACGTAGTTGAACAAATCGCGGTTCGGGGCGTTATCCAACAGGCTAAATTGTACCGGAAACGATTTCTCGCTGCTACGTTCGCCCGGTTGCCCAAACTCGTCGCCCATCCAGATTAGAGGCACGCCTACCGCCGTCATGGTAATCGCGTAGCCAAGTTTGGCTTTGCGCCAGATTTTTTCTTCGGATACACCGCCGTGTTCTAGTTCGTTGCGTAAGTGAGACTGGTCATGGTTGGCAATATACAAAACTGCCGCCGTCGGGCCATGCAAGTCAGCGAGGGCGGGTTGGATACCGCTTTTGGTGCGTTCCCAATCGAAAGCCTGCCAGTGGTCATACTCTTTTTCGTGCAGGTTTGCCATAATTTGATACAAAAAGTTATTGAACCAAAGCCCTTCCATCGGCATATCGGAGCCAATAATAGCCGGGTCAACCGGAATATGCTCGGCCACCAGATAAAATGGTTCGCGCACCGCCGCTCCTTTGATTTTTTCGCCCAGTGTACGCAAAAAATCGAGGTTTTTAATCAGGAAAGTTCCGTCCAGCCGTACCCCGTCCAGGTGATACTCGTGTGTCCAGTAGGTCGCCACCTGATAGGCAAACTCCCGCGCCGGAAACAAATTATATTTAGCATCCCAATGGTCATAATCAAACTTAGGGCCAAAATCCGACTCGTCGGTGTTATGCTCCACAATCCAGTATTTGTAATCAATCTGGGTGAGCGGGCTATCCTGCTCGGCCTGATTGAAAACCATATCCAAAATCACTCGTATCCCGCGTGCGTGACATTCATCAATCAGCAGTTTAAAATCGCTGGAAGTACCATAGCTGTTTTCCATCGCCAGAAAATGACGAATAGTGTAACCCCAACTAAAACGGCCCGGATTAGTCGCTACTGGCATCAATTCCAGCGCATTAACCCCAAGTTGGGTTAGATAATCCAGCTTATCAACTACCCCCTGAATATTGGTGGCAAAGTCGCCGATGTGTATTTCGTAAATTACCAGTTCGTTGTTAGCTGGTAGCGGCGCGTCGTCGTGTTGCCATTGATAGTCATCCATTATACGCTGATTATTACGAATACAAATAACGCCGTTATCTTTTTTAGCTTCATTAACCTGGGTTGCCAGAGGGTCGGTAATAAAAACCCGCTTGCCGAACTGCCAGGGGCTATTCGATTGAATATGGAATTTGTATTCATACTCGCCGTCGGCCAGTTCAACGTGGGTGCGAAAATAACCGTCTGCACCTTTTTTCAAGTCAATATCTTGCCAGTTTGAAAAATCGCCGCACAACGCGGCCCATTCGATGGTCGGGGCGAAAAGGGCAAACTCGATAGGTGTAGTGGTTTTCGCTGTTTGATTATGAGTAGTCATTCCTATTTTAGCTCCACTCAATTACGTGAATAACATCTTCTTCGGTTACAGTGATAGTATAGAGTTCGGTTATCTTCGCACCACTTATTTCCAGGCTGGCCTTGATTGCGCCGCGCATCATTCCTGACGGGCCAGGTACATAACGGACGTGATAGCGGGCGGCGTGGGTGCTTTTAAATTCAAGCGAATGTTCCGCCCAACTCAATGTACCCTTTATTTTGGTTAAGAACTGTTTAGCTACTTTTTGCGGCCCAAGCAACGCTGCCGCCATTTTGACTATCTTACCCACTGTCCCATTATAATAGTCCATTACCGCCAGATAGCCCAATAGTTCGTAGCCAGCTTCTTCGTCCAAGTGGCTGTAATAGTGGCGGCGAATATACTCAGCCAATGCTACATACTGACGGTACGGATAGGCGTGAGGTGGATTTTGATAATCAAAAGCAAACTGAGAAAGCAAAATTTCCAGCGCGTTCGGCTTTTGGCTGAACGCGCTCCCATCCAAAAGGTGTTTAACTGTAGAAAGACGTACCCAGCGTGCCGCCGGATTACGTGGGTCGTTGGGAGAAAATACTTCGCTCATAGCTCTCACCTGCGATGTTTAGGTTCTAGCTGGATTCGTGTCCTATACCTGGCTTTTCTGAAACACAGCGTTTTGTTTGTCTAAAGCAAGACTTATTCCAGCAAGAACTCTTGAGAACAGGTAACTATAAAAGCGCGACCAACCCCAACAACAGGCTTAACTCGATTGCCACCAGATACATCGCCTTGACCGCCCGCCCGACTAGCGCAGGAGATAACAAAGCTTCGTTGTCACCAAGCCTGTAGAAACCGATTTTTTCAAGCCGCACGTGTAAAGCCCCGGCCATCGCTGCCATCGTCCACCCGGCGTTCGGGCTGGCAGTCCGGCGATGGTCGCGCCAGGAGATTTTCCAGGCGCGAACCGCGTCCGCTCTATAAAGAGGCGCGTTTAAGATAAATAAGAGAACGGTCAGGCGGGCGGGTAAGAAATTTAAGATATCATCAAGCCGAGCGGCAGCTTTGCCCAAATATTCGTAGCTGCCCCGGTAGCCCACCATCGAATCAAAAGTGTTGACAAGCCGATAAGCCAGCACGCCGGGCAAACCCAGCAGGGCGTAGAAAAACAGGGGTGCGACAAAGCTATCGGTGGTATTTTCGGCGATGGACTCGATAGTGGCGGCGAGTATCAAATCCCGGTTGAGTTTAGAGGTGTCACGGCTAACGAGGCTGCGTAGTTCGGTACGGGCCAGATCAATATCGCCACGTTTGACTGAGCCAGCGATTTTCAGGCTCACCTGAGCCAGCATCCGCAAGCTAAAGCAGCCTTTGAACAGATATGCCTCGATAAGCCAGCGAACCGGTGCAGGTGCGGTTTGTAATAAGCTTACCAAAAAACTTGCAGACCAAAAAACCAAACCTACGCTTAAAAGTACCCCGAATAGACCATAAAAAAGCTGAAGATACTGGCCTTTGGTGGGAGCAAGCCCTTTGAAAAGCTCTACAATGCGTCCCATCCAGACGACAGGATGCGCCCACACTGGCGGTTCCCCTAAAACGGTATCCCAGGCCAGAGCCAGGAGCAGAATAATAGCGGTGTCTTTACTCACCCCGCAGCTTGCTATAAACCACCAAATCGTGCCAGTCACCATTACGCCATTGGGCTTTACGCAAGACTCCATCACGGGTGAACCCGGCCCGTTCCAGGGCGCGTTGTTCCGGCAGATTGGTTATATCTGTCGAAGCTTCGACACGCATAATGGCATAGGTAGCGAAAAGGTAGGCGGCCAGCAGCTTTTGAGCTTCCACGCCAAAGCCTTTGCCCCGATACTTAGCGTGCAAACTAATACCGATATTATAAGCACGACTACCATCGTTGGGGCCGTACTGCTCCTGATGGTAGCTAACGTCGCCTACCACTTCTCCATCTTTGGTTTCCACCATTAGAGTGCCACTGGCAGCAGTCAGCGAACCTCTTTCCGCAAAGCCTCTTTCAAAATAGTCGGGAACACGCAGGCCAAAATTATTGTACTGGCTATTAAATTCCAGGTCGTTAGCCCAATTGTTAATCAGGGGTAGGTCGGCTTTGGTGACGGGCCGCAGATTTATCTTTTCTCCAGGTATCATCTTTTTTCCTTATTTAATTACCTCATTGACAGTTTTTCTAGCTCGGCTTCCGAAAGGAAACCTCTAGACGAGCCGTTTTCACCTATCTTGAAGGAAGCGAAAAGCTGGGCCTTTTTGATGGCTGCATAAGGGTCGTGGGTTTGCTGGTAAAAGTGGTTAAAGGCGGCAAACAGCGCGTCACCTGCTCCCGAAGTGTTGACAACGGGCCGGGCAAATACAGGCGGGATACGTTCCAGAAAATTGTCAGCTTTGACTGATAGCAGCACGCCCTGCGCTCCTAAACCGATAACCATGATTTCCATTCCAAACTTTTGCAGCAGTTGGCGAACAGCGTTTTCGGGCGTGTCAGGCAAGTTGTCGTTGCTCAAGAACAAAGTGTGGGCCGCCCGCATAAAATCTAAGCTGAACGGATTGTCCAAACTATCAGGGGCTTGAATATCACACGCAACCCGAATGTGACGGGCCTGGGCCATAGCCAGCAAGGGCCGCACAAAATTTACGTTACCAGGAATAAACAGCGCACAATCAGCTAATGCCTCTTCCAGCAAAGCGGTTGGATAGACTTGCTCTTGTAGGTTTTTCAGGTCGGTATTGGTCTGACGTTGACCGCTAGGGTCATAAATCACGATGGCTTGAGGTGTCTCGCCCAACTGTTGCGACAGAAAAGCCGGGTCAAAACCGTCGCTTTTTAAGCGGGTGATTACCACCTCGCTTAATATATCTGTGGCTGTCATCGCGGCTAAACGCACCTGGCTACCCAACGTTTTGAGGGCGCGGGCCACATTATAGCTTACACCCGATACCTCGCTATTGATGCCGAAAAAACAAAGATTTACCGACGAATATTCAATCGGGAACTGCTTGACCTGTAGCGTCGTTTCGATATTAACGTTTCCGGCTACTAAAATCTTGCTCATAGCCTTATACATTGACAGTGGCGATGGGTTGGGCTGCTTCTTGAGGGGCAGACTGCGAAATGGCTGGTAACTGGCCTACAAAAGCCAGGGCTATCAGCATAAAGATGGTTAAGCCATTTTTGGGAACGATAAACATATCGTCAAAGACGTTGTGTAAAGCCATCGCTGCCGTAATTGCCAGAACCGCCGCACCCACAAGTTGCCAATCAGGATTAGCACCGCGCCACATTTGCCAGCCATAAAAAACAGACAGCCCAATGAGCAGCAAATAAGCCAGCAAGCCCACTGCGCCCGTTTCGGCCAGGAAATCCAGATAAATATTGTGAGCGTAAGTAGAAGAATATATTGGTGATTGCAAATTTTTGGGTTGCGAAGCAATATCCAGTTTGTCACCAACGGCAAAGGTACCCAGGCCACGTCCGAAAATGGGGTGTTCCCGAAACAAATCTATAGCGTACCCCCAAACCTTAAAGCGCACCTGGTTTGACTCGTTGGTGGCATCCAGAGCCTCGCTGAAACGGTTACTAAGCTGCACCTGGTCGCTGCTATAGCTGCTAGTGGTGTTGACTTTGGATTGAGCATAAGGTAGCGGCAATATTGTGTCCGCCGCATAAATCATTACTATCACGGCCATAATAATTGCAAAAGGTCCAAGTAATTTTCTGAAATTAGCAACAAGTTTCGGGGAAGCCAGGGACACTTTACGGAACAGGCTCAATCCTAAAATCACTGCCAAACCCAAAACCGCCCCGAACCATACTCCCCGCGAGTAGGTGGCAATTTCAGTGGTGAGAGCCAGGATTAAGACGAGGTAGCAAAAAATCAGTTCGGCTCGGTTGGTTACACCCAAAAGACGCACGGCTGGCTGGTTGGTGTGACCCCTTTCAACTTCTGTTTTAGAACCACGACTAAAGAGCCGGATATGGGTGGGCGCGGTCAAGACGAAGGCGGCGGCCAGGACGAGGCTGACAAAAAGATACTGGCCCAGACCCATCGGAGTGGGAAACGTGCCAACCGCTCGAAGCGGCCCGTTTATCAAAATCCAGTTGTTATCGCCGGACTGAAAGACTTTAGCGGTGCGTACTCCATGCAAAATTTCTACCGTGTGGTCTATCAGCCAGATACGCATATTCCAGGCATCCCCAATCGGCCATTGGAGGTAAAAAAGCCCCAGCGAATAAAGGCTAAGTAGCCCACCTGTACCCAGCAAGGCCCATAACGAACGTTTGAGCAAGGGCAAACCGTACTCGCGCCAAATAGCCAGCATTACTCCCAACCCGATGGCATATTGTCCCACGTTCCAGAGTTTGCGAATAGTGATGCTGTGGTCAATCGAAAAGACAAACGACATCAGAATAGCCACAAAAAAGAAAATCGTCGCACCTACCGCCAGACGCTGCCAGCCACGCAGGGGATTCTCTCGTTTTTGCCACAAACGCCACACCACAATCAAAGCCAGATTGTCGAACAACAGAAAAATCATATCGAAAGAAAGCGCATCGTTGGTCTGGCTCAAATTGAGGCGCAGGCTGAAGGGCAGGAAAAACAAGGTCAGAACAAAGCCCAGCGTCAGGTTGCGATATTGCACCACAAACAGAGCCAGTAGCAGAGCGGCCACGCACAAGGTTTGGATAGTTTGCCAGGGCAGATAAATGATAATAAGTGCGGCAATGGAAAAAGCCGCCCCTAGATACAAATCTTTTTTATTCATCGCGCTTATGGTTCGTCCCCAGGAAAATTACCAATTAGATTAGATTTGGACTACGATAAAATTTACCGCCCTGAGTGTACAATTTGGGCAGCTTTCTGTCAAACCGAAAAATTAAAAGGAGTACGCATCAGCTAGACTGCCAACGGTTGAAACCGTCGTCTATTCAACCCAAACCACTTTAGTGGGTTCTCAAATACCACCAATCTTACTACATAAAGGTGGGTTGCTAACCTGATTTATCAGGTTTGGGGTGGCTAGACGACGGTTTCAACCGTTGGCGATGGTTAAGCTAACAGCCGCGCAAAATCATACACCGCACCGAAAAGCATTTTGATATACACTACTTAGCTAGTTGTATGATATAATAATCGCCTTGTCTATAAGAATAGTCAGGCCAGAAGGCACGCCCCTACTCATATTACGTGGGGACGCGCTTCATTGCGTCCATTTCAAATCCCAAATAGAGAATATCAGGAAAAGGAGTCGCAAAATGCAGCCACAGATTACAAACGAGAAACCCAGCTTCATACCTGCTGCCGAGCCGATTATCCGAGTGCGCGAATTGACCAAATCTTTCAAGGTCAACCAAAGGCGCAAGGGTTTGTTGGGTACATTTGCCAGTCTGGTAGTCAGCAATTACAAAACTGTTGAAGCGGTCAAAGGAATTTCGTTTGAGGTGGGGCGAGGCGAATTATTAGGGTACGTCGGGCCGAACGGCGCGGGCAAATCTACCTCGATCAAAATGCTGACTGGCATCCTGACTCCTAGCCAGGGCGAGGTGCTGGTAAACGGGCTTAATCCAAGTCAAAACCGCCGCGATAATGCCCGGCAGATTGGAGTAGTGTTTGGACAACGCACCCAGTTGTGGTGGGACTTGCCTCTGCTGGACTCGTTCGAGTTGCTGCGCCACATCTACAAAATATCGAGCGAACAATACCAGCGCAACCTCAAGATTTTCCGAGAGCTTTTGGAACTGGACAGCTTTATTCATACTCCGGTGCGGCAACTATCGCTGGGCCAACGAATGCGCGGAGATATTGCCGCTGCCTTGCTACATAATCCGGCTATTTTATACCTGGATGAACCAACCATTGGTCTGGACGTGGTGGCTAAGGAGCGGCTGCGCGGCTTTATTCGGGCCATCAATCGAGAGCAAGGTGTGACCGTGCTGCTGACTACCCACGACATGAGCGACATCGAACAGCTTTGCCGTCGCCTGATTATTATTGATAAGGGCAGCTTGATTTACGATGGCGGATTAGACGAGATCAGGCAGCGTTATGGCAAATACCGCACCCTGGTAGTTGACCTGGAATCCGGCTATGACGACGAACCTCTGACGATAGCCGACGCAATCCAGGTACGAGCTGAAGGTTTGCGACGCTGGCTTCAATTCAACCGGGACGACATCAGCGCGGCCACCTTGATAGGCCGGGTGGCAGCCCGCTATAACCTGCAAGACCTCAGCATCGAAGAACCAGAAATCGAGGCCATTATTCGGCGGATATACGAGGAAGGGGTAGCCGCGTGAGATTATATTACGAGGTTGGGCGCAAAGCCTTTCAGCGCAGCCTGGCTTATAAATTGGCTACCTTGACCGGAATTATAGTCAACAGCTTTTTTGGCTATATCCATAGTTATATCTTCGTGGCAGTTTATAGCACGGTGTTGGTTAGCACGGTGGCTGGGTTCAGTCTAGCCCAGGCCATAAGCTACGCCTGGCTAACTCAGGCTTTAATCACCATCACCCAAATTTGGTTTGACCAGGAAATTTCTAAGACTATCGTTTCGGGCGATGCCGTCAGCGACTTTTCCAAGCCCTTTGATTATCAAACCTTTTGGTTCAGTAAGTTCGCGGGCAACAGCTTTTACGCCTGTATTTTCCGCGCGGCTCCCACCTATCTGGTTGGTTTTTTACTTTTCGGGGCGCAGTTGCCTCATCTTAGCACCTGGCCGCTTTTCTTGATGAGCTTGCTATTATCCGTTATAGTCAGCTTCCTAATCGGTTATATATTCAATCTGACTACCTTCTGGACGCTCAACCCGACGGGAATGTTGACGTTGGGCGCGACTTTACAGATGTTTTTTTCGGGTTTTATCGTGCCAATCGCTTATATGCCCGATTGGTTGGGCTGGCTGGCGAATGTGCTACCGTTCCAGGCCGTTATCTCGATTCCTATGCAGGTTTGGCTGGGACAACGCCAGAGTTGGGATGTGCTGCTGCCTCAGTTGCTATGGTCAATTGTTTTGTGGGGAGCGGCCCGATGGTTGACCGGGCGGGCGATGCGTAAAATCACGATACAAGGAGGCTAAAATGACTAGAGTGTGGGAAGGCACGGCCCTTTATTTCAGGCTGGTGAATGCCCAATTACGCGGCAAATTGCAGTACAAAGCCAACACCCTTATTCAAATCGCCTCTCATTTTATGGTAACTTTTGTGGATTTTGCGGGTATAGCAGTTTTGTTCAACCGCTTCCCAACCTTGCAAGGTTGGAGTTTGAACGAGATTGCCTTTTTGTACGGGGTGGCCTCCATTAGCTTTAGCCTGGCGATGCTGTTGGTGCGCGGCTTCGAGACTTTTGACCGTTATATTCAGAAAGGCGAACTAGACCGGGTATTGACACGCCCACTCAGCCCTTTTGTCCAGATTATGGCGGCGGAACTGCCTCTACACCGATTGGGACGTTTGGGCCAGGGGCTGCTAGTGTTGATTTTCGCCATCGCTGGTCTCAAGGTGCAATGGGATGTGGCTAAAATTTTGTTGCTGTTGATGACGCTGCTGGCGGGCATACTGATTTTCGTGGCTCTTTTTACGCTTGGGGCGGTCTCTACTATTTGGACGGTCTCTACTGCCGAGCTTACCAATATTTTCACCAATGGTGGAGCATACCTGACTAGCTTCCCCTTGAGCATCTATCAAGAATGGTTCAGAGATTTTTTTATCTTTGTAGTGCCACTGGCATTTATCAATTACCTGCCCACCTTGATAATTTTGGATAAAAGCGGGTTGGCAGACTGGCCGCTATGGGTGGGCTGGTTGCCCTTGCCCGTAGGAGTGGTTTTTATGGGCCTATCGCTCTGGATTTGGGAATACGGCCTCAAGAAATACCAAAGCACGGGCAGTTAGGCGAGATAAGGGCTTTGGTTATAGGCGGTTCATCTCCATGCCCTCTCAATTTCTGAGGTTGAAAATATAAAAGCATGGGGCGAACCGCCCACAGATGATTTGAATAGTGTTCAACTTAGCCGTTAGTGCGTTGAAAGTCTTCCATAAAATCGGCCAACGCAAGGGCAGCTTCGAGCGGCAGGGCGTTATACAACGAGGCCCGGATGCCACCTACCGTGCGATACCCTTTGAGACCGTCTAAACCCAGGCTGGTGGCTTGTTTGGCAAACTTTTTGTCCAGGTCTTCGTTGGGCAGCTTGAAAGTCACGTTCATACGCGAACGGCTGGTGGATTCAGCGTGGCCGCGATAAAAGCCTCCGCTCCGGTCAATCGCCCGATAGACCGTGTCCGACTTCTGGATGTTTCGACGCTCGATTTCGGACAACCCGCCGAGACTTTGCAACCACTTCAAAACTAGCCCCATAATATAGATGCTATAAGTGGGTGGCGTGTTGTAAAGCGACTCTTTTTCGGCCTGCAACTTGTAATCCAACATCGTGGCTAGATTAGACGGCACGCGCTCCAACAAATCCTCCCGTATCACCACGATAGTTGCTCCGGCAGCCCCAGCGTTTTTTTGTGCGCCACCATAGAGCAGACCATACTTGGTGATGTCAAGCGGACGGCTCATAATATCGGAACTGGCATCGCAAGCCAGAGGTGTTTGCACACTGGGTTCAGTCAGCCATTCAGTACCGTAAATGGTATTATTGGAAGTAAAATGGGTGTACGCCGCCTGCGGGTCAAGCTGCAACTCCGCCTGGGCCGGAACGCGATTAAAACCCGTGTCTTCGCTACTAAAAGCGACACGAGCTTGACCAAACTTTTTGGCTTCCTTATAAGCTTTTTGTGACCATTCCCCGGTCAGAATATAATCAGCGGACTGACCCTGCCCCAAAAGGTTCATTGGCAGCATCGCAAACTGCAAACTCGCCCCGCCCTGCAAAAAAACCACCTTATAATTGTTGGGAATATTCAACAACTGGCGCAAATCAGCTTCCGCCGTGTGAATAATTTCCTCAAAAGCCGCCGAGCGATGGCTCATCTCCATTACCGACATCCCCGTGTCGCGCCAGGATAACATTTCGGATTGGGCCTGTTCCAATACAGGCACGGGCAGAACCCCTGGCCCGGCAGAAAAATTATGTACCCGCTTTACTTCAGTCGCTACCATTTTTATTACTCCTTATAAATACTTTCTGGTATATAGTCGTGAAATTTTTAATAGGCTTTAGTATAACAATTTGTAACCTAATCAGCAAACCCGGCTATTTCAAGCCTAAACGTTGGAAAGCTGCGTCTATATGCTTAAAGTGGTAGCTGTAATCGAAGGCAGCTTGCAAATCTTGAGGCGTAAGTAGGTCAGTAATGGCCGCGTCGCTTTTCAGACCTTCGACAAAACTAACGTGCTGCTGCCAAGCCCGCATAGCGTGTTTTTGTACCAGTTTGTAGGCTTCCTGTCTATCCATTCCCTTGTCTATCAACTTGAGCAAAACCTGCTGCGAGGAGGTCAGACCGCCAGTAGATTCGAGGTTATATAGCATTTGGTCAGGGAAAACTACCAGCCCGTCCATAATTTCCTGAAAATCGTGTAACATAAAGTCCAACGTCAGACAGGCATCGGGAAAGATAACCCGTTCGGTTGACGAGTGTGATATGTCGCGTTCGTGCCAAAGAGCTACGTTTTCCAATCCCGTCAAAGCATAGCCACGTACCAAACGAGCCAGACCACAAATGCGTTCGCTGCGATGCGGATTACGCTTGTGGGGCATCGCCGAACTGCCCTGCTGCTTAGGGCCAAACGGCTCTTCGACTTCGCGCACTTCGGTGCGTTGCAAATGGCGAATTTCCGTCGCAAACTTGTCCAGGGAACTAGCCACAATCGCCAGTGTCGCCAGATACTGAGCGTGGCGGTCACGTTGCAGGGTCTGGGTCGAAACCGGAGCGGCTTCCAGGCCCAACTTCTGACAGACCTCCACCTCCAAGTCGGGCGGAACATTGGCATGAGTCCCTACCGCACCCGAAATTTTACCTACCGCAATCATTTCCCGCGCCTCTCTCAAACGGCGCAAATTCCGGCGCGTCTCGTCCACCCACACGGCTAGTTTGAAGCCAAAGGTAGTCGGTTCGGCCTGCATCCCGTGGGTGCGCCCAACCATTATGGTATCTTTGAACTCGACGGCCCGCCGTTCCAGGATTTTGAGCAACCCTTTGGTGTCGGCAATCAGCAAATCCAATGCTTCGGTAGCCTGTAACGAGAGGGCCGTATCTACTACGTCGGTACTGGTCAAACCCAAATGGATAAAACGCGCGTCCGGCCCCACCGTTTCGCCCGCCGCCCTTAGGAAAGCAATTACATCGTGGTCGGTCTCGTGTTCGATTTCCTGCATCCGCTTCAAATCTACTGTCGCCAATCGAATAGCGGGTAAAGCACTGGCTGGTATCACCCCTCGCGCCCCCCACGCTTCAGCTACGGCAATTTCCACCTCTAGCCACTTGGCAATTTTATTTTCGTCTGACCAGATGCGGGTCATTTCGGGCCGACTGTATCTTTCTATCAATTGAAATCTCCCCAAAGCTGCTTACTAATTTCGGCTCACTATTTTACTTAATCTTACCACACCTGCGTTCCGTTTTCTTGTGGTGTAACTGTTCAGAGTTGGGATAAGCAGATTGAAGTCAAAAACCAGTATAGGTGGCGCGTCCCCGCTCCCGCACTGCTAAAAATTTCGTACCGAGCGGGCGCGAGGACGCGCCGCCTACACTTTAAGGGTAAATCTGAACCGTTACCTTGTGGGAGATTGCGCCGCCAATGGACATACCGGAACTATTGGCGAACTTATGCGTTCTTAATTGAAATACATATTTACACAGGAAGTATTTACTGGTATGATTATTGATGAGCAAAAGCAAGCAGACGGTTGAGCTAACAATGGAGTTAAGGTTTGATGTCGGGTAAGTGGCCGAGTAAGACAAGGTTGGTAATGCCTTCTTTGTCTGATAGCCATCTGGCCTTTGATCGTTTGAGAAGTAAGGAAACGAACTGTAGTAAGAAGTAGTAAAGGAAACGAACGTGGATAACCCGCCAAACGGAAACCCAAACCCTCAACCCAGTGGTAGCTATAACCAGGTCACTAAAACCAAAAAGCGAGGTAAAGGTAAAGGCAGCAAAATAGTAATTGGGGTATCTCTGGTACTTAGTATCGCATTGCTAGGCGGAGCGGCCTTTCTATATTTTCGCACCAGTAGTTTTATCACGGCTACGACGGGTGGGCGCAACGTCGGTTCGAGCCTGACCGCCGCCCCTTCCAAAACACCATCTAAACCGTTGATACCTGTCAGCAATCCCACCAGTTTGCCCACAGTTACGACCATAACGGCACCAACTAACGCGGCTACGACTAGCGTTTCCCAGCCCTCACCCACTGTCGGACTGGCTATGCCTACCACCACGCCCGTCCCCACCCTGGACGCTAACTTGCCATATATAGTCAGAAGGGTTCAAGCGGGCGACCCCTTTAATTTGATGGTTTTGGGCTACGGCGGAGTTGGACACGATGGAGCATTTCTGACCGATACTATTTTGATCATTCATTATGACCCGGCCAAAAAAGCGGTGGTAATGACCAATTTGCCGCGTGACCTGTTTGTGTTTGTGCCTTATGGAGGTCAACACATCGGCTTTTGGGGTAAAATCAATTCGGCTTTTGCCTACGTGATGGAGTCGTCCAGTCCTACCGACGCGGGGCTTTCTTCTCGCTACAGTTATGGCTTTAATTACACTAAACTCGACGCAGCTGCTAACCTGACCAAAGATGTGGTAGAACAAGTCACGGGCGTGCCGATTGACTATTGGGCCACTTTCAATTTCAATGGCTTCCGTAAATTGGTAGAGGCAGTGGGGGGCGTAGATATAACTGTAGATACTGCTTTCGATGATTATGAATACCCGGCTAATGACAACGCCGATGTAGATGCCAGCGTAATGCACGTTCATTTCGATACAGGGCCGCAACATCTTAATGGCGAACGAGCTATTGAATTTGCCCGCTCCCGCAAGTCGGCCCAAGACGGCACCGATTTTGGCCGTTCCAAACGCCAGATGAAGCTTATTCAAGCCCTTAAAGATAAAATAAGCCAGCCCAGCGTTTTGTTAAAAGCTTTCGACATTATGGACGCGCTCCAGGACAATGTGCGTACCAGTTTTAGCTTTGATGAACTGCATGGTCTGTTTGATTTTTACCGTTCGCCCCAGGGCCGCGATGCCAGTACGGGTTTGTTATTTGTGTCCCAAATCCTCAGCACCAATTTGTTGTATGACCAGCCCACCAACGGTTATATCTTGCTGCCCAACGCTGGACAGGGTAATTATCAGGAAATTCAGCAATGGATCGCACAAGGCTACGAAAACCCCCAGGTTCGTTCCGAAAACGCCCGTTTGCAAATCCACAATGGAAGCGGTACTACCAAATACAATACTACGCTGCCATCTTTGTTAGACAACGCAGGCTTTCAGGACGTGGGGGTAGATTGGTCGCCTACCCAAACCCAAACTATCATTACCGATTACAGCCTGGGTAAGGATAAATATAGCCTGCAAGCTCTCCAAAACCTGTTCCCCGATGCGACGGTTAGAACCGCGCTCAAACCCAATCAAAACGCGCCAGATTTAGCTATCACCATCGGGCAGAATTACGGGAAGGTTTCTAATTCTAGCAAAACCGACGATCAACTCAACGGTGTTGGCAGCCATTAGTGTGAAAATGTAATAAATGGTCAAGGCAGCCGCAAATAAGGCAAGTTTCAAGGAGTTAGCCAGGGTAAATATATGCACAAGGCCAGGCTGTCAATCCAGCACCGCAGCTGGGGTTTAATTATAATTCACACAGCTGTAGCTTTAGTAACAGCTTTAGGAGTTCTACTAGACCATACCATTGGTGGCTTGAACCATATTTTCCTGTATCTCTTGGTAGTAGTTGGGGCGGCTCTCGGCTGGGGACTATGGTTAGCCTTTTACACTCTGATTCTTTCAATAATGCTGGTTGACTTTTTCTTTGTACCGCCAACTGGCACTCTTAATTTGGATTTTGCCATCTATAATTACTCGGCTGAGTTGGTGGGTTTAGTCATTTTTCTAATTCTATCTTCCTCCACCATTTATCTACTGTTCGCCTTACGCCAGGAACGTGACCGCGCCCGTGTTCAAGCCAGGCTAGAACGGGAGGAGCGAGACCGCATCGCCCGCGACCTGCACGATGGGTTGGCCCAATCTATCAATTATATTGGTCTCAAAGCCCAGCTGATTGAGGAGCTTTGCCTGGCCGGGGAAAATCAGCAAATCCTGGTTGAAATCGGTCAGGTAGCCAAAGTTGCGGAACTGGCCCGCACCGATATGCGCGAGGCTCTGTATGGGTTACGTCACGCCACCCAAGACCGCAGCTTGCTTTTGGCTCTGACCGATTTGGTGCGTAGTGTGGCCGATTTGAGTGGCATCAAAATAAGCCTGAAAACCAGCGACAGAACGGAATGGCCTGCCTTACCCGCAGTGACCCATGTCCAGTTGCTACGCATCGTCCAGGAAGCCTTATCCAATGTGCGGAAACATTCCCATGCTCAACAAGCCGAGGTGGATGCAACGTATTTCCCCGCCAGTCACAGTATCCACATTCGTATCAAGGATGATGGCATCGGGTTTTTACCGGAACAGGTGCGTTCCGGCGGCAGCCAGCAGTTGGGTTTGAGCATAATGCGGGAAAGGGCTGCCCGACTCTCTGCCGAGCTACAAATTACTAGCCAGCCCGCAGATGGTACAATGGTGCTGGTTAAATGCCAGACCGAAGCAGGGTCAGGCCACGAGCCACGAGTAATAAGTCACGAACTAAATACCACTCCAATCACCTCAAATTAGAACTTCCGCTGAAGGCGTTACCATTCAACAAGCTGTAGGCGGCACGTCCGCACAATCGGTAAGGGTGGCATACTAGGTGGGCGAGGATACGCCGCCTACAATAAATTGCATTATTAGAGATAGGAATGCAAACAAATAGTACCACCAACGAAAATATTACAGTATTGATGGTAGATGATAACGAGCTATTCAGGGAAGGAGTGGTAAGTTTATTGTCGCGTCGGGCTGGCATCACTATTGTGGGTCAGGCCCAAGATGGCTACCAGGCTCTGATAATGGCCCGCCAGCTGCAACCACGTTTGATACTGATGGATGTAGAAATGCCCGGCTGTGATGGCGTGCAAGCCACCCGGCTAATAAAAGCAGAACTGCCCCACATCAACATTATTATGCTTACCGTTTCCGAAGAAGATAAAAATTTGTTTTCCGCCGTTAAAGCCGGAGCTAAAGGCTATTTAATCAAAGATGTGCGGGTAGATGAGTTGCTAAAAGCCATTGTAACAGTCAATCGAGGCGAAGCGGTCATTTCGCCTTCGATGGCCGTCAAACTGCTGGACGAATTTAACCGTGTGAGAGAAAATAAACCTGACAGTCAGCTTTTAAGTAAGCGTGAGCAGGAAGTCTTGATTTTGGTGGCTACGGGCGTGACCAACCGAGAAATAGCCGAAAAATTGGTGGTTACTGAAAGCACTATCAAGGTGCATCTGCATAACATTCTGGAAAAACTACACCTACGCAATCGCCAACACGCCGTAGCCTATGCCATCGAGAAGGGTTTGGTAACTAAACAGTCCGACAGTTAGTTTTTATGATGGTAGGGAACTGACGTTACCACAATCCCTGGCCTGGATAGGAGGGCGGCTTTAAGACGTAAAGCTGTCTGGTTGTGTAAAAGCTGCTGCCACCATTTGCTGGCTACAAATTCCGGCACCACCACGGTCACTATCTCTTTCGGTTTGCGGCGGTGAATGATGTCAATATAAGACAGCAACGGGCCAATGACCGAACGATAAGGAGTTTCGACTATCACTAAAGGAATGCTTTGGTTAGATTCTTCCCACCTCTGGCGCAAACTAGCAATTTCCTCCAAATTGTCATTAATATGCACGGCGGTAACGTTATCTGAAAGCGTATCAGCATAACTCAGTGTGCGTAATGTCACCTGGTTCAAATCGTTAATCGGCACGACTACAGTATGATGGCGCATATCCAATGGTTCAGCCTGACCCTCCTCCAGACTGATTTCGGTCTTAACTTTGTCATAATACTTGTTGATGGTACGGAAACCCATATAAAAGATTGGCACCAAGACGATAACCACCCACGCCCCGTTTAGAAGTTGGGTGACAGTCAGGATGATTAAAACTATAAAAGTAGTCAGCGCACCCAGCAGGTTAAGGGCCAGACTGCGTTGCCAGCCAGGGGTTTTAAGTCGCAGCCAGCGTTTGACCATGCCGCTTTGGGAAAGGGTAAAGGAAGTAAAAACGCCAATCGCATACAGCGGCACCAGGGTTTCCACGTTGGCCGAAAAGATTACGATCAGGGTAGCTGAAAGAACAGCCAGCACTATAATTCCAGTCGAGAAAGCCAGACGGTCGCCCTGATGGGAAAAGAGATGAGGCAAAAATTTATCCCGCGCCAGAAACCAGCTGAGACGCGGGAAGTCAGCAAAGGCAGTATTGGCTCCCAAAATTAAAATCAAGCAGGTAGCGGCCTGGAAAATGGCGTAAATCGGGCTGTTGCCTACGATGTGGTGAGCGATTTGGGAAGTCACGCTTTCATAGTTGGCTTCGTTAGAGTGGATAGCTTGCACTCCGTAATGGTTGGCTAAGAAAGATGTCCCCAGGAACATAATAGTTAGCAGGGTAATCAAAGTAGCCAGCGTGGTAGCGGCGTTCTTAGATTCGGGAGCTTTGAAGGCCGGAACTCCGTCTGAGATAGCTTCTACCCCGGTCAGGGCGGCGCAACCCTGGGCAAAAGCCCGCAACACCAGAAATAGGCTCAAACTTTCTTGAAGCTTTTCTGCCGAGTAATCCGTTCTTTTGACCTCATCAAAAAGCCGGATACCCAAGAAACTATCCAGCAGACCGAGGGCGATTATAAGCAAAATCGTACCGATGAATAGATAGGTAGGCGCACTGAAAATAGCTCCACTTTCCCGAATACCGCGCAGGTTGCCCAGGGTGAGCAAGAAGACGAAACCCACGCACATTGGCACAAGATAAGGTTGCAGAGCAGGCAGGGCCGAAATAATGGCCGCGCCCCCAGCAGATACACTCACTGCTACAGTTAGCACATAACCTATCATCAAGGAAGTGGCAGCCACCAAACCGAAAGTTGTGCCTAAGTTATCTTTGGCAACAATATACGAACCACCCCCTTTAGGGTAGGCAAAGATGGTTTGACGATAGCTGGTGCCGACTATGACCAGCAACAAGGCAATGGCAACGGTAATAGGAATGCCAATGCCTAACGCCCCACTTCCGGCCAAAATCAAAACGAGCAAAATCTGTTCTGTCGCGTAAGCCACCGAACTAAGGGCATCCGAGGAATAGATAGCCAACGCTTTTAACTTGGTAAGGCGTTCGTGAATTGAAAGCGCACTGGGAATAGGCTTACCAATCAGCAGACGTTTAGTCCGATAAAACAACCCACTAAGACCTCTGGTGGGCGGAGTCGCCTCAATTTTGAAGTAAGAATCAGCTTCCCTACGTTGGCTTTCAGCCACTGCTGGCCTTGTAAAGCGGATATAACGGTCTCCAGGACGGCTACCTTTTTTCAAAATGCGCTCGTTGATACCATCAGCCAGGGACACTTCGTCTGCCATTTTAGGATTTAGATAGCTGCCGTTTGAATGGCCCGTCCCGTCAGAGAAGTGCTGATTGGCTAAAGCAGGTTGTAATAATGCGGAGGAGGAGTCTGCCTTAATTTCGTGGCGGCGGGGTGCGGTAGTGCCTGAAAAAGCCGGAGGAAAGTTAGTGTCAGCCGCGCCCCGTCGCTTTACCACAAAGCTTTGACGAGACTTTTCAACATTAGGCTGTGGTGGGCCTGCCTCAGCTTTATCTGACCGAGGTTCCTGCTCCATACTCATATTCTGAAGCCTCCTGTTTCTATTTCCTAATCCCTGACCAGATCGCTTTCCACACACTCGTGAGCGGGACTTTCCAATTTTTCCAGTTCGTGCCACAGCCAGGCTACCGATTTATGACCATAACCGCCACGAATTAGCCAACAGTAACCAAGGCGTTTTATTTCGTTGTCTGGGTGGGTGGCTAACACCTTTAAGGTTTTTTCCAGCTTACCTTCGACCATTTGCTCAAAGTCCAGCAAGCGACGGGAAAACTCCCGCTCACCCCATCTAGCCAGAGCTTCTTGCTGGATAAAATAAGCCACTTCTCCTAAACGGGGCGTATCATACAAGCGCGTGCGATTAACCCACAAATAAAAATATAACAAGCCATACCCAACTATCACTATGAGCAGGGTTAGCCAGATATTTAGAGGCGATTCGATTTTTTCGGGTGAAGCTGTAATGGAAAACAGATTTAAGTGAAACATCTATACCACACCTTACCAAAGCCGTATCATCTCAAAAGGTAGGGGCGAGATTTATCGCCCCTCCAACGGTAATACTTCCCGATCAAAACGGGCGCGATAAATCTCGCCCTTACACCCCGCATTTTTGAGATGATACCCAAAACTACCAAAGCAGATAATGGGGGCCGGGAAACATACACAAATCGAGGGAGAACGGGATTTTATCCAAGATGCGCCATTAATTGTGTGGTATATATTTTAGCTCTGGTGATGTCTAATTGATATTAGCCAATATATTTAGATACAAGCTAAACCTGTTTATTGATTCTCTAATCCTTTGGGGGCTGTAAACAGCAAGGCCGGGCCTGTGCTATAATTTTGCCAAAAAGGAAGAGGAAATGAAGATACGTCCCACGGCTCGGCTGATTGTGCTGGACGCGCAGCAAAGAGTTTTATTGTTCAAATTGGAGGAAACCTTCGGGATTGAGAAGACCAGTCCCACACTGCCGCGATGTTGGGTAACACCTGGTGGTGGGGTGGAGGTGGGCGAAAGCTTTGAACAAGCTGCTCAACGCGAACTGTGGGAGGAAACGGGCTATACTGAGACGATTGGGCCGTGCATCTGGCAACTCGAACGTGTGGGTACTTTCATGGATCAAAGTGTGCTTTTCCAGGAACGCTACTTCCTGGTGCAGGTGAGACATAACGAGGTCAGCCTGGACAACCTTTTGGAGGACGAAAAAGAGACTATTCGCGGCTATCGTTGGTGGAGGGTGGCTGAAATACGGCAGGCCGATGAGGTGATTTTTCCCGAAGGGCTGGCTGATTTGCTTGAGCCGATAGTAAGAAGCCAGCTTCCGTCAGAGCCACTAAATAGCGGCAAACCCCAAATAGAAAAGGGTTTTTAAGATGTTATATGCTATCGAAATTACCAACGCGCTACACGCCAGCGAGCCAGAAAGCAATCCCCAAACGGTGCGGTTGCGACACGAAGCGGCCCAGGTATTTGAGGCCGCCCCGCTCAAGTTGGAGCAGCACCCGCTATACCTGTTGGACTTCGCCGACGATGCACCCGCCGCTTTGCTTTTGGCAACGGCTCAGGACGCAGCCGCCAAACTTTTTGTTGACCCGGTAATCGAGACGGCTCAGGTCGGCCCGGCTCTGGAACTCTTGGCGATGGCTCGCACCGATAGCGCACTGGATTTAATAATCGTGACTGTGTATCGGCCCGGCGTGACCGACGCAGTGGGCGAAAGTGCTTTGCGCGGTTATGGTGTGGTCTTTGACCAGAATGCCCCTGTCCTACGCCGCGTCCGCACCGCCCAAATGTATTGCCTGTCTTTCGAGACCGCCCCCACCCCGACGCAAATCACTACTTTTGCCCGCCGCGCCCTCATCAATGATTTGGTGCAGGATTTTGTGGCCTATAGTAGGGACGCTTTCGATAGCGTAGCGTTGGCCCATTTTGTTGACCAACAGTTCAACTTTGTCCAATCCGCCCAGGGCCAGGTACGCATTATCCCGATGCGTGATGCCAGCGACGCGGTGTTGTTACGAATTTCCCAGGAAGGTTTGCTGGCTCTTAATCTGACTGAAATGCAGGCAATCCAGGTGTATTTCAAACAACAGCAGCGCGACCCCACCGACATCGAACTGGAAACATTAGCTCAAACCTGGAGTGAACACTGCGTCCACAAAACTTTCAAGGCCCAGATTAATTATCGCCAATACGACGTAGCGGGCCAGGAAACGGCCAGCCAAACTATCAACGGTTTGTTCAAAGAATGTATCGCCGCTCCCACCGAGCAACTGGCTAAACCCTGGATTGTGTCGGCTTTTGTGGATAACGCCGGAATTATCGCCTTCGATGCCGCACACGATTTATCCTTCAAGGCCGAGACCCACAACCACCCTAGCGCACTCGAACCTTTTGGAGGCGCGAACACTGGTTTGGGCGGCGTGATTCGGGACGTGATGGCGGTCTCAGCCAAACCGATTGCCAACACGGATGTGTTTTGCTTTGGCTTGCCGGATACGCCCACCGCCCAAATACCAGCCGATGTGCTGCCTCCTGCCCGTGTTTTTCGGGGTGTGGTGGACGGTGTGCGCGATTACGGTAACAAAATGGGTATCCCGACGGTTAACGGGGCGATTTTGTTTGACCGTGATTATCTGGCAAACCCTCTGGTGTTTTGCGGTACGGTGGGGCTTGCTCCGCACGGTTCGCACCCGCGCAATCTACAACCCGGCGATAGAGTGGTGGTAATTGGTGGGCGCACCGGACGTGACGGCGTACACGGCGCAACTTTTAGCTCGATTGAATTGGGCGGCGAGGGTGGCAACCCCGCCGGAAGTGTGGTTCAAATCGGCAACCCCATTGTAGAAAAGAAAACCCTGGATTTGCTGCTCAAGGCACGCGACCAAAAGCTGTATAGTGCCATCACCGATTGTGGCGGCGGCGGTCTGTCCAGCGCAGTCGGAGAGATGGGCAAGGATACGGGCGTGCGCGTCGAGCTTGAGCGTGTGCCGCTCAAATACGCCGGACTTGAACCCTGGGAAATCTGGTTGAGCGAGGCTCAGGAGCGAATGCTGCTGGCAATTCCGCCCGCTAATATAACGGCGTTTTTGGAGTTATGTCAAATTGAGGAAGTCGAAGCTACCGATATGGGCGAGTTCACCCACGATGGTTTGCTAACGCTCAATTACGAAGGCAACCAGATTGGGCAGTTGCAGATGGAGTTTCTGCACGAAGGTTTGCCACGCCGCACCCTGGAGGCGGTTTGGCAAGCCCACGAGTCGCGTCCTCCCCAACAACGCGCCCACTATGAACATCATCGTCCCTACCAGGGTTACGGCAACGTTTTGCTAAAAATCCTGGCCGACCCCAACATTGCCAGCAAAGAGTCCGTGGTGCGTTTATACGACCACGAAGTACAAGGTCAGACTATTATTAAGCCGATGGTGGGCGCGAACAGCGATGGGCCGGGCGACGCGGCGGTTTTGCGCCCTTTAGCCAATTCTAACCGGGGCATCGTCATCAGCAACGGCATCAACCCGCGCTATAGTCTGCTTGACCCTTATTATATGGCGGCTTGCGCGATTGACGAGGCAATCCGTAACGCTATAGCCGTCGGGGGCGATTTGAGCCACATGGCTTTGCTGGACAATTTTTGTTGGGGCAACCCGAACGTTCCAGCCCGCCTGGGCGAGCTAACCCGCGCGGCTCTGGCTTGCCGTGATTTAAGTCTGGCTTTCGGCCTCCCTTTTATTTCGGGTAAAGACAGCCTCAACAACGAATTTACCGACCCGACGACAGGCCAACGACTGGCGATACCCGGCACGCTATTGATTTCAGCTATCAGCGTAATCGAAGACGTAACGCGCTGTATCACGATGGACTTAAAACGGCCCGGCAACCTGCTGTATATGGTGGGTCGCACCAAACCCGAACTAGGCGGCAGCTTCTACGCCAAATATCACGGGCAAGTGGAAGGTGACGTACCCAAAGTCGAAGCGGCGGCGGCTCTCAAAACTTTTCAAAAGTTGAGTCGCGCTATCCAGACAGGCTTAGTCGTCAGTTGCCATGATTTGTCAGAAGGTGGTCTCGCTGTCGCCGCCGCCGAAATGTCTATCGCGGGGGGCTTTGGAATGCGCCTGGACTTGTTACACGTCCCCTACGCCGGGCCGAAGGCAGACCGCACCAATGCCGCCGTTTTGTTTAGCGAAAGTCCGTCGCGTTTTCTGGCCGAGATTGAACCACATCAGCAAGTCGCCTTCGAGAAAGCGATGGCGAGCGTAGTCTGCCAGCCTATCGGTACGGTTTTGGAGAGTGACGAATTTGTGGTGAGTGGTCTGGCGGCGGCTACCGTTTTGCGTCAGCACATCGCTGTACTGAAAGCAGCCTGGCAAACACCCCTGGTTAGTGAGCAGTAGACAGTTCCAGTTTTCAGTCAAACAAAGAGGGAAAGTATGACAATCACAATTGAACCGTTAGAAACAACCGACGAAAACGAAGGGCGTTATTATACTCTTGAGGAGTTTTATGCCTGGCTGAAACGAAACGCTGACGACGTGCAGTACGAGTTAATCAACGGAGTGATTGTAGAAAAAGATAAATCCGACTCAGCTGGGCCGAGTGGCAGATACGGCGAAATTATGAGCAAATTAAGTTTCTATCTGTCCGCTCATATCTTACCGAATAACTTAGGTCGGGTATTTACTGATGCGCCTTTTCAATTTAAAGATGATACTGGCGCAGATGCAGGCAACCAAAAGAAACGAAAGTCCAACTACTTGATACCCGACGTAGGCTTTGTCAAAACCGGGCGCGTGCCGGACGTATTTAATGGGCCTGTCCCGACTATTCCAGATTTGGTGGCCGAAATTAATTCGCCCAGCGATACCTTAGAACGCATTGGGGACAAAGTTGAGATTTATAAACGGTCTGGCGTAGGCTTAATCTGGTCTATTTTTATGGCAGACAGGTACGTGGTAGTCCACCATGCGGGGAGCGACGACATAATTTTGCTCAACCGCGAGGACGAACTGGACGGCGAAAACGTGTTGCCTGGCTTTAAGCTGAAATTGAACGCGCTCTTTAAATAACGCTTGTAGATAGTTACTTTGGTTTTAACTGACAACTCGGAGCAAAAATGGTACAAAAGAAAGTCAAGGTGCTGGTACTACGCACCGCCGGGATAAATTGCGACGCGGAATTGGTCACGGCCTGGGAGCAGGCGGGAGCCGTCCCGGATTTGCGCCACGTCAACGAAATTATTGCCGAGCCTACTCTGCTGGCCGATTATGCTATCTTGAGCATACCAGGCGGCTTTGCTTACGGTGACGACTTAGGCGCGGGTAAGTTGATGGCGAACGATTTGATTTATCGCCTCAAAGAGCCGTTCAGTCGTTTTGTCGAAGCGGGCAAGCCAGTCTTGGGGATTTGCAACGGCTTCCAGGTACTGGTCAAGGCGGGGCTGCTGGGTAACGTAACCCTGACCGCCAACAAGTCGGGCCAGTTTGAATGTCGCTGGGTCTGGCTGGAAAATGTCAACCACAACAAATGTCTGTTCACACAGGGCATCGAGCGGCTGCACGTACCCGTCGCGCACGGCGAGGGGCGTTTGATTGTGGGCGGGCCGGACAAAGCCGCCACCCTGAGCCAGATGCAAGCGGCGGGCCGTAGCGTCTTCAAATATATTAGCACGGACGGAAACCTGCCCGACTATCCACACAATCCGAATGGCAGCGACGGCCAGCTGGCAGGTATCTGCAACGAGGGCGGCACAGTTTTTGGCCTAATGCCACACCCCGAACGCTTTGTGACGACCCTGACTGACCCTCGTTGGATGCGTTCCGAAAGACCGGAAGGCAGCCGTGTTGGGCCGGGCGAAGGTTTGAGGATTTTTCTGAACGCGGTGGAGTACGCCGCCGCATAATCTCTACAAAAGGAGGTAAAATATGCGATTGGAAACGGCAATACGCGAATATAGCGATGATATGTACAAACGCTCCGAATTAGTCAAGGGTAAAGTGACGGTGCGGCGCATCCCGTTCTATGGTAGCTTGCAAGGCTGGGTCGAGAATTTTCTGGATCAGGCCATCAGGGGTTACGCCACCCGTTACCATCTGGCCGAGGGCTGGGGCAAAGTGGGCTATTTGATTGACAATGACCTGGAAGCAGCCACTATGCGTTCTGCGTCCATAACCTATATCAAGGCGGGCCGCAATAAAAAAGTTGACCCTGAATTTGACTACATTACTGTACCACCCGATTTAGCTATCGAGTTTATGAACCAACCTTATATCAAGGAATTTGATTATCCCCTGCCACCTGAACTCGACAACGAGGACTCTGATAACTATTGGCTACAGAAATTGGAAGATTATCAGCGTTTTGGGGTCAGTCTGCTCTGGATTGTTGACCTGACCAAAGAGGAGGTACACCAATATCGGCAGCCCGAATGGAAATCCTTCACTCTGCGTGGTGACGATGTGCTGGACGCAGCCCCGGTGATACCGGGCTTTCGGCTCACGGTCAACGAACTGTTCGACCTGGAAGTGTTAGAGCAAAAGGCTCGCTACGATTGGTGGCGTGAACCCGACCTGGAAGACGAAGACGCGCCCTAACTTTTATAAGCGGTAAGTTCAAAGTTGGATAAAAACTTATAAGCGGCGCAGCCCCGTGATGCGGAGAAGGTTTCAACCACACGGGCGTAGGGACGCGCCGCTTGCAAATTAAGGTTAAAGCGGACGATTCTGTGTGCCTGCCCCCCGTGTAATAACCAGTATGTCTCCGGGTGTGTGGACGCGGGCGGTATGCCAGTAGCCTTGCGGAATGATAAAAGCCTGGCCCGCCTTAAGTGGAACGGTTTGTTCGCCCTCTGACGTATCTAGCACAAGGTCAGCCGCACCTGATAGGAGAAGAATCACTTCCTCGCCTGCTGGGTGCATCTCCCAACTTGTCCAGTTGTCGCTCTGGTGAAAAGTGGTGATAAGCCGCCCCTCTTGCAAATCAAGGCGGCTCCCGATTTGCTCCCAAAAATCCGGCGTTAACTCGATGGGTCGCACTTCCGGCCCGTCTGTCAGTTGAATATAGGTAGTTTTAGGGTCAAGGGCGGTCTTCATCACTTTACTCCTAATATATGACTATCATTTCTTCGTTATAACAGGTAAATCTGAACAGTTAATAGTTAGGGAATTGTGCTAGTTAGGCATTGTCACGCTGACGAAGGAAGGGTCTGTTCAAAATTCCGCCAACCGAACAGATGCTTCACGCAGCCGAGCCTCCGTTCCGGGTACCCCCTGGGTGCCTGCGGGCCGTGACAAAACCTGTAACTAGCACAACTCCCTAGTTAAAATTGTAAGCTACTTCGTGACTGGAAAGTACAGGAAAAGACTGCTGCTACTTTCCGTTGTGGTCGCGTGCGAAGCCATACCTACCGCTTTGAGTTGGCTCAGGTTGGTCAGAAATGGTTTAACCTGGCTCTGCTGGTTGGCGGGCAAAGCACTAACTAACCCGAACGCCTGTTGAATATCCAGATAAGCGTAGCCCTGATTGTCGCTCACCAACCAGTTTTGGGTTTTGGTGAAGTTGGCGGCGTTGGGGCTGGTTACAAAATTCGCCCCGCCTGTCGTCGCAGTCAGCACCGGGCTGGCGGCCTGATTATCCACGCTCATAAAGATATAGTTTCCGGCCACACCGAGACTGATAAAGGTACTGCTGGTGTTGGGAACGCCCGCCGTTTTGAAGGTGACACCGTTACTGGTGCGGCTCTCAAATTTGAGCGGAGTGCTGGTATTGTTGGCGTTGGCCGCTTTCTCGATGGCCGCCGCGATTTTGTCCAAACTGGCCTGAGCAGCCGCTTTGTCCGTGACTGCGCTTACCAGACCCAAACCTACGGGCAAATCTTTGGGGTGGTCAGCTTGGGACTGACTATTGACAAAGAAGGCCGACTCACCTTTGAACAAGCTGACCACATCGTTTTTGACGCTGAGTCCGCTGTTTTCCTCAAAGCTTTTGATTGCGTCCAACACCGACTGACCCTGGCTGCCCATACTGGTGATAGTATTGATAAAGGAGGCGTAGCTATCGCTGCCGTTTTGGGCATTGGCAAAGCCGAAAGTGCTGGCCGGAAGTGCTTTCAAAATCGTGCTGGAGTTGGTGGGCCGAGATAGCATAGCCTTGACCTCGGCACTCTCTTTGTCTGGCAGCAAGATACTATAGCTGTTGACCAGCAAACCTTCGGCATTGGTGCTAAAAGTCAGACCCATACTGTCGGCGTACTGCGCGTTAGCGATAGTGCTGGCGTTGCCGGAAGATTTTAGCTGCTGCTGCACGGTGGGGTTGTTTAAAACCGCCCCGATCACGCTTTGGCTATCCAGATACGCAAAACCCAGGTTGCCACTCGGTAGTTTACTGGCAATCTGTTTAAATTTGGCGTTACCGTCCAGACCCTGCCCGACGGTGCGGTCAAGCGCGGCTTTAACGGCGGTGTCGCTGCTGGCAAGCAAAAATTCTGTACCGTTCACACCAATGGTAAGCGGCAAAAAGCCCGTCACTGTATAGAGGGACGTACCTTTGTAATCGGTTTTGGTGGGGCTGCCACCCATACCCAGCTTGCCCAAAAGTTTGCTGGCAAAATCTTCGGCTTTGGCACGGTCAGTCACGCTTGCACCCACCAAAAGGGGCAAGTTCTGGAGCGCACCCAACAGAGCCATCGGATTGGCCTGGCTGTTACTGCCGCCAGTGCTACCCGGAGTAACGCTGCCGCCGCTTTTGCTACCGCTCATATTGCCCAACATACTGGTTGCGCCGCCCAAAAGCGCAGTTAGGGCGGAAACGTCGGTCACCCCCACCCCAAATTCCTTACCGAGCCAGGGCTTAACATCGGTATCATAGCTGCCCAGGCCCAACGACTTGAAAACATTTACGCTGCCCAAAGCCGTTTTAACTTCGGGAATATTACCCAAATAAGCCACCAACTTTTGGAAGCTAAGGGCTTGTTCGCTGTTACTATCGGTGTTAAGGGTTAGATAAACTTGGGTAGTAGCCGGAAAAGCGACAGCCAACGAGCTACTAACTCCTATCGGCACGCTCTGGCTGTCAAGCGTCTGAACTTTAACGGCAGCCGTCGTAGGATTGACCGCAGGTGTAGCCGTTACATCGCCACACGCCCCGAAAACGATGGACAGGCTCATCATCAGGGCCATCAAAAGCCCCACGCCCGCGTACTTCTTTACCATAATATTTTTCTCCAAAAGCACTAAAAAGACCATTGCTTTACCCTTTATATACGCTTGCCACTTGCGATTTGTTACAAATTTTCGCAAATTATAACCTTCAATTACAAATACAAAGACACGAAGAAATAAGGGGTTGTTTCATTAAGGAGCGGTCAAATGGGGTTTCACGTGATAAACCCACATATAGCAGAGGTTGTATCATCTCAAAAGGTATGGGCGGGATAAATCTCGCACCTACCCACGCATTTTTGAGATGATACCAGAAGTTGGGGCAGCAATACAGTAATTGGCAGCTTTTGCTATGTATTTGGCAGCTTTTTTTGCTTATAATAAGCTTGAAAGTTACAAATATAGCTGCTACTCAAGGGCCAATATCTGGCTAGAAGGGTAGTATTGCAAAACGGAGTGGAAAATTATGAGCGAACAGCCCGATAACGTTTTGTTTTTGGCGAAGCGGGTCGAGAAACTAGAAAACGAGGTAGTCCGTCTCCAAAACCGTGAGGTGCAGATGTCCAAAACTCTGGCCGCGTTCGGTATCGCCACACCACCGGAGAATAATATTAGTGCTGCACCTGCGACGCAAACACCGCTACCGCCCAATTCGGCTACGCCAGTCCAACCTTTTTATCCAATCTTCCAGCCGAATTATTATGCCAATCCAATGCAGTCGCCAGCCCAACCGCTGCCAGCTTATCAAGCTGACCCGTTCCAACCAAACCCTAACCAGGTTTTCGCTGCGTCAGCCCCCGCCCCCAACTACAATTATTATAATCCCGGCTACGCCCCCCAGCCAGGTTACGCGCCGCCGTACCCAATGTCCGCCGCCCCGTTCGCTCCTGCACGCAAAAGCTTTGACCTGGCCCGCGATGGCGAGTGGTGGCTTAACAAAATCGGGATTGGGTTACTGTTGTTGGGGCTGGCTTTTCTATTTTCGTATGCGATTGACCAGGGCTGGATTACACCTCTGCTGCGCGTGCTGATTGGAATGGGTATCGGCTGCGCTTTGTTGGGCTTCGGTTTACGCACCCAACCTGCCCGCCCTCATTTTGGTCGGGTGCTGATGGGTGGTGGAGTAGCCGCCTTTTACATCAGCATCTTTGCGGCTTTCCAACTCTACCAGCTAATCCCCTACTGGCTGGCTTTCGGGGCGATGGTGGGGGTAACAGGGCTGGCTTTCGCTCTATCGTTGTGGCAAGACGAGATGGTTTTAGCCATGATTGGGGTGATTGGGGGGCTGGCTACGCCGTTTGTGTTGAGCCAGGGGCAGGGCAGTTTGACCGGGCTGGCCTTTTACACTTGCGTCATTTTGGTGGGTGCCGTCTCTATTTATCTAAGCCGAGGTTGGTTGACTCTACTCTGGACGACTTTCGTGGGAACATGGCTGGTATTTGCTATCGGTCTTTCCCAAGCAAACGGGTTCGGCTCAACCGCCACCGCGCCGGACAAAACAGCGTTGCAGGCGGCTTTTAGCTTTGGCTGGTTGGCTTTCGCCGCTCTACCCATGTTGCGCGAAATTTTGGTAGCGCGTGACCCGGCTCGGTGGCCGCGCCCAATGCGAAATTTTGTTATAGACCCGCATAGACCTCCTTTAGATATGACCGAAACCTGGGTCAATCTGATGATTTTGCTTGCCCCTCTGCTGGGCCTGAGTTTTACCGCTTCGCTCTGGACGATGACACAGCAGAACGCGGGCTGGCTGGTGCTGAGCGCGGCTTTGCTGTATGCTTTCGCCACCTGGGGCTTGAGCCTGCAATACCAAAAGCTGGCTTATGTTCATGCTGCTGTGGGCGTGTTAGCTCTAACCATCGCCTTTACATTGCTGTTGCAAGACAACGTATTACTACTGACCTTGACCGCCGAAGCCCTGGCCTTGCTTTTGGTAGCAGCCCGGCTTAACGATAGCAACGTGGCGGTGGCAGCGCATCTTTTGTTTGCGAGTCTGGCCTATTGGGTGGTGGTACGTTTGTACGATACGGGCTACCCGAACCAGCATACGAGCTTCAATTGGGCCGAATTAGTCAACCTGATTTTTATCGGTGCCGCTTTTGGAGCGTCGTATCTGGTGATGGCAAAGTATAAAGAAGTAGTGCTGGGTTATCGGCTGTTCGCCCATCTCGCTTTGCTGGGCTGGCTATGGCAAGAACTGACCCTGCTTCCTAATAGCAACGGTTTTGTCACGCTATCCTGGGGCATTTACGCGCTGGTCTTGTTAGTGGCAGGGTGGCTATTCAAACGCGATTTGCCGCTCAAGTTTGGCCTGGCTACCTTGTTACTGGTGGTTGCCAAATTGTTCCTGATAGACCTGGTACTGGTAGAAACGGGCTGGCGGGTGCTGTTATTCCTGGGTTTTGGCTTACTGTTCCTGCTTTTGAGCTATTATTTCAAAGATTTATGGACAACCACGCCGAACAAAAACAAACAGGTTAAATAATTTTTTCAAGGCCGAAAGAAAGGTATTATCACAAAATGTAAGGGCGAGATTTATCGCGCCCGTGTTGATGGTGCGTAGTGAGCCTGTGGGCGCGATAAATCTCGCCCCTACACCCCGAATTTTTGAGATGATACATAGAAAGGACATACAAAATGCAGCAATTGACCTTTATCAAGCCGAACCACCCGCTTGAGTGGCAAGAAGTATCGGAGCCGCAACTAGAAGGGCCGGGTGAAGCATTGGTCAGGCCAGTCGCCGTCGCCAGTTGCGATTTGGACGGAGCGGTAGTACACGGGCATACCCCCTGGCAAACTGGGCCGTTCGCCTTTGGACACGAATTTGTGGCCGAAGTGGTAGAGGTCGGCTCTGACGTGCAGAATGTCAAAGTAGGTCAATTGGTGGTAGTACCTTTCCAGATTTCGTGCGGGACGTGCCAGCGTTGCCAACACGGTTTAACCGGGTCGTGTTCGACGGTCAGAGCAGGTGCTATGTACGGGTTGGCTCCATTGGGCGGAGAATGGGGCGGTGCGCTGTCCGACTTGGTGCGGGTTCCCTTTGCCGAAGCTATGCTGATGCCCGTTCCCACTGGTATCGCGCTCGCCACCATCGCCAGTGCCAGCGATAATGTGTCCGATGCGTGGCGGGCTGTCGGGCCATATCTGGAAGAAATGCCCGGCGCGTCGGTCTTGATTGTGGGCGGGGCGATGAGCGGGAGTATTGGCTTATACGCGGTGGCGATTGCTCAGGCTCTGCACGCTGGCAAAATTGATTATGTGGACAAAGACCCGGCCCGGCTCGAACTGGCCCAAAAGTTAGGGGCGAACCCGTTAGAATTGAGCGCGACGTGGCCCAAACGCTTCGGCTCGTATGCGATTACGGTAGATGCCGGGCCACACCCGGACGGATTGGTAAGCACTCTGCGCTCCACTGAGGCAGGGGGAACTTGCACCAGTACGGCTATATATTTTAAGCCTGTCACCCTGCCCCTGCTGGAAATGTACACTACGGGCGTGACCTTCAAAACCAGCCGGGTACACTCGCGGGCAGTTACTCCCAAAATTCTGGAATTGGTGAGTTCGGGTCGTTTGCAACCAGAGCTAATCACCAGCGATACGGCCGCTTGGCACGACGCGGGCGAGGCTATGCTTACTTATAGCACCAAATTGGTTGTTAGCCGTTGAGCGTTAATTTTCTTTTCCGGGATCATATCTTTTCGTATCTTCTCAAAGCGTAGGGGTAGGCACGGGGGCCTGCCCATGCGCGTCAATTTAAATCTAGTGCGGTTCAAGTAGCAGTATCTTTTAGCTTATGGCTAACTAAATTTCAGGCTGAACTGACCGCTAATCACCATTTTGAGCCAACTTTGGTAGAAGCGGACTGCCAATTCTATCCAAAATGGGCGGTAAGCTTAACCATTCGGAATTATGTGGGTCTAAGTTTGAGTGGTAGCCACCCGTTTTTACTTAGTGTTAAGCAAAGTAGCTACTGGATTGAACTTAAATTGACGCGCATGAGGCGTGATAAATCTCGCCCCTACCTTTTGAGATGATACATTAATTCTACCCTGATATATTCATCAGCGGTAGTACCCCACTAACCCCGCTTACCTACTTTTCACACTTTATTGGGGTGCTACCTTCATCATCTGAAGTGCCATTTAAAAGGCATTTAATAAAATGATTTGAGAAACGTATTTCAGCTATAACATAGGTAATTACGGTAATTACTTTATTTGGAAGAACCGAGCTCATGGGCAAGTCTAAGTATTGATGCTATGGCACGCCCGCTTGAATCGGCTATTGGCAAAAAGGATTTCATGTTATGGCTACCTCTAAAAAAACTGAAAACCCAGGCGTAGCTCCGCAAGAACTGGCGACTAAGCTTATTACCGACGCGATACAGAAGTTATTGAGCAACTTACGGCTAAACGGGCCGGAGTATAGTGGTTTGATAACTGCACACGAGCTTGAGCAAATGGTACAGCTGGAATTAGCGAAAGAACAGTCAGGCCAGGCCAAACCTACCGAAATAGCTTTGAGCCTGGTTAACCAGCGGCTTTACCAGCATTGCAAAAGTCAGAACGAACAGCTACATAACACTGCCTATGATTGGTTAAGCAAATATTTGTATCGTTACCTTTGGTTCAAGCTAAATCAGGATGAACAAACAGCTTATGATTTGACCAATGATTGTCTTGCCACCATCTTGGTGGAATTACGCGACAACAAGCTTCGTTCGTCCGCCTCTTTCTTGCATTGGACACGCCAGATTGCTCATCGTGCCTATCAAAGCTATTATCGGGATAAAGCAATTTCGCCCCCCGACTATGTCAGTCTTTACAACAACACTGCCTCGGCTGCAAATGAAGTTAAAAACTGGCAAGGCAAGGCTAATGGCGAAATAGCGAACCCGCATCTAAATCCCAGCCTGGACAGCCAAAACCCGTTTGAAGATAAGTTGGCCGATAATACTTATGACCCAGAAAAGCTGGTTTTGAGCCGGGAAACCCAGCAGTTGTTCCTGGAACGTGTCCGTCAGTTAAAGACAACCACCAAACGCGGCTCTAAATATCAGTTTATTATTATTGCCACCTACCTTTTAGATTGGTCGGACGCTATGATCGCCAGACATTTGGGAGTTAAGCTAACGGACGTGTATAATATGCGTTACGAGGCCCATAAGTTAGTACGCCGCCACTGGCAGACATTTTCCGGTTTGGGCGACGATTAATTTATTACAAAAATCTGATTATGGATAAAGACAAGGTGCTGGCTATCTTAAAAGCATACGCCGCCGGGCAAGCCACCCCAGCCGAATTCGAGGCGGCTTTGCGTTACCTGGAAACCTTAGCTTCTAAAAACCCTGAACAATCTCAACAGTACCTACCCGGTGGTATCAGTTGCGAAACTGCTCAAGCCGGGTTGCTGGATTTTTTAGACCCAACTAGCCGCGCCGCTATGACTTTGTTGGAGCAAGACCGCTTGTTGCAACATCTAGTGGAATGTGCCGCCTGTAGTCAAGAATTTCTGGATTTAAGCGCAGTGGATAAGCCGATGCCCCTTGGGGTTCCGCAAACATTGGAACAATTTCGGGCGGTAGGCTTTCACCCAACAAGGTGTAGCTCACACAAAGTAGTAAGCCCCAATTCTTCTTCTAACTGGTAGGAGCGAATGATGATCATAACAAGTGACTCATAAATATTTACAGGTGGTAATTGGGGAAGGCCAACTTACACCTAGTTGCACTGAAGTTGACCCGCTTGTCACCCTGAGCTTGTCGAAGGGTTTGCGATTCTCAGGTTTGCAACGGCTCAGTACCAATGCAATAGGGTGTAACAGTTAAGGACTAACATTTGTTAGCCTATTTTTGGCAATCTGCCCTATTTTAAGAAGAAAAAAGCCCCGACTTTATTTAATGTTATTGTGATTTCAAGCTCAATGCAGTAACCTCCTAATGTGTTTCTAATAGTGACTTGTATATTTCTTCCCATACCTTTTGGGCCACGTCAGGTGGTAGTCTTCTAGGAAAACCTGGTATCTCTGGCGGTACAGCTTTGTCGTCACTGCTATTCTCCGCCGAGTTAATGTCACGCAACTCTACTAGCAAAATATCCGTAATTATCTGTCTGGTCTTTTCCGGTAATTTTGCAAGCTGATTTAAAAAGGCTAACTTCTCGGCGTTGACGACATCAGATACTGCTGCAGCAGTTGATAGCCCGCTGTAAAAACCCGTCCGGGCCTTGATTTTCAGATCATCATGTTTATCTTTTCCTGCCTCAATCAGTTGAACGCCCTCCAGCAAAGGTGTTGTTTCTAACATAATTTTGTTACCTGCTTTCCTAATCATCTATAGTATCTTCTCAATAAGTAGGGGAGAATTAGCTCAAGGCTAATGATTTTACCCTCAACTTAGCCAGCAAAGCTGGCTTTACCCCGACGAACTTGAGAAGATACCATCTATACCTAAATCAAAATAGCTAGAAGTGTAAGTAGAGATATTACTTCAAAGCTTGTACGCCTGTTCCACTTGATATTAAATTCTAATGACCCTGTTTTGGGCTTGATTGTTCGATGTGTCGGTATTTATCATAAACACGGCTTCGCTTCGGGTTGTATCAACTTTTACATAAACCGGTTGATTTCCGGCTTCCCGATTGGCCTCGGCCAAAGCCGCCACAAATATTTTGCTCACCTCCCACAACCGCCCTTGCATCTGGTTAATCTGCGTTGCAATTTGATTAGCCTCTTCGTGCTTTAGCACTTCCAACATCATATACACTTCCAGCGCAGTTGCAGACGCTTGCCCAAAGTTACCTGTAATTGAGCTACTTCCTCATTTAGACGCGCTACTTCTTCTGACATCACAATTTCCCCTTTCGATAAAAATTATTACCTTCAAATCAAGCAAAAGAAACAGACGGTTTCACCTTAAATTTCATCTAAAAATTCGGTTGGTCTCAAACCTATCAGCCCTCTAGCAAAGCTGACGGCAACCGCTCCGGCTCTTCCCTTAACTCCGAGTTTGGCATAAATATAAGCTAATTGATTGTTGACAGTTCTTACGCTAACCTGTAGGCGGTCAGCTATTTCCTGGTCACTCATGTCAAGAGCTACCAGTTGCAATATTTCTACTTCTCGTTTGTTCATTTGTCGTCTAAGCATAGACGGACGTAGCATTTGAACAAAGTGTTGATATTGCTCACATAACGTGTTGGATTGTACTGCCTCTGCTGCGGCATAAATACTGGCTTCAAGTTCTTCAAGCTTGACCTAGCTAGAAACAATGCCCTGAATACCGCTTTCCGTTAATTCCTTTAGCTGCGGCAAGGCGTAGCTAGGGCTAATAATTACAATTGGAGTTTGGCAACCACTGGCTCTAAGGCTACGGCTAAGACTTAAATTGTTTCCGAGTAGTCCAAGAGCCATCAAGATTACATCTGGCCGCATACTGTTTAGGCTGCGGCTAATATCTTTAAGTGAAACGTCCTCGAAGGCTATAGTTGTTACTTCGGTCTTTTTGTTAAAGCTTTCCAAATTTTGGCGTAAAGCCTGCATCCAAAGGTTTTCAGTTGAAACCAGGAGTATTTTGAGCGACATTTTACACCTCATCCCTTCTTTACATTCCTGTCCGTTTATATAGCTGTTTTTGTCAAGTGAAATATGTACCATTTTACAATCGAATTATGGGCCATTCCCAATCTAGCACACATACTCTAATACTTTAATTGTGTACCATTTTACAATTGAATTATGGGCCACCTGCCTGCTGGCTCACTTTTCAATTGTTAAAATATTGACCATCTGCTCTTTTACAATCGAATTATGAGCCACTTCCAGCATTTTCGCCCCTCTTTTTCATAGGTCAAGTGAGGGTCAAAGCTTGCTTTGGCCCGAACGCAGACCAGCCGTAACCACCCACGGTTACGGCTGTCGTTCCCCTTTTCTTTTCCTTTTCTTTTTCGGCTCCGCGTCACTTTTGGCATTGGCCTACGCTACTAAATTCACACACAAAGATGAGATGAGATGAGATGAGATGAGGTAAGCGTCACTTAACCACCTTAATTTATCACCGTGCTGGTAGGGTTACTTTCAGGCGAGCTTTCGCTTTCAAGACTGGCGGAAACGGAAACATTGGCGGGGGCCGCTGCCATCGCCGTCCCCGCCCCCTCATTACGCTGTAATTGTTGACGTAAACGAAAAGAACTGCCCACAAATTCTAATATCGTGGCCCGATGGGTCAATCGGTCTAACAAGGCCGCACTCATCCGCTCGTCCCCACCCATCATGCTACCCCACTCGCCAAAACGTAAATTACTGGTTACGATCACCGACACTCGTTCGTACAGGGCCGCGCAGAATTGGAACAGCAAGGCCGCCCCGCTCGACGTGAAGGGGATAAAACCTAACTCGTCTAGCACGATCAGCTGGGCGCGCAGGGCTTGGGTCATAAAGCGCGACAGGCGATACTCAGCCTGGGCTTTGAGCAGTTCGTTGACCAAGCCCGCCGCGTTGTAAAATTGTACTCGTTTGCCTTGCCGACAGGCCGCTATCCCCAGGGCCGTCGCTACGTGGCTCTTGCCCAGACCCGGATTGCCGATCAAAATTAGCGGTTCGGCCCGGCTGATGTAGGCTCCACCCGCTAATTCTAGGATGCGTTGACGGGGTAAGGCGGGGATTACTCCGAAATCGAAATCGGACAATTCTTTTAGCACTGGGAAATGCGCGTTTTTGATGCTGCGTTCGATGCTATTGCGCTCGCGGTGTTTGACCTCCTCCTCGGCCAACACTAATAGGTAGCGTTCATAACTCAAGTCGCTGCGGGCCGCGTCCAGTGCCAGCGGCTGATACTGCTGGGCGAAAACTGGCAGCCGCAATTGATGGAGGTAGCTTTCTAGTAAAAGCTGTTGGTTAGGGTTGGTAGCCATTTTAACTTTACCCGTGCCTTTCTAAGAGTTGCTCATAAGCGTGTAAATCTAGCGGCTGGCTGCCCACTGCGGCTAAATGCGGTTTATCCGACAGATCGAGGAGGGGCAGGGTTAGTTGTTGGGGTTGGGTTAGCTGGTGCAAACAATGCGTCACCGCGTCCACATTACAACTACCATAAGCTAAGGCTTGGCTGACCGCCCGTTCCACCAATTCGTCGGGGTGGCTTTGATGGAGTTTGAGAATTTGGATAAACTCTTTGACCCCGCGGCCACCTTCGGGCAGCTTTTCGCGCAAGCGAGACAATAGCAGGTGGTAGTCGGCGGGCCAGCCTGCCTGCCATTTTTTGAGAGGACGGGCGTAGTCGAAGGCACCGGGTCTTTGCTCTAGCAAACCCAGATAATGCAAAGGGTCAAATATATCTTGGTTTTTAGTGTACAGGCGGGGGTGCGTGGCGAGCAGTTCTGAGCCGTGCCAAATGTCCACCCTGAAGGGGTAGGCTTTTACCACTAATTGGGAGCGGGCCTTTTCTACCGGGACACTGTAGCGATTAGTGTCATACACAATTTGGCTGTAGGGATTAAGGGCGGCCTGCCTGGTCACACAGCATTCAAATTGATGCAGTGGCAGCGGACGGAGCCGAGTTTTTTCGGCAGCCCAAGCTTGGCCGATGGAGACGGGCTGTCCGCGCAGGCTGCGTCTATCGTCAAAATCACATTGTTGTTGCAAATGCGCGTTCAATTCCTCAAAAGAAGCCACTTGGGGAATAGGCACCATAAAATTACGTCTGGAGAAGCCGACGGCGTGTTCCACCCCACCTTTTTCGTGGCCTTGAGCCGGGGTACAGAAGTGGCTTTCAAACAGGTAATGACTACGAAAAGCTACAAAAGCTCGTTTTTCTTCGCGGGTATGACCGTCGGCCAGAATTTGAACGGCGGCTGCCAGGTTGTCGTAACTGATGCGGCGTGGCACTCCGCCGAGGTGTCGGAAAGCGTGGATGTGACCATCAAAAAAGGCTTCTTGTTTTTGGGCAGGGTAAGCCCTCACGAAAACCTTGCGGGAGTAGTTGAGGCGCAGTACAAAAATCTGGACGGTTTGGGTAATTCCAGCGATGCCGGCTTGGGCGCAGCCCCAATCCACCTGGGCATCTTGACCCGGCTCGAATTGTAACGGCACAAAGGTATTCGGACGTTTATGCTCGTGTCGCCATTCGACACAGTAGCCCTGGACGCTGGACTCGCTGCCGGTGTAACCTTCTGTTTGAAGGGTTTGGAAAATCTTAGTGGCGGTGTAACGCTGCTTTTTGGGCAGACGTTTGTTTTCGAGCAAAAGGTCTGCGATACGCTGGCGAAAAGCCCCCAGTTTGGTGGCTTCGCGGGGTTTGGTTAAAGTATAAGTTTGGGCGGTATCGTTGGCGATAGCGCGGCTGACGGTTTGGCGCGAGATGCCCAAAGTTTTGGCGATCTGGCGACCTGAAATATTCTGGTTGTAATACATTTGGCGAATAGTGTCGTGTTGCTCCACAGTAGTCATTCTCTTTCCACCTCTTCTGCGTGGGATGCCTTGCGTTACCAATAAAGAAGGCAACCATAGCAGAAAAAGGCGTAGCTGGCACATTTTTCAGTCGTAAAAGTCCGACTGGGGTGGTACACTATTATGTTACAACAAACAT